>JASUSV010000013.1 GCA_030445865.1 Clostridia bacterium
CTCCCCAAACTTTACTGACTATTAAATTAAAATACGCCATAAGAGTAAAAAATCCCTGGCGCGGCCAGCTAATCTGGGAATTTGGCGGCTAAAAAATTTAGGAGGAAACAGCCAGTCTTCGGGGTTCCACCGCCGGAAAAGGCGGTCTTCCCTTGCCACCCGCTTCTTGGCCGCCTTGAACAGCCCGAAGAGCCTGCCCCAAAGCTTGAAGTGCTGCCATCCTTCCCTCGGCGACAGCATCCTCAAAATCTCTTTGGGGACCTTCTCGGTAAAACCCAAAGCCCTCCTGGCTGTTACAAAGGCAGCGGCCTGGTGGGCAGAAAGGCCGTAATCCCGTGAGTATTTGAAGTATCCGATAAGCGAGGTGAACTTAGCGGGTACGGTAAAGACCGCGATACCCCTCTTCCTCAGGGCCACGACAATCCGGTTGAAAAGGAGCTTCTTGCAGAAGTTATGGGTGACGCGGTTGAAGAGGCGGTTGGTGTCGTGGTCCTGGGCGAAGGAGAGCTCCTCCAGGGCTACCTGCTTTACACCCAAGCTACCCAGCCATTCAGCTACGTCTTTTGCCAGGTTCCCAGCTATCCATTCCCGTTTCTCGTGGGAGACGTAGACTAACTCGGGGCACCGGAAGCAGCGCGAGGCACGGAAATTGCCGTCTGGAAGGGCTATGGTTACGGCCACCACATCGGGGTTGAAGTCTATCCCTGCCAAGCTTGAGCTCTTGTCTACAGGCATATCATCGCCCAAGGAGAAAGAAATGAAGCAGTCAAACCTGCCATTTTTCCTGATTACCCTCACCGTATAGGCCCCGGCTTTCGCAAGGTGTTGTAATAGCATATTACGGTAACGCCCAGGTATTTCCAGGGGCACCGTTACCCATTCTTCTTTTTTCCTCTTGCGGCCACTCTTGTCTTCCGGTTCCGGCGGTATGTAAACATTGAGGCGGAAGGAGCCGGTAGCCTCATCAAAGACCACTTCTGCATTGGCGTTGCCGTATTGGCCTTCCAGCCCCTTCTGGTTGGCCTGGCCTACGGAGTAAAAGGCGCCTGCCCTGAGTTCCCGCCACTCCTCTTTAGACAGTTTTCCTTCCTGGAGCAGGAGCAGATTCCTCTTACCCCCGAATACCGCGGGCGGGACTTCGCCCCTCTCCAGGAAGCCTTTCCAATAGGCCAGCTTGCTCCGGAGTCTGGTAATACGAAAAGTCAAACCCTGGCGTTTGAGCTTGTTTTTAGTCCGCCCCAGCTTCTCTTCGGACTTTTCTATCTTGGCCTCCAGATCCGCTACATGCATCCTGACCTGTTCCTTTTGACTCTCCACGGTGGCCTTAGCGTCCTCGACAGCCCACTGGCACCAGCGGGCGTTGGGAAAAAACTTGTCATAGAGGTCTTTGACTATTTTTCCGGGTTCTTTTCCCCGCTTGAGGGCCTGGTAAGAGGTTCGTTTGGCCGCCTGGAACCGACGCATGAAGGAAACCAGCTTTTTTTCTGCCTCCCTGTCCGGGTATATCCTGCCAGGCAGGGTTATCATGTCAGCGGGCTTATTCACCTTTTGCCGCATCCGCCATGGCCTCCCTTACCTTTCTGCGGAACTCCTTGCTCCGGGAACCATAAAGCTTGGCGGAAAACATGGTGAGTATGGAGAGCATGTCCTGTACCAGCTCTTCCTGAAGGAACTTCGGCTCTTCCCCGTCGACGACCTCTATCTTTACGCCGAAAGCGTTAAAGAAGCGCTCGATATAAGTGAAGCCGAAACGGGCCAACCGGTCTTTAAATTCGACTACCACCAGGTCCATTTTCCCTTCGCGGGCTAGCTTAAAGAGCCGTGCGAGTCCTTTGCGCTTCTCATTCAGGCCTGAACCCTGTTCTGCAACAACCGCCACTATCTCGTAGCCTCTGAAACGGCAATACTCTTCCAGTCGTTGCCTTTGGCGTTCCAGATTTCCCGCTCCGGCCTGTTTGGCTGAAGAAACGCGGGTATAAACAACAGCCCTGCGGCCGGAAGGGAGATCTTCTCCCAGAAGGCGCAAGACCTCGCTCCTGGGGAAACGCCTCTGGCCGGAGGGCGTGCGTATACAGCGTATTTTACCTTCCCTCTCCCAGCGGCGCAGGGTTACAGGATGTACGCCCAGTATTTCAGCGGCTTTACGTAATGGGTAGTGTTCTTCTAATTCAGGTTTCATAATTTAAGTATAGCATTGATCAAGAAAAAAGGCAACTGTTGGATGGACCTGCAATACCAAACCGGAAAGAGTGGTCATCTACATTAACGAAGTCAAAAAAGAACATGCCGCGCGGGCAGGTGTTTTGCGTTGCGACGAAGAAGGTGGGGTCTAACCCCCGGCTTCACAGCCCGCACCCGGTGTAGCGCTCCGGTAGCCCAGCAAGCTTTCCAATTCTTCCTTAAGCCGGGCCGTCCCGGCCGCGATTAGCCGGAAGCGTACTTCCTTAAGTAAATTTTCTTCGGAGAGGACGCGGTAGAGGAAATCCTGGGCCAGAGCCGGGTCGCGTTCACCGTTGCGGAGGAGCTCATAGCCGAACTCTCCTCCGGCCTCGCGTACCAGGTGGTAGCTCTGGCAGACATCGGTAATCTTCAAGCGGCCCATCGGCGAAATATAGGCATCGTACTGGCCACAGGCCACCTGGCAAAAATCCAGGATGGAGCTGCCCAGGCGCCGCTGGATTATGCCCCGCTCCAGCAGAGCCTTTACGCCGGCCGGCAACTGATGACATTCATCCAGGTCAAGGCCGATGACGCTCCTCTCCCCAAGGGATTCAAGGGGAGAGGAGTGAATTTTTTTATGAAAGCGGCCAAACTTTATATAAGCTCCCTGCCCGCTAACGGCATAGTAAACCTGTTCACCGAAGATCTCGCGGTGAATGCTCACCCGGATGGCTTCAGGAGTTTTTACTGCCTCCAGGTCCTTTAGATACCCCATGCCTAAAGACATAGAGAGGTGGGGCGCGGGAGTCAGGTAGGGCCGGATATTGGTGGAGCCGTCAACCGGGTCGAGCAAGAAAAAATATTCCGGACAGCGGTGCAAAAATTCTACCCCCGTCTCTTCGCTAATAAGAACGCAGGGCAATTCCCGCTGGCTTTCCTGTAAAATCTGACGAATCCGGGCGTTTACCGCGGCATCGAAAGCCGTCATCATGTCGCCGGAAGGATTTACGGCGCTCAGGCGGGTATGGAGCTCGAATTCTTCCTGGATTAAACGGCGGATATAATCCGCCGTCTCGGCTAAAACGGAACAGCCCCAATCTAACAACTGTCGTTCGTTCAACATTAAATAACCCCCCGGTAATAATGGCCCCTGGTCAACCCTGCCGGAGCCAGGGCCTCTATTTCTGCGGCTATAGATTCAAGGTCGCTTTTATGACCGGATAAGACGGCGTCCAGGGCCCGGCGGTAGAGAGAAGTAATCCGGCCCACCAAAGCCGCCTCTTTCTCCCGCAGTTCCAGGCGCAAAAATTTGAAGCCCCGGTTAATTAAATCCGGCAATTGCTCTACCAGGCATATTTCTTTAGGGTTATAAAGGTAAAAGCGGCAGCGCTCGTCGGTGGTAACCGGAAAGATTAAACCTAGCCTGTCCTGCAGGCCAAAGTAATTTTTACGGCAGGGGGCAGGGCATTTCTTTTCGCCGGCTTTACCCCCCAGGCGGGCGCCCAGTACGCAATGGGCCGAAACCATGAGGGGCAGCGAGCCTTGGACGATGACCTCCAGCGGCAGGATGTCCTGGCGCAGATTTTGCAACTGGCCCCGGTTAAGTTCCGGTGAGACCGCAGCCCCGGCAACGCCCAGTTGGGCCAGCTGCACCAGCGCCAGGTTGTTGAAAACATTAAGCTGGTAGTCGGCCCAGGCGGCCAAACCGGCGCGGGCAACCAGGGTCAGACTACCTAAATTTCCGGCCAGAACCATCGCCGCGCCGCAGTCTTTAAAAGAGGCGACCATGGCTTCTATGCGCCCGGCCTCGTCTTCCTGCCAGATGCGCGGCAGGGCCGGGATCACCTCAGCGCCTTTTTTCGCCCCGCATTCCAAGAGCTTCTCCAGGCCGGCCTCGCCCGCCAGACGTTCCTGCCGCCATCTCTCACCGCCCAGGTAGACCCGGTCGGCGCCGCTGGCCAGAGCCGCCTCGGCCGCTGCCGGGCTACCGGCCGCCACGGCCAGGCGGGGGATGTTTTCCGTCCCGCTAGGAAAGGCAACCGGACGCCCGGCCACCAATAAACGCCTAATCGCTCCTTCTATCTTTGCCGCATCTACTTCTACGCGGGGCCAGGCGGAGAGCCTTGACGAGCGCAAGTTTTCTATAGCTTCCCGGCGAACTGCGTTAATCTCGCTAAAAGGTACCATAATTTCGCCGTCCAGGTGGACATTCAAGCCCTGGAGTTCATAGGGCGTATTGCCCAGGCGGTTTAACTGGCGCTCCAGGAATTCCGGGGTCAAAGAATGCTCCCTGGCGGGCTCGGCCCGGAAAACCGTAGCGCCCCGGCCTTTATGGCCTTCCGCATCCCTTACTTCTATCTCCAGCGGCCGGCCAGGTGCGGCCCAAACCTCCATCCATACGGGGACCTTCCTCTCTTCGCGGGGCCCAGTATAAGCTCTGCGGGCCTCCGCCATGAGCCGAACATCGTGGGTCTTAAAGACGCGGTCCCCTACCCTGGCCTGAGGAGGGAGTTCTAAAGCAACTACCCTGCCGGCCGGGGCTTCATCTACCTCGCGGCCATCCACCCAAAGGCGGCACACTTCCGTGCCCACATGGCCGCCCTGCTTTACCCACACCTCGATGCCGTCGCCCCGGCGCAAAACCCGCTCCAGACGCAGGTCAGCCCGCAGCCCCGGCCCCCTGGCTACAATACGGCCTAGATACACGCCGCGGTTGCTGGGCCGGCCGTAGCTCATCAGCCCGGCACCGGGGTTGCCCAGAAAATAGCCGGCGGTAAACTGGCGGTTAAAGGCCTGCGCCGCCGCCTCTTCCTCTTCAGGGAGAATCTCAAATTTCCCGGGGTCCTCAAAGTAACGATCGATGGCCCGGCGGTAGAGACGCGTGACCACGGCCACGTATTCGGGACGGCGCATGCGGCCTTCGATCTTGAAGGCGTCCACGCCCGAGGCTATGATCTGGGGTAAAAGGGCGAGGGTATTGAGGTCCCGGGTGCTCAGGAGGTGTTCGGCCCCGCCTGCCACCGGCCGCCCCCGGGCATCAACCAAGGTATAAGGGAGGCGGCAGGGCTGGGCACAGCGACCCCGGTTGCCGCTCCGGCCTCCGACCATGCTGCTCAAGAGGCACTGGCCAGAGTAGGCGAAGCACAGGGCGCCGTGAACGAAGACTTCCAGCTCCAGAGCGGACTTTTGGCGTATGGCGCGTATCTCATGGAGAGAAAGCTCCCGCGCCAGCACCACCCGGCTCAAGCCCAGGCGGGCCAGCATCTCTACTCCGGCGGCATTGGCCACGGTCATCTGGGTGCTGCCGATGAGTTTCAGTCCTGGCAGCACTTCGCGCGCGAGCTTAATTAGGCCCAGGTCCTGGACGATAACGCCGTCAACGCCTGTCCGGGCCAAGAAAGCCAGGTAATCGAGGGCTTGTTCCAGTTCGGAATCGGCCAGCAAAGTATTGACGGTAATGTAAGCCCGGACGCCGCGCTCGTGGAGGTAGTCTACGGCTTCCTCTATTTCTTCGGGTTCAAAATTCTCGGCAAACTCTCGCGCGTTAAAGCGGCGGCCGCCGAAATAAACGGCGTCGGCGCCACCGGCAACCGCCGCCCTTAAAGCCTCTTTACTGCCCGCCGGGGCCATGAGTTCTGGTTTGCGCTGCAAATATTTTCAACTCCTTAAACCTTATTATACCAAAAAAATAAGCGTAGCTCGAAAGCTACGCTTGGCATGGCTTCAGGTGTTAGGTTTAATTTTAATTCTGCTCGGTACGTAAAAACACGCTCTCGATAGGGTCCTGGCAACAGTTAGATGATGCAAACCAATCCCAGTTGGAGCGCAGGCAATTATATCTTTCTTCCAGGCTAGCATACACTTCGTCAAGCTCAGGCGGAGAAAGATTGCTAAGTTCGCGGCTGTAGTCAACTTCCCCCCAAGAAAGTACCCTGGCCATCCTGTTTCGCCTCCCCTTTATTCTTGCCGGCCAATTTCCTGTACATATTGTAACATAGATTTTAAATATTCTATAGAGCAAAGGGTTATCCGGTCGGTTTTATAAGCCCAAATGCTAAAAATGTGCCCTGAACGGAAAATTGTACCGGCTTTCACTATCTATTTGTAGCAAAAAACATGCCAGGACATAAAAAAGCCGGGAATGGGGAGATTATCCACTAATCCCGGCATTTAAGATTGTGCTAATAAATATATTCACTAAGCCGCGCGTTCAAATTTTTGTACCAAATAGACGTCTTAAACTTAATTTTGTTTTATCCAATTTTTTGTACCCATTTACAATTATTTGAATGGGCATTGGCCGGAGATAACTTGTATCTTTTAATCATTTCATTTAAAGTACTGCGCTTAAGGCCCAGTATTTCCGCCGCCCTTGCCTGCACCCAGTGGCTCTCTTCTAAAGCTTTAAGCAAAAGCTGTACTTCATAGTTAGAAACAGCCTCTTTAAAAGTCATGCCTTTAGTAAAGGCCCAGCCCCCTGCTCTTGCCGCTATGCCGCGTAAATCGCGCGGCAGGTCGCCAAGCTCTATTTTGCTCCCTTCCGCCAGGATGACCGCCCGCTCAATGGCATTTTCCAATTCGCGCACATTGCCCGGCCAGTCGTACCTCACCAGGGCATCCAGGGCTTCCGGAGCAAATCCTTTAATATCTTTACGCAGCCGGGCGCAGCATTTATCTAAAAAGTGACGCGCCAGCAACGGTATGTCGTCGCGCCTCTCCCTTAAAGGCGGCAACCAAATAGTCACCACATTTAAACGGTAAAAAAGCTCGGGGCGGAAGGCTTCTTTTTTAATTGCTTCTTCCAGGTTACGGTTGGTAGCGGCAATCACCCGCACATCCACTTTCCGGGGCCGGGTTTCCCCTAGGCGTAAAAACTCCCCTTCTTGTAAAACGCGCAGGAGCTTGCTCTGCAAGGCGAGGCCGATATCGCCAATCTCATCTAAAAAGAGGGTGCCGCCGTGGGCTTCTTCGAAAAGGCCTTTTTTTGCGGTCACGGCACCGGTAAAAGCCCCGCGCGCATGTCCGAAAAGTTCGCTCTCCAGCAAGTTCTCCGGCAAAGCGGCGCAATTTATACTGATAAAAGGCGCTTCGCTACGCAGGCTGTTGTAATGAATGGCCCTAGCCACCAGTTCTTTGCCCGTCCCGCTTTCACCGCGTATAAGAACAGTAGCATCCGTGCAGGCCACTTTCTCTATCAACCGGAAAACTTCCTGCATAGGCAGACTGTTGCCGATCATCTCTTCAAAACGACCACGCACAGTTTTTAATTCCTGTTGCAGAAGAATGTTTTTGCCCTGGAGTTGGGTTATAAGATACGGTAAACACATGCGATTCTCCGCCAGCCCCTGGTAGACGGCTACAGCCTTCTCGCGACAAGAAGCATAACCGCAGGCACCGCAGTTTAATTCATCTTCCGGAGTCATTTTTCCCAACTCGGCCAAAATGTTACGGATCTCGGCTTCGCTGGGCTGGGGGAAACGAATGCTCTTATCATGAAACTCACGCCTCAAGTTCACGCCTGTTAAATCCAGTTGTTGCTGGGGGAAGGCCTTTTCCATACCCTGCCGGGCGAAATCGGCCACTATACGCCGGCGGCGGAAAGGCGAATATTCGTTTTGCATCATGGGACCATTAATGCAACCTTTACAAAAGAGCATATCTACCAGCTGGGGTACCATTTTACCTTCATTAATGGCCCTCAAAAATTCCAGGCAATCGTCCCTGCCTTCGACCACCAAAACGCGATTCTCCAGTATATCGGCAGCTATCCCGGTGCTGCGGAGCAGGCCGCCGCCAATAGGGTAAAGACGGCCCAGGTAAGGGAAATCGTTATTAAAGGGGCTTTCTCCTAAAGTTTCAGGGTCAATGCCTTGAACATGCAATAATTCTTTAAGTTCGGCAAAAGTAAGTACGGCATCTACAGCGCCGGCCAGGCCGTCCTCCAGGGCTTCGGCTTTTTTGGCTACGCAGGGCCCGATGAAAACGGTCTTTACATGGGGGCCTTTCTTAGTTTTAAGATAGCGTCCCAGGGCGATCATGGGTGAAACAACCGGAATAAGTTGAGGAAGGAGTCTGGGAAAATATTTTTCCACCAAGGAAACTACGGCCGGGCAAGGGGTGCTGATCAAGCCCTGTCTCCCGTCGGCTTCTTCGCGGAGGTAAGTTAAGTACTCCTGGGTAACCAGATGAGCGCCGAACGCAACTTCGTGAACCTCATAAAAACCCAGCTTCCTCAAGGCTGCCACCACCTGCCCCGGCCATGCAGGATGAAATTCGGCTACAAAAGAGGGAGCCAGGCAGGCAATGGCTTTTCCGCCGGCAAGAAAAGCTTTGACCTTATCAACCTCTTTCACCACTTCTTTGGCCTTTTGCGAACAGACCTTCACGCAATGGCCGCAGGCTATGCAGAGCTCCGGCACAACCTGCGCCTGGCCATCTACAACCTTAATTGCCTTTACCGGGCAGTTGCGTACGCAAGAGTAACACATTTTACACTGTCCTGTGATTGTTTTCACTATTTCCATAATAATGCCCCCATATAGCGAAAGTTCTCCCAGGTTCAATTATACAATACATTTTTCTGGATGGCGAGAGTTTTTATGAAAGCCATCCACGCTTTCGTCAAGTTACCAAAAATTCTGGCCGCGCCCTCCGCTTGCTAAACCATACTGCCAGGAGGCCACCGCTTGCCGCTTTTTTCTTGATGTACGGTCCCTCCAGGGTTATAATATGACTACATTGAGGTGGAAAATATGGAAAAGGTTGAAAACGAGGGTGAACAATATGCGTGAGTGGAAGGCGGTAGAAATTGAAAAAGAAATTACGGCCAAAATGCCAGAAATAAACCGTAGCATAATTCGCTCCCGTAAAGAACGGGTAATCAGGAGAAGGCCTCGGGACCCGGAAGAGCAGAAAATATTGGACCGTATTTGTATTTATAAATGGCAAAAAGCCCTCGCTGAAGGAAAGGTGAAAATTTTAAACAATCGAGAGTGGTATTATGAGTTCGATTGAAAAGGCTCGGCAGGTTATAGCTCAGCTCGCTTCTAAAGATCGCTATGAAGTAATGGCCGAAATAACCGCTATCTTTACAGAGTTAATGGAACCTTATGGGATAAAACCAGTTATTGTCGGCGGCTTTAACCAACACCACTCTTGCCGGGGCCGCCTCCACGCCCACCAGAGGCAGGGGGGCAGCGATAAGGTAGTAGCGTCCGGCATTTACCTCCTTTAAGCGTAACCCCTCGATGATGACGACACCGCGTTCCAGGAGAGCGCCATGGGTGCCGTAATCAGGCTGATCACGCTCTATCCCCAGGGCATCGATGCCGATGCCCCTTACCCCTTTTTCGGCAAGGTACTGGGCTGCTTCTTTGGTGAGATAAATGAATTGGAAGTTAAATTCCTCCTGCCAGGAATTTTTGGTTTTGAAAAGGATAAAATCGCCCGGTTGAACGTCTACCTCTGAGAGGTGGGCGGGCTCGATCTTCTCGTCTACGTGGGTTAAGTCTAGCACCCGGCAGGGGCCAATTAAACCCTGCAAATCAAGCCCGTCAACACCGCGACCGCTTTTACTTATGTGCAGCGGCGCATCGATGTGGGTGCCGGTATGAGCGTCCAGGGTAATCTTGGTTTCCCTGAGACCCCGATCGTAATCCCTGGCCACCTCAAAGCGGGGCTGCTTTTCAGGTCTATTCTTATATACGGGCATGCCGGGGTAAATAGGCATAGAGACGTCGTAAAGCAAAGGAGTCCCCTCCTGCCCTTCTTGTTTGTGGACCTTACTCCTGCTGCGCTGCCGGGGCATTCCACCACCGGCGGCCATCCTTAAGCAAAAGCGAGGCGGCGGCTTCCGGGCCCCACTGGCCGGCGGCGTAATTCGGAAAAAGGGGGGCAGCAGCCGCCCAGACCTTCGCAATAGGATCGATAAATCTCCAGGATTGTTCTACTTCTTCCCAGCCAGTGAATAAAGTACGGTCTCCCCGCATGGCGTCGTAAAGCAGGCGCTCGTAGGCTTCCGGAGAATTGACGCCTGCCTCGCAGTTCTGGCAGAAGTCCAACCGGATGGGTACAATATAGTTATTATTGCCAGGCCGCTTGGCATTGAGCTGCACAAAAACGCCTTCGTAGGGCTGCACGCGGATCACCAGCAAATTGGGCTGCAATTCGCCGTACTCTTTAAAATAAAGGACTTCCGGCAGCGCCTTAAACTGAAGGATGATCTCGGTGGACTTGACCGGCAAACGCTTACCCGTACGGATGTAAAAAGGCACCCCCGCCCAGCGGAAGTTGTCGATAAATATTTTCAACGCCACAAAAGTTTCGGTTGCCGAATCCGCAGCCACATCTTTCTCCTGCCGGTAGGCAACTACCGGCTTCCCCTCGATAAAACCTTCCCCGTACTGACCCCGAACTGCGTCCCGGCGTACCGCTTCGGGATTAAGGGACCTTAAGGAACGCAGGATTTTAACTTTCTCGTCCCTAATGGCCCCCGTTGCAAGGCTACTCGGCGGCTCCATGGCAATCATGGCTAATAACTGCAGCATATGGTTTTGTACCATGTCCCGCAGGGCGCCTGCCTTTTCGTAATACCCGCCCCTTTCCCCTACCCCTACCGTCTCAACGGAACTTATCTGGACGTGGTCGATATATTTATTATTCCAGACCGGCTCAAAAAAAGCGTTGGCAAATCGAATGACCATGATATTCTGGATCATCTCTTTGCCAAGGTAGTGGTCAATGCGGTAAATTTCTTCCTCGGCGAAAACCTGGTCCAGCAGGCGGTTTAATCGCCGGGCAGACTCTAGGTCGTGGCCGAAGGGTTTTTCAATTATCACCCGCTGCCATCCCGAGTTCGCCAGGATGTTCTCTTCCCGGAGGCCGGCTACCAGGCGGCCGAAATGCACTGGCGCTACGGCCAGGTAGTAAACGCGATTGCCACCGGTAGCGCGCCCTTCTTCCAGTTGCCGGAGCAGATCTTTTAACCTGGCGTATCCCTGGGGATCGTAAATATCGCTTTGGAAATAAACGCACCTGGCGGCAAAACCGGCGAAGGTTTGCTCCAGCTTGTCGGCCCGGCGGGAAAAGGTCTTTAACGAAGGTAATAAGATCTGTTCCCGGAAGGCATCCTGGTTATAGGGCCGCCGCCCGACGGCCACCAACCTCGTAGAAGCAGGTAAAAAATTATCAATGTACAGGTTATAAAAGGCGGGAAACAATTTCTTGCGGGCCAGATCTCCTGTAGCCCCGAAGATTAAAAAAAGGCAGGGATCGGGTTTAAAAGGCGCCATGGGGGCTGCCCCTTTCGACTTCATGTCCGCCGAATTCGTACCTTAGGGCCGCCACCACTTTTGCGGCAAAGCTTTCTATCTGCTCCGAACGGTAGCGCATAAAAACCGAACCGGCGATGATCGGAGCCGGTATCCCCAGCTCCAAAGCCGTCATTGCCGTCCACAACCCTTCACCGGAAGAATGCACTATTCCCTTAATAGATTCTAACTTGGACTCTTTATTTAAAGCCTTTTCGAGAAGATCCATAAGCCAGCCCCGGATGACAGAACCATGCCTCCAGAGCCGCGCTATCTCCTTTAGGCTGAGTTCGAAGGGGCCTCTGGCTAAAATTTCAAAGCCCTCGCCCAGGGCTTGTAGCATACCGTATTCAATCCCATTGTGTACCATTTTGACGAAGTGGCCGCTGCCGCAGGGCCCCACGTGCAGGTAACCTCCCGGCACGCAGATGGCCTGCAACAAAGGTTCGAGGCGGTCAAAAACCTCTTTTTCCGCCCCCACCATGGCGCAAATCCCGTACCTGGCCCCTTCCACGCCGCCGCTGGTGCCCACGTCGGCCAGGTGCAGGCCCCGGTTCCGCATAGCCCCGTAGCGGCGCAAGGTATCCTTATAATAGGAGTTGCCGCCATCGACGATGATATCACTTGCAGCCAGGAGGGGCGCCAGCCCCTCAATCAGCTCGTCTACCCCCGGCCCGGCCGGAACCATGAGCCAAATCACCCGCGGGGGCTTGAGCCGGTCCACCAGCTCTGTCAGGCCGCCCACGCCGGTAACACCTGCTTCCGTAGCCCTGGCAACCGTTGCCGGGGTGCGGGCGTAACCCACCACCTGCAAGCCCTTCTCCAGCATATTTAAAGCCAGGTTAAAGCCCATTTTACCTAGGCCGATTAAGCCTACCTGCAATCTTTTTTCCCTCCTGAATTACCTACCCATAGTCTTTACTCCTGGCGCCACTTTATTCTCAAGGGCTGCTGAAGAGCGCCCAAGGTATTACGGGTATCCGGCTGGCGAATTAATTGCCCCGGCTGACCGGGGCAATTTTCTAGTAAGAGATTCCATATGTTAAAAAGCCCGGTCGCACAGGACCGGACTTGATATACAGCCACGCTTAATATTTCCTGGAGAATTGGTAGAAGCCTTAATATGCGGGTTAATGCTTTGATACAACGCTTAATACTTCCCCCGCGGCGTGTAGTGGGTGTGCAACAGGTGATGGGATTTTTCGCTCAAGGGGTGGCCTAGGAATTCGCGGTAGAGGGCCTGAATGGACGGGTTCTCATGGGATTTACGCACAGGCATATTTTTGTCGGCATTGTAAATGCCGGCTATGCGCTGGGCGCGGATCTCGGTATTGGTAGGAATGGGCTGGCCGCCGCCGCCGATGCAGCCGCCGGGACAGCACATGATCTCGATGAAGTGGTATTGCTCCCCGGCCTTTACCCTTTCGAGCAACTGCCGGGCGTGCCCCAGGCTGTGAGCCACGGCCACGCGCACCTGTGTACCGTCGATATTCACCACCGCTTCTTTAATGCCCTTGAGGCCCCGCACTTCGTAGAAGTCCAGGGAAGGCAGTTCTTTACCGGTTATCAGCTCGTAAGCCGTCCGCAGGGCGGCTTCCATCACCCCGCCGGTAGCCCCGAAAATTACCGCCGCTCCGGTAGATTCGCCCAGGGGATCGTCGTACTGCTCCTCCGGTAAAGCCGTGAAGTCGATACCGGCTTCCTTGATCATGCGCGCCAGCTCGCGCGTGGTAAGGACGTAGTCCACGTCCTGGTAGCCGCTGTCCCGCATTTCGGGCCGCTGGCACTCGAACTTCTTGGCCGTGCAGGGCATAATGGATACTACCACCATCTTGGCCGGGTCGATGCCCGCCTTCTGGGCGTAGAAAGTTTTGGCTACGGCCCCGAACATCTGCTGGGGCGACTTGCAGGTCGAGAGGTTGGGCAGTAATTCCGGGTAGAAGTGTTCGATAAATTTGATCCAGCCCGGGCTGCAGGAAGTGAGCAGGGGAAGCACCCCGCCTTTGGTCAACCGCTGGATGAATTCGCTGCCCTCCTCCATAATGGTGAGATCGGCCGCAAAATCGGTGTCGAATACGCGGTCGAAGCCCAGGCGTCGCAGGGCCGCCACCATCTGGCCGGTGTTGATGCTTCCCGGAGGCAGGCCGAACTCCTGGCCGATGGAAACGCGGGTCGCCGGCGCCGTCTGCACCACGACGAATTTATCCGGGTCGGCCAGGGCCGCCCAGACTTCGTTGGTGTAATCCTTTTCGTAAAGGGCGCCCACGGGGCAGACCAGGGTGCACTGGCCGCATTCGACGCAGGCCACCTCATAAAGGGGCTCCTGGAAGGCGGGGGCGATAACCGTATCAAAACCGCGTTCCAGCGGCGCTATGGCCTTAACCCCCTGAACTTTTTCACATACTGCCACGCAGCGGCGGCAGAGGATGCACTTCTGGGGGTCGCGCACCAGCGCCGGGGTAGAGGTGTCCTTGGGATAGTCTACCTTGCGCCCCTCAAAGCGCACCTGGCGTATCCCGAGAGACTGGGCCAAACTCTGCAGCTCGCAGTTGAGGTTGCGGATGCAGGTCGGGCATTCCATGGGGTGGTTGGAAAGCAGGAGCTCGACGTTTAAACGCCTGGCCGCCCGGACCCGGGGGGTGTTGGTGCGCACGACCATACCTTGGGCCACCGGCGCCACGCAGGAAGCCATCAAGGTCTTAGCCCCTTCCACCTCCACCACGCAGACCCGGCAGGCGCCGATCTCGTTAATCCCCTCCAGGTAGCAGAGCGTAGGAATATGGATACCCGCCTTTTCCGCCGCTTTCAAGATGGTGGTGCCGGCTTCGACCTCTACCTGGACATTATCTATAGTTAAAGTAACCGTGCTCATAATCCGTGCCTCCTATCCCTTGCTAAACCCTTCACTCGCGCACGTCGCAGCGCAGGCAGCGGGCCGCCTCGGCCACGGCCTGTTCCTCATCAAAACCCAGCTCGACCTCCCGGAAACCGGACAGGCGGGCCTCCGCGTCCAGGGTAGCCGCTACCAGCCTGGGAGTAACATCCTCGATTACCGGGGCCGTCCGCCGCCGCTCCACTTTAACCTGCGGCACTACACACCCATCACCGCCCAGGTATTTATCGATGGCCGCGGCCGCCTGTTTGCCAGCCGCTATGGCCCCAACGACCGTGTCCGGCCCGGTTACGCAATCGCCGCCGGCAAAGACGCCGGGTATGTTTGTGGATAGCGTCTTATCGTCAACTACCAGGGTCCCAGCCCGGCTTAAAGCGATTTCCGGCGGCAGGCCGTCTCTATTGACCGTCTGACCGACGGCCGCAATAACCACATCCACCGGGAGGGTAAAATCGGCGCCTTCAACCGAGACAGGCCGCCGGCGGCCGCTCTGGTCGAAGTCCCCGGGCCGCATACGGGCGCACCTGAGCCCATATACCCGGCCGTCCCGGCCCAGGATTTCCAGCGGCGCCGCTAGACAAGTGATTTTAATCCCTTCGCGTTCCGCCTCATCGATCTCATCGCGAATGGCCGGCATATCTTCTTTATTGCGACGGTAGATTACGTGCACTTCTCCGGCTCCCAAACGCCTGGCCGAGCGGGCCGCGTCCATGGCCACGTTACCGCCGCCGATGACGGCTACCACTTTGTCCTTCACGTCCACCGGTTGCCCTAAATTGAGCCGGCGTAAAAAGTCCATGCCTGAATATACCCCCTGGAGGTCTTCCCCCGGCACCCCCAGCTTATGCTCGGCATGGGCGCCGAGAGCCAAAAAGACGGCCTGGTAGCCCTGCTCGCGCAAATCCGCCAGGGTGAAGTCCCGGCCCAGAGCGGTACCGGTCTTGATCTCCACGCCCACCTGGAGGATGGTATCTATCTCCGCCTGGAGGGTCTTCTTGGGCAGGCGGTACTCGGGAATACCTACGGCCATCATACCGCCGGCTACAGGCAAGGCCTCAAATACGGTAACGCCGTAACCTTTGAGCGCCAGGTAATAAGCGGCCGTCAAACCGGCCGGGCCGGAACCTATAATGGCGACCCTTTTACCGTTGGGGGGCTGTACCTGGGGTACCGGCCGCGAGCCGTTAAGAGATAAAGCGTAGTCGGCCACGAAGCGCTTCAGTTGCCGGATGGCCAGCGGCTGGTCCAGCTTGCCCCGGTTGCACTTACCCTCGCAGGGGTGATGGCATACCCGGCCGCAGACTACCGGGAAGGGATTCTCCCGGACAATAGTTTCATAGGCTTCGGTAAAGCGGCGCTGCCGGATCAAGTCGATATAAATAGGTACATCGACGTTGGCCGGGCAGGTGTTCTGGCAGGGGGAATCGAAAAGGGCGGCGCAAACCGACGCCGGGCAGCGCTTGTCGCGGATGTGGGCTTCGTACTCCTCGCGAAAGTACCTGATGGTGCTTAAAACCGGGTTGGGCGCCGTCTGGCCCAGGCCACAGAGGGCGGTATCTTTAATCTGCTGGCCGAGCTCCACCAGGAGGTCGATATCCCCTTCCCGCCCCTCGCCTCTGGAAATGCGGTCCAGGATCTCCAGCATGCGGGCGGTGCCGATGCGGCAGGGAGTGCACTTGCCGCAGGATTCGTCTTTCACGAAATCCAGGAAAAACTTGGCCAGGTCCACCATGCAGGTATCCTCGTCCATAATGATCAGGCCGCCGGAACCCATGATAGTTCCCAAAGCGGTAAGGGAATCGTAATCGATGGGTACGTTTAAATGCGACGCCGGGATGCAGCCGCCCGAAGGCCCGCCCGTCTGGGCCGCCTTGAATTTCTTGCCGCCGGGGATGCCGCCGCCGATGTCATAAATAACCTGGCCTAGAGAGGTGCCCATAGGCACTTCCACGAGGCCGTTGTTGTTAATTTTGCCTGCCAGGGCGAACACCTTGGTACCCTTGCTCTTTTCGGTACCGATAGAAGCAAACCACTCCCACCCGTTGCGGACGATGGTGGGCACGTTGGCCAGCGTCTCCACGTTATTTATCACCGTCGGCTTGCCCCAGAGGCCGGAAACGGCCGGGAAGGGAGGCCGTGGCCGCGGCTCGCCCCGGCGCCCCTCGATGGAGGCCAGCAGCGCCGTCTCCTCGCCGCAGACAAAGGCCCCGGCGCCGAGGCGGATATCGATGTCGAAATCAAAGCCGGAGCCGAAAATGTTTTTACCTAGCAAACCCTTTTCCCGGGCCTGGGCAATGGCGATTTGTAGGCGGTTCACGGCAATGGGGTATTCGGCGCGGACGTAAATGTAGCCCTGGCTGGCGCCGATGGCGTAGGCGCCGATGGCCATACCCTCCAGCACGGCGTGGGGGTCGCCTTCCAGGATGCTCCTGTCCATAAAAGCGCCGGGGTCGCCTTCATCGGCGTTGCAGACGAAATACTTCACCGGCCCCGGCGAGCGGTAGGCGAATTCCCATTTTAAGCCGGTGGGGAAACCGCCGCCGCCGCGGCCCCGGAGTCCCGACTTCTTAATGATTTCGATGACCTCGTAAGGCTGCATTTCGGTCAGGACTTTACCTAAAGCAAAGTAGCCGTCGCGGGCTATATATTCCTCGATAGATTCGGGATTGATCACGCCGCAGTTGCGCAGGGCAATGCGGAGCTGGTGCTTAAAGAAAGGTATATCTTCAAAAGATTTAACCGCTGCTTCCGTCTCGGGCTGTTTATAAAGCAGGCGCTCTACTACCCGCCCCTTCACAAAATGCTCTTCTACCAGTTCAGGTACATCTTCAGGGTGGACGGTACAATAAAAAGTACCCTCCGGGTAGACCATCATATTGGGGCCGAAACGGCAGAAGCCGAAGCACCCGGTATCCACAACCTTTACTTCTTTATCCAGCCCCCGCCTGGCGAGTTCCTTGATTAAAGCTTCTTTGGTAGCGGGGCTTTCGGAAGCGGTGCAACCCGTACCGGCACAAACGAGCACATGGGCGCGATAAAACTCTACCATGAAACTCCCCTCCTACTTATTGACGACCCATTCTTCGATAATAATACCGTTTACTATATGTTGTGCCACAATTTGACGGGCTTTAAAGGGATCAATTTTTCCGTACGTAACTTTAGGCTTCCCGGGAAAAATTACGTCCACCAGCGGTTCCTGGGCGCAGAGGCCTATGCAGCCCGTCTGGGTTACGGCCACGTTAGTAAGCCTGCGTTTGCCCAGTTCATCCAGAATGGCGCTCATCACTTCCCGTGCGCCGGCGGCAATACCGCAGGTACCCATGCCTATAATTACCTGCACTTTTTTCTCCTGCTCGCGCAGCCGGATCTCTTCCAGTGCCTTTTCTTTAATCTGCCGCAGCTCTTCTAAAGATTTCATAAGGCGAACTTCACCCCCATAAAACTTATAGCCCGTTAACCTGCTCGTTAATATACTGCCGCAGCCAATTTAGGACCAACCCTTCCTGGAGGGGGATCACCCCCAATTCTTCTTCCAGCTCCTTTGAGGAAAACCTGAACTGCCGCCCGTCCCGGTAGTGGCGGTAAACCAGCTTCGGCGGGTCCTGCCGCGCCAGGGCCGCCGCCAGGCTCGCCCCTATATCCCCCAAAGGCGGGCGGTCAACAGAGCTGAGGCGCATCCAGGCCGCCACCGTAGTGCCTCTACCCGCCTCGGATTCCAGGCTTATGCCTCCCTCGCAGGCTTCAGCCGTAGCCTTCAATAAAGGCAGGCCCAGGCCGACGCGCCGGGTGGTACGGCTGGTATAGAAGGGGCTCATGACCCCGGCGCTGGCCTCGGGCGTTAAACCCCGCCCGTTATCCCGGACTTCCAGGCGAAGCTCATCCTGCCCCGTATCCTCGTTGATGCAAATCTCGATACTTTTTGCCCCGGCGGCCAGGGCGTTTTCAATAAGATCCAGGATGTGGAGGGATAATTCTTCCATTACTGGTACTGCTGCAGGACGGCTACCGCCTTTTCCGGCTTCATCAAGCCGTAGGCCCGCTTGTTAACCGTCATGACCGGACCCAGGCCGCAGGCACCCAGGCAGCGCACTACTTCCAGAGAATACCTGCCGTCGTCAGTGCTGTCACCGGCCTTAATCCCAAGCTCTTTTTCCAGCCTCTCCAGGATCTGCGGCGACCCCTTGACGTAGCAAGCCGTACCTTTGCAGATGGAAATCTGATACTTGCCTTTAGGCTTGGTCGTAAAGTGGGCGTAAAACGAGACGACGCTGTAAACTTCGCTTAAAGACACGCCCAGCCCCTCGGCAATGGCCACCTGGACTTTTTTAGGAAGGTAACCGATCAATTCCTGGGCCTTATGCAAAACTTCGATGAGGTCCTGGGGCCGGTTGCGGTGGGCCGCGATGATTTTATCCAGCTCCTGCCATTTTTCTCCGCACTTACAGGCTTCCATTTTGTTACCCCCTTGTCGAGATTCGGATGCTTTCGAAACCTAACGTTTTTTAAAAAGCTTCCACCCCCCGACCTCCCAGGCCTTGCAAAGCCAAGGCTATTTCCTCAAAACTTAATTTCTCGAGATTAAATAGGGTCCGGCGCCGGCCTATATCGGCCGGAGAGTGGGCATCGGACGAAGCCACCAGAGGCAACCCGGCACACAAAGAACCCCACTGCCGCCGCGCATCCCCAGCCCTCAACAGGCCCAGCTCTAAAGCCGCCACTTCCAGGCCCGTGGGTAAAAAACCCAGCACATTCAAGAGGCTGTATGACGGCCGGTCTACATGGGCCGGGATAACTAGTCCCCTCAGGGCCTTGACCCGGCTGGCGACCTCCGCCACGCCGGCCCGGATCCCGGTCACCAAAAGCCTTTCTTCATAACCCCTGACCTCCCCGCAGGCGTCAAGTAACAACTGTGGGCCAAAAATTTCTATCCTGTTTTTTTGCGGCGGCAGAAGGCGGTAAACTTCTTCCTGCCAGGTTTCGGCAAGTTCAATTTTGGGAAAGAGGCAGACCAGGTGAACGTCCTCTTGAGTCTGCACTTCCATGCCCGGCAGTACCAGCAGGCCTGTTCCGGCCGCTGCCTCTATGACCGCCCGCGCGTTCCCGGCCGTATTGTGGTCGGTAATGCCGATTATGTCCAACTGCTGCCGGCCGGCGGCATCTATGATGGCCGGCGGGGTCATATCCCCGGCAGCGCAGGGCGAGAGGGCCGTGTGCAGGTGCAGGTCGGCATAGTAAATGCGCATTTTAACCCGTAAGCAGGCGGTATAGACGGCCGGCACTGACGAAGGTCGTTTCGCCCGTAAGCAATACGGGGATCCTCTCGGCTGCAGCCCGGTTTAAAGTGGCCGCCTCGGGCCGCCTCCCGCCGGTGATAACCACCCCGGCTACCTCGGCCAGCAAAGCCACAGCGATGACATTCTCGTGGACCTGAATGGTGAACCACAAAGAATCCTTTGGGGCGTGGGCCATAACGTCGCTTAAAAGGTCCGAACAGTAACCCCAGCACACTTCCCTATCCAGGTCTACGTCAGGGTTGGCCACTTGCAGTCCTAGCTCGCGAATTATCTCGATCAGCTTCATGTCCTTCCCCCGCGCTCATTTATTTTCCCGCCATGGAAGGAGGTAACTTGCGGGCCAGTTCCACTACTTCCTCTGCCAGGATGCGGACCCTCTCGCGCAGGCGGAAGACGCAATCGGTATCCTGAGCCTGGCCGCGCACGATGTCTTCGGCCAGGGCCCGGCAGTTGGGGGAGCCGCAGGAACCGCAGTCCAGCCCCGGCAAGGTGGCCAGCGTATCCTCTAAAAGCTTCATTTTAGCGATGGCATTGTCGAGGTCCGCGTCCAGGGCCAGGGCAGGCCGCGGTTTAACCCGCCCCGCCACCTGGCACTCGCCTTCGGCAACCCGGGCTTCCAGTTCTTCAGGGGAATAACCCGGCCCGAGCTCTAAGCTGGCCAAAGCCCGGGTCAGAGCCTGGCGGGCCACAAAGGGGTTCTTTACCATAAGCGCTCCGCCGACGCAGCCCCCGGGGCAGGCCTGGGCCTCGATATAATCGATGTCGGTCACCTCGCCCTTCTCTACCCCCTCCAGGACGTTAATAACGTGGTGAATTCCGTCTACGTGGAGTAACCGGTTCAAACCGATGCTCGCGTTTTCCCCGCCTGAAACACCCCAGCCGACACCGCGCGGACCGGCTACCGGATCCACTTCCCTCGCCGTTTCGCTTGCCCGGAGCAAATCGGGGTAAATGGCGGCCAGAGGTAAAACGCCATCCACCTGACTGAGTAACCCGGTAGGCGGCTGGCGTACGGCGGTAATTTTCGCCGGGCAGGGCGAGATAAAGAAAGTACCGACCTCCTCGGGCCGCAGCCCCATCTCGGCTACCGCCTTAGACCGGGCCAGCCGGGCCGCTGCGTCCATAGGCGTCTCCAGGGGAGCTATCTGATCTACCAGGGCCGGGAAGCGCACCTGAATCAGGCTAACTACCGCCGGGCAAGCAGGCGAAATAAGGGGTCTGGGGCCTCGATGCTTTAGCAGGAAATCCTTAGTAGCCGCCGCCACTACCTCGGCAGCCAAGGCGACTTCAAATACGGCATCAAAACCCAGGGCCAGAAAAGCCCCCAGAATACGGGGTACGGGTACTTCCGGGTAAAACTGCGCATAAATGGACGGCGCCGGCAGGGCCACTTTGTAGCGGTAACCGCGGATCTTTTCCAGCCCATCGCCCACGGCTATTTTGGCGCGATTGGGGCAGATGCGGATGCATTCCCCGCAGTCGATACAGCGTTCCTGGATAATGCGGGCCTTGCCTTCGCGCACGCGAATGGCCTCGGTGGGGCAGTGCTTTATACAGTTGGTACAGCCTTTACATTTTTCCTGGTCGAGCCTGACGGAGTGAAAATATTCCATGATTAACCTTCCTCAAGTTCCCTTGATAACGATGCGAGCCCGCAGCGTCGTGCCACGACCGACTTCCGAGGCGATCTCTAACCCATCGGCGCAGCGCTTTATATTGGGCAGCCCCATGCCTGCTCCGAATCCCATCTCCCGTACTTCCGGCGGCGCGGTGGAATAACCTTCCTGCATGGCCAGCTCGATGTCGGCAATGCCGGGGCCTTCATCCTCGGCCACAATTTCTATCTCCTGGGCCGTTATGCGGGCGGAAAGAGTCCCTCTATAAGCATGGATTACAATATTCATCTCCGCCTCGTAAGCCGCAATGCCTGCCCGCCGCACTACCTGGGGATCAAAACCCACCTGCTTTAAAACGCGCCGGATCTGGCTGGCCGCAACGCCGGCACCCTGAAAATCACGGCCCTGAACCTGGAAATTTAAAACAAGTTCCTCTTTAGCCCGGTCCATTTCCTTTATCCTCGCCGGCGGGAGGGGCCAGGCAGCCCGGCCCGGTAAAGACGGCCGCAGCTTTCATAGAGTAAGAGGTGGGTGCACAGGAGAGGTATTTTTTTCTCCCGGGCCGCAGCCACTACCGTCTTGTCCGGCCGCTTGCCGCGTACGAATACAATGGCGCCGGCATCGATAATTTCCGCCGTCCGGATCACATGGCTATTAGTTAAACCTGTTAAAAGCAGAACTTTCCCGGCTGCAAAGGCAAGGACATCGCTCATTAAGTCACAACCGAAGCCGGCCTGTACCTCTTCTTCCAAGAACTCAGACCCGTAGAGCACTTCGGCTTCCAGGATCCGCTGGACTTCTTTCAACTTCAAGGGCCCGGCCCCCAGACTAAATGCATTTAGCTTTTGGAGTCCTTAATAATGTGATTAAGCTCACACGGACTAAGTTAATAAAAATCGCTCTTTAAGAAATATATGAGTTCATTTTCACATTGAACGTTAATTTATACCTGTAATAGTGATCTCAATATTATATTCGCCAGCCATCCTTTTTTTCCTGCATACAATCTAAAAATTCTTTTTTGCTATACAATTTTATGAATATCATATTCAATTTTTCGTATATCCATCAAATTGAACAAGATAAAAAGAAAAAAGGGTTTTATCCCTCCGTACTTGCTTTACTGGTTTTGTTTTCTAGAAATATAAATCTCTTTCGCCGTTTTCCAAGCGCTTTAACCTATTTTTTGTTTCCTCACGTATCCGGAGATCCGGTATCTGGGCTAAATAATGGGCTATCGTTTCCTCTCCGGTTTTCCTAGTCTCCGGGGTGGCGTAGTCGAGCAAATATTCCTTAAAGGTCAAAAGGGCGTTGGGCTGGCACAGGTTCTGGATCTGCCCCGTTTTGGCCAAAGCCATGAAACGCTCGCCGGTGCGCTCCCGGCGGTAGCAGGCCGTGCAATAGCTGGGTAAATAACCCTGGCGGCAGAGATCCTGAATTACGGCATCGGGCTGACGGTTATCTTCGATCTCAAACTGGGGAATATCCTCCTCTTGGCCGTCATAGCGCCTGCCGTAACCGCCTACGCCGGTGCAGGAGCCGGCGCTCAACTGCGAAATGCCCAAAGCGAACAGCTCAGAGCGGAACTGCGGGCTCTCGCGCGTACTTATGATCATCCCCGTATAGGGCACCATAAGGCGGATAATGGCCACGATTTTTTTAAAATCCCTGTCGCTTACTAAGAAGGGGAAATCTTCCAGGGCAACCCCCCTGGCCGGCCGCAGGCGGGGCATAGAGATGGTGTGCGGACCTACGCCGAAGGCGCTGTCCAGGTGGCGGGCGTGATAGAGGAGCCCCATGACTTCGAATTTATAATCGTAGAGGCCGAAAAGCACGCCCAGGCCCACGTCGTCGATACCCCCCTCCATGGCGCGGTCCATAGCCGTAGTATGCCAGTCGTAATCGGCTTTGGGCCCCGAAGGATGCATATAGTCATAAGTAGGCCGGTGGTAGGTTTCCTGGAAGAGGATATAGGTGCCGATGTTAGCCGCCTTAAGGGCCCGGTAAGCTTCTACCGTAGTAGCAGCGATATTGACGTTTATGCGACGGATGCTGCCCCTCTTTTCCGTTATTTTATAAATGCGACCTATGCTATCCAGGATATAATCCAGAGGGCAATTCACCGGATCTTCTCCGGCCTCCAAGGCCAGGCGCTTATGGCCCAGGGATTCTAAAATGCGCACTTCCCGGTCCAGTTCCTCCGGGGTTAGGCGCCGGCGCTTGAATTTATTGTCCCGGCGATAGCCGCAGTAACGGCAGTTGTTAACGCAATAGTCACTTATATACAGGGGGGCAAAGATTACCATGCGCCGGCCGTAGATCTTTTCCTTGACCTCCCGCGCCGCCGCATACATCTCCTGCAAAGTGGCTTCGTCTTCTACCTGCAAAAGGGCGGCCACTTCATGAGGCTCCAGCCCCCTGGCCTCCCTGGCCTTAGCGATGATCTGCGTCGCCGGCCGCCAGGGTCTTAGGGCGGCCTCGGCCAGCAAGCCCTCGATTTCTTCCTGGTTAATAAAGTCGGCGTAATAGCCTTTAGCGGGCATTAATTTTCCTTCCTCCCTTTTAAGTTTAAAATGCTTCCGAAACGTTCCCCATGCCGGGGCGCATCTTGCTTCACCCCCTGGAAATGCCCCGGTCCCCGGCCGAGATAACGGCCAATACCTGTAACCATGGCCTCCAGGCAGGAACGGCAATCCTCCGGACGCTCGTTAATGCAGATTTTATTGGGGTAAATCTGGTAACGTTCGCGGTAGCCGGGCGGCGTAAGGTTGGGCATAATCACATTGGCCCCGCCCTGCAAGGCCCTCTGGCGGCCGTCGGGAGCCAGCGTACCTACGGCCGTGGTCGCCGGCAGGTGGGCAAAAGGCAAAAGCAGGCGGGCCACCGCCAGGACGCGCAAAGTCAGGCCCAAGTCTCCGGCCGGGTACCCGCCCAGGGGCGTTTCCGGGTGGGGAATGAAGGGGCCGATGCCGGCCATTTCCACTTTAAGTTCCCGGAGCAGGAGCAGGTCGTCGGCGAGGTCGGCCAGACTCTGGCCCGGCAGGCCCACGATGTTACCCGAGCCCACCTGGTACCCCAGCTCCTTAAGCCATTTTAGACACTCCAGGCGGCGCTTGAGGCCCATTCCGGGATGCAACTGCTGATAAAGCTCGGGGTTGGCCGTCTCGTGCTTTAAAAGGTAGCGGTCGGCGCCGGCCCGGCGCCACAGGGCGTAGTCTTCCCGCGGCCTCTCGCCCACGCAGAGGGTAACGGCTAAACCCATAGATTTAATTTCTTTTACCAGCGAAGCTATCATTTCGGCGGTATAATAAGGGTCTTCGCCCGACTGCAGGACGATGGTTCCGTAACCGAGCTCGGCCCCCTGGCGGGCACAAGCCAGGATTTCTTCCGGCGAAAGGCGGTAACGAGCTAATTTTCTGTTATCAGCTCTCAAGCCGCAGTAATGGCAGCGGCAGCGGCAGTAGTTGGAGAATTCGATAACGCCCCGCAGGTATACGGCGTCGCCCACCGATGCTGCCCTCACGGCGTCGGCCTGCCGCCTTAAGGCTTCCTCTTCCTCCCCGGGTAAAGCAGCGAGAAGGGTAATTATCTCCTCGCGCCCGACCAGGCGGCCGGCTGCCGCCGCGGTCAGTGCCCGCCTGAATTCCCTACGCATACCGAGTCACCTTTCCTGCCATGGTAACTCCTCCATCTAACCCTCCGCCTCCTTCGCCGGAGGCCTTCCCGTGAAGGCGGCGCGCACCCGCACGCCGGGGAGGACGCCCAGCTTTCCCGTTAAAGCGCCGATCTCATCTGTGGTACCGTCTACAATCAGGGCAATGACCGCCACACCCCGCTCGCGGTAAGGTATACCCATGCGCCCTATAATACAATCGGCGTAGCGGCTTAAAATAGCGTTAACCTGGGGAGCCGCCTTTTCGCGCTGTTCGATTACTATACCTATAACTCCAATGCGCCGTTCCAAAAAACCACCTCCAGGGCCTTCGGTAACCCGGGCGCGAAAAACGTTTTTCACTTTCAGTTTAAATAAAAAACGCCTACCCTAAATATCTAAGGTAAGCGCATAAAGTGCCTCATATATCTCCTCCCCCCTTGGCCTCAGGGATGCTTCCGAAACATTCCCCGTGCCAGGGCGCTGGCGCCGGCTCCTGATGGGCTCGCCAGCGAGCCGTAGGCTCACCCTCGCCCTTCGGCGGGGTTCCCGGCCAATTCGGCATCCTGCCTCAGTGGCCGGCCTCGGGCCTCCATGCCCTCGGCCCCGCCTCCGGGCTCGGTTTCGCCAACGGCTCGCAGGGCTCGCCCAAAGTCGCCTTACGCCAGCATCCCTGGCATTTTCATATTTCTTTCGGAAGCACCGCCTCGCGGAACCCTCGGCCTCAGCAACATAAAAGTACCGTCCTGTCGCGCAGGATAACCTGGAACCCGGGCGATCGGACTTCATGCTCTAGTGATATTTTACACATATTTGAATAAAATAGCAAGCGAGCATTTTAACTAATTAAGGACTGAAGCCACGGGAAAGGAGACAAGGCCCTCCTGAGGATCCCGTGAAGGTAAGCGATGGCCACGCCGTAATTTACTATAGGCACGCCGGCCTCGCGCACGCGGGCAATACGGGCCAGCATTTCCCGGCGATTGATCATGCATCCGCCGCAGTGTACCACCAGGCTGTACTGCCCCAAATCTTCGGGAAAACTCCCGCCGCTCGCCCAGGTAAAACGCAGTTCGCCGCCTACCACCTGGCGCAACCAGCGGGGAATCTTCACGGTGCCGATGTCGTCTTCTACCCGGTGGTGGGTGCAGGCTTCGGCAATGAGCACCCTGTCGCCGGGTTTAAGTTTGTCAATAGCGGCGGCGCCCGCTACCAGGGTTTCTAAGTCCCCCTTGTAGCGCGCGAAAAGAATAGAGAAGGAAGTAAGATCCACATCCGGGGGTGTATCGGCGTCGGCCTTCAAAAAGGCCTGAGAATCCGTGATTACCATCCGGGGCTTACGATTAAGGGTGGCGATAGTTTGTCTGAGCTCCCTTTCCTTGGTTACCAGGGCGATGGCGTCGTGGTCCAGGATATCCCGGATGGTCTGGACCTGGGGCAGGATGAGACGGCCTTTAGGCGCAGCCAGGTCGATAGGCACCACCAGCACTACCAGGTCGCCCGGCTGCAGGAGATCGCCGACGATGGTCTGCTCCTCCCACGCCGGCGGTGAGGAGCGGATCATCTGGATCTTCAAATCACCTATGCCCTGCCGGGTGCGGGCGCTTACCGCCACTACCGGGATGCCCAGTTCCTGCGCATAGGAGTTTTTCTTATCCTCCGAAAGGGGATGGACATCGACTTTGTTCAATACGCCAATTACCGGTATATTTCCTTCCCTGGCCCGGTTTACCAACTCCCGGTCAAAGGAAGAGATTCCTTCCCCCGCATCTATAACCAGGAGCACCAGGTCGGATTTGCGAAATACCTTGTAGGACTGTTCCACCCGCAGTTTACCCAGAGGGCCGGTGTCGTCAATACCCGCGGTATCGATTATTACCACCGGGCCCAGGGGGAGTATTTCCATGGATTTATAAACGGGGTCGGTAGTCGTACCGGGCACATCGGACACCACGGCTACTTCCTGGTTGGTCAGAGCATTAATCAAGCTGGATTTACCGGCGTTGCGCCGGCCGAAGATGGCGATATGCAAGCGGTTACCGCGCGGCGTATCCTGCATGGCGGCCTCCCTCCGCAAGCATCAATTTTCTTTCCTGCCGAAAGGATTCGCCCCTATTATAACATAAAGGCGGGAGCACCGGAAAAATTCAGCGAACACGGCACCCTGTTCGCGAACTTTAGGCCTCGCGCAAGCATGATGAATTCTCAAACCGGTGCCCGCCGTCTTAAAGCAATGTTATTGAAAATTATATAAAAATCGCAATGAATGTTTAAATTATTGAATACAACTTTTCCATTGACTATACTGTAGTTGGGGAATTGAGTTGGGCAATAGAGACCGCAAGGGGTCAGGTTAAGGGGGTCGGGATATGAGCCGGAATCTCCGCCTTCTTCTAGTAGATCGCCATACCCTTATCCGAAAGGGTCTCCTGTTGTTAATGTCCCAGTGGGAGGGTATTGAGGTAGTCGGCGAGGCAGAGGACGGGGAAAAGGCCTTGGAGCTGGCCTTAAAACTGCGCCCCGATATCGTGCTGATGGACGTAAATTTGCCCCGGCTGGATGGACTTAAAACCACCCGCCGCTTAAAAGAAGCCATTCCCGAAATCAAAATAATTATTTTAACTCTAAATGACGATTTAGACACTCTCCGGGCAGCCATTGATGCGGGTGCTGAAGGCTACCTTCTTAAAACAGTAGAACCACAACAGCTTTACTTTATCTTACAGGAAGTAGCGCGCGGCGAGATGCCCATATCAGCAGCCCTTACCAGGAAGCTCCTACAAGATATATCGAACACCCATTCCGGCTCTATTTTAAGCCACCGGGAAAAAGAAATCCTCCGGTTAGTTGCCAGAGGGTTAACCAACCAGGAAATTGCCCATTGCCTCTATCTTAGCGAAAATACCGTAAAAAATCACTTGCGCAATATCATGGAAAAATTGCATACCAAAAACCGCTTACAGGCCGCTCACTATGCTAGGCAAATTGGGCTAATTGATTAGTACAAAAGTATTAGTTGGAATAGTTATCTTTAGTCTGGTTTTTAATTAAATTTTTGGTTAAAATATATTTGCGTATAGTGATTATTATTTTTTTCACAAAATGTTTTAAAAAGAGAAAGCTTAAATTTTTATATATAGGAAATAAGTTGTTTTTTTATAGTTTTAATTTAAACAATCACAAAAAGGAGGTTAACAACCATATGTCGGTACCAGTGATGAAAGTAACCGAGATGAAATGGCCCGCTTTAAGCCTGCTGGACAAAGACGGCATTGCAGAGTTCGCAGAAAATCTAGCAGAACGTTATCTGGTTTTTGGGCCGGTGGCTAAAGGGTCAGAGTACGTTTTCGCGCCTGTAGGTAAAGGTGAAGTATTAGAGTTAAACTATCATACCACGATTTTACCCCCCAAAAAGCTTTTACACCAGCCTTTTGAAGTTTTATTTTCCTTTCACGAAGATGGGATACAAGAAAATATTGTCGAGCAACCAAAGCAAATAATTTTTGGGATTCATCCTTGCGACGTTCATGCCATCCAGATACTGGATAAAGCCTATAGTGTAGAATACGAGGACCCTTATTACATGAATAAGCGGAAAAATACTTTGATTATTGCCCTTAACTGCTCCGAGCCGGCAGAAACCTGTTTTTGCCAGTCGCTAGGCACCGGTCCTTTCCTTAAAGACGGATATGACTTGCTACTGACGGATATAGGGGAAGCGTACCTGGTTGAAGTTGGAAGCGAGGCAGGCATGGAGTTGGTAGAGGCGGTCAATCTGCGGCCGGCAGCACGGGTGGCTCTGGTGGAAAAACAAAAGGTATATGAAAACGCCAGGCGTAAGTTCAGGAAACGCCTACTGACTCAGGGCTTACATGAACTGCTCGAAAGCAATTTCCGCCACCCTATCTGGGAAAAGCTTAAAGAAGAATGCCTGGCCTGCGGTTCCTGTACTATGGTTTGCCCCACCTGTTTCTGCTACAACGTGGTCGACAAACTCGACCTCAGCCTGAAAAGCGGAAAGCGGACGAGAGAATGGGATTCCTGCATGCTGCTGGAGTATGCTCAAGTGGCGTTAGGGCACAATTTCCGTAAAGACCGGGATGCCAGGGTCAAACAGCGCATTTACCACAAGTTGCTTTACTATGAGCCCCAGTTCGGAACTCTGGGCTGCGTGGGATGCGGGCGCTGCATTAAGACCTGTGTTAAAAAGATCGACATTACCGATGTGGTAAGCCGGATAAGGGGGGAGTAAAGATTGCTCAATCCTTTTAAGCCTGAAAAGGCGGTCATCAGGGAAATCATCCATGAAACAGCGGACACTACCACCTACACTTTCAGCTTTTCAGAAGCTAATTTACAAAAGGGCTTCCGCTATCACCCCGGCCAGTTTAATATGTTAACTATATTTGGCATCGGCGAAGCCCCTATTTCCATAAGCTCGAATAATAATATGGACTCCGGCGTATTCCAGCATACCGTTCGCCGCGTAGGAAACGTAACCAACGCCCTGGCAAAAATGAAGGTTGGAGATAGCGTCGGCATCCGCGGGCCTTATGGGACGGGATGGCCCCTGAACGTACTGGAGGTTAAAAACCTGCTCCTGGTAGCCGGAGGCATAGGTCTGGCCCCGTTGCGGCCTGTGATTCAAGAAGTAATGTACCGCCGGCAGGACTTCGGCCAGGTAGAGCTCCTGTACGGTGCCCGCACGCCGGGGGAACTGCTATACACCAGGGAATTCGAGCAGTGGCGGCAGGCAGGTATTATTGTCCGGCTTACGGTAGATGCCGTACCGGAAGGGGTGACATGGGACGGCTCCGTAGGAGTAGTAACCAAATTATTCGATGAAATGTCTTCCGAGCCTTTTGATACCCTGGTCTTCACCTGCGGTCCCGAAATTATGATGAGTTTTGTCGTCCGGGGCCTCGTGAACCGCGGCTTCGTGCCCGAGCAGATCTACGTCAGCCTGGAGCGCCGCATGAACTGCGGGGTTAAGAAATGCGGCAAATGCCAGATCGGCCCCAAATTTGTCTGCCGCGACGGCCCTGTTTTTGCCTATGCTGAATTGCTTACCTTACCGGAAGAAGTTTTAGGAGGTGTGGCCGGGTGAGCAAGCCGAAAATAGCTATTTACAAAATGAGTTCCTGCGCCGGCTGCCAGCTGGAAATACTCAATTTTGAACCCATGCTTTTAGACCTCCTAGGTGCCGTAGACCTGAGTTATTTTGTCATGGCCAAACGGGAAAATGAAGAAGGCCCTTACGATATCGGCCTGGTCGAGGGAGCCATAACCTGTGGGGAAGAAATATCCAGACTTAAAAAGGCCCGCCAGCAGTGCCGCATGCTGGTGGCCTTCGGCTCCTGCGCATGTTACGGCGGTCTGCCTTCCATTAAAAATTGGACTTCCGAACGCGAAATCGAAGAAAGGGTGTACCCCCAACCCCATTTGTTGGAATCGACTACGGCTTACGGTATAGACCATTATGTAACGGTGGACGCCTATCTTAAGGGTTGCCCGGCAAGCCGCGAGGAATTGCTGGAATTCGTCAAAGGGGTACTTCTAGGTATAAAGCCTTATCTGCGGCCCCACAGCGTCTGCGTAGAGTGCAAACTGCACGAAAACGTCTGCCTGTTTACCAGTCAGGGCAAAGTTTGCATGGGCCCGGTGACTACCGCCGGGTGCGGAGCGCTTTGCCCGGCCAATAACAAGCCCTGCGAGGGCTGCCGTGGCCCGGCCAACGACGCCAATACCGAATCTCTGGCCCGAACTTTTGACGAGTACGGGTTACACAGGAGCGATGTTGTACGCCTTTTCCGCAAGTTCGCCGGGATGACTCCGGAATTCAGCAGGGGAGCTGAGGTTTTATGACCACGCAAACCATTCATGTAGACTACCTGGCCAGGGTGGAAGGCGAAGGCGCAATTAAAATTAAAGTTAAAGACAATGAAATTACCGATTTAGAGCTCAGGATATTTGAGCCGCCTAGATTTTTCCAGGGATTTCTGGTGGGGAGAAAATATTCGGAAGTGCCCGGGATCGTCTCGCGCATCTGCGGCATATGCCCGGCCTCCCATCAGATCACGGCCATACAGGCCCTGGAGGATGCCCTGGGAGTAAAGGTAAGCCGGCAGACCAAAGACCTGCGCCTCCTCCTGGCTTTGAGCCAGTGGATTCAAAGCCATACCCTCCACATTTACTTCCTCGCCTTACCCGATTTCCTCGGGTATGAGAGCAGTATTTCTATGGCCAGAGATCATTTGCCGGCGGTACAGAGGGCATTAAAACTCAAACGCTTAGGCAATGACCTGACGGCCCTAATAGGGGGAAGAGAAGTTCACCCCGTTACCCCTACCATAGGGGGCTTTACCAGGGTCCCCAGGCGGGAAGAACTCCAGGTTATAGGGGAGCGGCTGGCAGAGGCAAGGGCCGATGCCCTCGAAACCCTTGATTTAGTTGCTTCGCTGAATTTTCCGGCTTTCGAGCGTAATTGCGAACATATAGCTTTAACGGAAGAGAATGCTTATGCCGTCAACGGCGGGAGGATTATCTCCAACTGCGGCTTGAATATTCCCATATGGCACTACCGCAACCATATTAAAGAACGGCAAGTCCCTCATTCCCATGCCCTGCATTCCTATGTAGAGGACCGGGGAAGCTTCCTGGTGGGGCCGCTGGCCCGGGTTAACCTCAACTGGGATAAGCTCAACCCGCGGGCGCTGAAAGCAGTCGAAGGGGTGCGAAAGATGTTCCCCAGCTTTAACCCCTTCCACAGCATAGTGGCGCGGGCGGTAGAAGTAATTCACAGCATCGAGGTCTGCTTGGACCTCATCGAGCGCCTGGACCCGCAGCCGGAGGAACTAGACTATACGGTGCAGGCAGGAGAGGGCTTTGCCGCTACCGAGGCGCCGAGGGGTCTACTCTACCACAGTTACCGCCTGGATGAAGAAGGAGTAGTGAAGGCGGCGGATATAGTCACTCCTACCGCCCATAATGTGGCTAACATGGAGGAAGATCTCCGGGCCTTTGCCCCGGGCGTACTGGATTTGCCCCTGGAAGAAGCGACCCTGAAATGCGAAATGGTAATTAGAAATTACGATCCCTGCATATCCTGTTCGGTACACTTCTTACGCCTGGAAATCGAAAGGGAGTAATATGGTAGTAGTAATCGGGTGCGGCAACCCCCTGGCAGGCGACGACGGCGTGGGCTTAAAAGTAATAGAAGAGCTGGAAGCCGGGGGTCTGCCGGCCGGAACGAAAGTTATGGCCATAGGTTTGCCGGGACTCGGCATCTTAGAGTTGCTGGCCGGATTTGAACAGGCGGTAATTGTAGACGCGGTATGGGCCGGCCGGGAACCGGGAACCGTCCTGTGGGGCGAGCAGGAAAGCCTGAGAGGATTAAACTGGCGCCACCTATCCCTGCACGGGATAGGAATAGGAGAGGCGCTGGAATTGGCAAGAATTTTGAAGCCGGAGGATTTCCCGCAAAAAATTTATTTTGTGGGGGTGCAGATAGCCGGCGCCACACCTGGCGCCGGCTTAAGCCCTGAGGTGGAAGCGGCCATCCCCCGGGCCGCATCCGTAATCAGGGAGCTTCTGAAGGGTAAAAAGCCATGCATGAATTATCTTTAGCGGAACAGGCGGTAAGGTTAGTTTCAGAGGATGCCGAAAAGCGGGGCATAAGAAAGGTTAAGGGCGTTAAAATTGTCATAGGACAACTTACAGCGGTGGTGCCCGAAGCCTTTCGGCTGGCCTTCCAGTGCGCCGTTAAGGACACCGTACTGGCCGGGGCCACCCTGGTTTTAGAAATTAAGGCCGCAGAAGCCGTATGCAGCTCCTGCGGCGAAAAATTTCAGCCTCAGGACTGGATCCTGGTGTGCCCGCGCTGCTCGACCGTTGGAGCGCACCTGCTGGCAGGAAACGAACTGGAGATAGTTTCCTACGAAGGGGAAGGGCGGGATGAAGATGGATTATAAGGTGATACTCGCCAGGGACCTGCGGGAAACCAACTTGAAACAAGCAGAAGAAAATCTCGGCATCTTCAATAAAGCCGGGGTTACCGTGATCAATCTCATCAGCAGCCCCGGCGCCGGTAAGACCAGCCTCCTGGAAGTTACATTGCAGAAACTTTTACCGGAAATAAACATAGGGATAATAGAGGGCGATCTGGCGACGGCCTACGATGCCGACCGGCTGGCCCCTTATAAGATACCCCTGGTGCAGATAAATACCGCGGGAGCCTGCCACTTGGATGCGGCTATGATCCGCCGGGCCATGGAAGAATTGCCGCTGGAAGACCTGGATCTGGTGTTTATTGAAAATGTAGGCAACCTGGTATGCCCGGCAGAATTCGATTTAGGGGAAGACGCCAAGGTCGCCCTTTTAAGTGTGGCCGAAGGAAGCGACAAGCCGCTCAAATATCCTTTTATCTTTCAGAAGGCAAGGCTTTTATTAATTACCAAGACCGACCTCCTCCCTTATACCAATTTCGATCTACCAAGCGTACACAGGCAAGTAAGACAGCTCAACCCCAGTCTTGAGATATTGCCTTTATCGGCTTTAACAGGCGAAGGTCTGGAGGGTTGGTACGCATGGCTAAAGGGGCTGGTGCACCAAAAGAAGGCCGCCAGGAAAGGGTGTGCTACCGCCTGACGGTACAGGGGATAGTCCAGGGTATCGGCTTTCGCCCTTTCGTTTACCGGTTAGCCCAGAAAATGGCTTTGGGGGGAACGGTATATAACAGCAGTAACGGGACGGTCATAGAAGTAGAAGGAAACAAAGAAAGAGTTACAGCCTTCCTGCGGGAAATTTTAGAAAGGCCGCCCCGCCTGGCCCGTATTTCCGGCTGGACGGTAGAAGAAATAGCTCCTACGGGGAAAACCACCTTTTATATTTCCACAAGTAAGAATTCGCGGGAACAGACGGTTACGCTGCCCCCCGATCTGGCCGTTTGCCCCGAATGCCGCCGCGAAGTAGAAGATCCCGCCGACCGCCATTATGCTTACCCTTTTACTAACTGTACCAACTGCGGGCCGCGGTTCACCATAATTTACGAGTTGCCGTATGACCGGATGCAGACGGCCATGCGGCATTTTAATATGTGTCCGGAGTGTGCGGCAGAATATGAAAACCCCGGCGACCGGCGTTTTCACGCCCAACCCGTCGCCTGCCCCAGGTGTGGTCCTCGGATTCAACTGGTAGATAACTCCGGAAGGCCGGTAGAAGGAGATCCTGTTAAGGCCGCCGCTCAACTTTTGCGGCAGGGCGCCATTGTTGCCGTTAAGGGACTGGGGGGCTTTCATCTGGCTGCCGACGCTACCGATGAACAAGCAGTCCTTAAATTGCGGGCCAGAAAATCGAGGCTGGCCAAACCCTTTGCCGTCATGGCGCGAGATCTGGAGGTGGTTGCCAAATACTGTTACCTTTCCCCCCAGGAAGCCGAATTGTTGAATTCCACGGCAGCGCCCATTGTCCTCCTGCGCCGCCGGCAGGGGACCGGGCTGGCTCCGCAGGTAGCTCCAGGGCTCAGCACTTTAGGAGTAATGCTGCCCTATACCCCCCTTCACCTGCTGCTGCTTAAAGCCGGCCCTGAACTCCTGGTTATGACCAGCGCCAATCCATCCGACCTCCCGCTAGTTAAAGATAATGAAGTGGCTCTGGTGCATTTGCGCTCCCTGGCCGACTACTTTTTATGGCACGACCGGCCTATAGTCAACCGTTGCGATGATTCCGTAGTAGCTGTACGGTTGGGGGAACCCCACTTTTACCGCCGTTCGCGGGGGTATGTACCCCAGCCCCTGGAAGTGCCGGTCCCGGATGGGCCGGTAATGCTGGCCACAGGTGGCGATTTAAAAAACGTATTTTGCCTCCTTAAGGGGAACCAGGCTTACTTAAGCCAGCACATAGGCGACCTGGGAAACCTGGAAACCCAGGCTGCCTTTAGAGAGAGTTTGGAGAGGTTTAAAAAACTCCTGGGAGTGGAACCAGGGGCTGTGGTCTGCGATCTCCACCCCGGCTACTACTCCCGCAGGCTAGCAGGGGAACTGGGGTTGCGAGTGGTAGAGGTGCAGCATCACCATGCCCATATGGCGAGTTGTCTGGCCGAAAACGGAGTCTCAGGAGAAGTAATCGGCGTTATTTTTGACGGAACCGGTTTCGGCCTAGATGGAGCTATATGGGGCGGCGAGTTCTTTACTGGAAGCCTTCAAAGTTTCAGCCGCCAGCTACACTTCCGATATTTCCCTTTACCTGGGGGCGACCGCGGGGTGCGGTGGCCCTGGTATATGGCCGTAAGCCTGCTAAACAGCCTGGGCCCTGAAGGAGAAAACTTTGCGCGCAAGCTGTTTTCTTCTCAGGGGAAAAACCTGGAGATAGTCCTGGAAATGCTCAGACGGCGCTTCCACACCATCCCGACTTCCAGCGTGGGCCGCCTTTTCGACGCCGTTGCCGCCTTGACCGGAATTTGCCTGGAAAACAAGTACGACGGCCAGGCAGCCGTGGAGCTTGAAGAGGCGGCACTGGCCCACGGCGGGTTAAGCGGCCTCGACCCCTACCCGTTTTTACTCCGCGAAGGCGAAATAGATCCTCTGCCCGTAATCCAGGCCATTTGCCGCGACTTATCTCGCGGCGCCCGGGTCGAAGAAATAGCGGCGCGTTTTCACTCCACTATAATTCGGGCCGTAGCTGAAGGAGTGAAGCTTATTGCCGGGAAGACCGGTATATCCAAAGTGGCTTTGAGCGGCGGGGTGTGGCACAACACCATCTTGCTGGAAGGCACCTACCGGGAACTTGCCGGGCACGGCTTTAAAGTTTATATCCACCGGCAGGTCCCCACCAACGATGGCGGTTTAAGCCTGGGGCAGGCAGCCGTTGCCCGATATAAACTCCGGCAGGAAGAGGGGTGAGACCATGTGCCTGGCAGTACCGGCAAAAGTACTGGCCATTAAACCCGACGGGCTGCACGCCGAAGTCGAAAGCCAGGGAGTCAAAGCTACGGTAAACCTTTCGCTGGTAGAGGGGTGCGAGCCGGGGAGCTATGTGCTGGTGCACGCAGGCCATGCTATTGCTATACTAGATGAGGTAGAGGCAGGGATTCGCCTTAAGTTATGGAAGGAGCTGGCAGATCTTGGAGGTATGGGCGAAATATAGAGAAGCCGCGCTAGGGCGAGGTCTTGCCGGCAAGGTTCGTCTCCAGGCATCCCGATTGGCCGAAAAACTGGGGAGACGCCCGGTAATAATGGAAGTATGCGGTACGCATACGGTGGCCTTAAGCCGCTGGGGTATCAGGAGCCTGCTTAAGGACGTTTTAGATTTGAGAAGCGGCCCAGGTTGCCCTGTATGCGTCACTGCACCCGAGGATATAGACGCTATTCTGGCCCTGTCGGAACAGCCGGAAATAGTGGTGGCTACTTTTGGGGACATGGTGCGCGTGCCCGGAAGCCGGGGTTCCCTCGAAAGCGCCAGGCTGCGGGGGGCAAGGGTGCAGGTATGCTACAGCCCGGAAGAGGCGGTTGCCCTCGCCGCTACCGAAACCGATAAGGAAGTTGTCCTTATAGGTATCGGGTTTGAAACTACTGCGCCTACCGTAGCCCTAGCCCTTTTGAAGGCTAGAAAACAGGGGATAAAAAATTTCAGCGTATATAGCGCTCACAAGCTTGTGCCTCCGGTCCTGGCCGCCCTGGCCGAAGATGCCGCCATCCAGATCGACGGGCTGATCTTGCCGGGACATGTAAGCGTGATTCTGGGGCGCAGGGCCTTTGATTTTCTGGCGTTAAAATATGGAATACCGGCGGTTATAGCCGGGTTTGAGCCCGTAGATATTTTAGGGGCTTTAAAGGAACTTTTAGAAACGCTGCTGGCCGGAAGAGCCGAGGTGTTCAACGCTTACCCCCGGGCGGTAACCGAAGAAGGCAATAAAAGAGCGCAGGAACTTTTAAGAGAGGTGTTTAATACCGGGCCTGCCCGCTGGCGGGGAATAGGAGAGATCCCGGAAAGCGGCCTGGAAGTAGGCCTTGATTACCGGCCCTGGAACGCAAAGGCGAGATGGCGGATTAACATTGAGCCGCCGGTAATACCGCGGGGTTGCAGGTGCAACAATGTGCTCAAGGGGCAGTGCCTGCCGGTGGACTGCGGCCTTTTCGGGCGGTCCTGTACCCCGACTAACCCGATAGGTCCCTGCATGGTTTCTTCCGAGGGCGCCTGCGCGGCCTACTTTCGCTATGAACGGAGGCAGATATAATGTATATTTCCCTTGCCCACGGCGACGGCGGCGAACTTACCCATAAACTCGTAAAGGAATTGATCCTTAAATACCTACGGCACGAGGCCCTCGTTAATCTGGGCGATGCCGCGGTGTTACCGCCTGTAGCCGGGAGAGTGGTATTGAGTACGGATTCCTTTGTAGTAAAACCGCTGTTTTTCCCCGGCGGCAATATCGGCAGCCTAGCGGTTAACGGCACCATAAACGATCTGGCGGTGAGCGGAGCCCGCCCCCTTTATCTCACCTTAGGCCTCATTTTGGAGGAAGGTCTTGCCCTGAGCACCCTGGAAGAAACAATAAAAGCCATTGCCGCTTCTTCGGAAAAGGCCGGCGTCCCCGTAGTGACAGGAGACACCAAGGTAGTGGAGCGGGGCCACGGCGACGGAATTTATATTAACACCACGGGCCTGGGCCTTGGGTTAGAAAAAGCAGAGCTGGGGTATGAAAAAATCCGGCCCGGCGATGCCGTAATCGTAAGCGGTACGGTAGGAGACCACGGCCTGGCGGTCCTGGCGGCGAGGGAAAACTTCGGCCTGACCGGGTTAGAAAGCGACTGCGCCGCCCTGCACGGGCTTATATTGCCCCTGCTGGAGGGTTTTCCAGGCCAGATTAAACTCATGCGCGATCCTACCCGCGGCGGCCTGGCTACCACCCTTAAAGAGATAGCCTTGAGCGCGGGTATAGACATATATCTAGAGGAAGAAGCCATTCCTGTAAAACCCGAAGTCCGCGGCGGGGCCGAAATTCTGGGGTTAGACCCCCTTTATCTCGCAAATGAAGGAAAATTTTGCGCCATCATATCACCGGAAGCAGCCAGCAGTGTCCTGCACTTTCTACACGAGCATTCCCTCGGAAAGAAAGCGGCGATGATAGGAGAGGTAGCCGAAGGAAAAGGCCGCCTGTTTCTGCGTACACCTTTGGGAGCTACCCGCGAGTTATTTCTTCTGAGCGGCCTGCAATTACCACGTATCTGCTAGCCCCAAAAAGGGGGCCATCACTGCCGCTACAGCTAGCGTATCCCCAATTTCATATCCGCATCTTCCTCCGACGGGGACATAAGCTCCGGGCGAAACCGATTGTTTCCAAAGAGATCGCCGGTCGCCCCATCCCGTTCACCGCCGTAAAGCTTTCGGCTTCGGGCAAGTATCCTTAGGTTTCGAATCAAGTCACCCTCTGCCTACATCCCCAACCTTCGTAATATGAAACTGGGTACACGCCAACTAGCCATAGCCCTGGCTTTGGCTTTGTAGCGGCTTAGTCCTCCGGTCGGATATGAAATCCCGAGCCATTTGCGCTGATCTGAAACGAAGGCAAATAGGCTGTTTTAGGGCTGCGGCAAAAACATTTTACCCCGGCACGAACCAGGTTTTATGCGGGTTT
>JASUSV010000071.1 GCA_030445865.1 Clostridia bacterium
AGTTACCAATCTTGATTGGGAGGCCAAAAGAATACCTAAAGCTTACGGGCATCGTATGGATATTGAAGAAAAATTTAAGGACTTTAAGAGCTTACGCACTGGCCTGGGGCTTAAGGGTGTAGTTCTTTCTACTGCTTGTCGCTATGAGCGCTTACTCTTGGTAATAGTTTATGCTTATTTCTTTTTGCTTCTGGCCGGGGCTTATGGTGAAGAGAAAGGCTATCACCGCAAACTGGTAGCGAGTTCCACTACCAAAAGACGCGTCCTGGGGCTGTGGCAGGTTGGATATTATACATTAAACGCTTTCAGAGTAAGTTGCCTCCGATTATTGAGATTCTTACCTTCCCTGCTACCGTGTATATAGAAACTGGGGATGACCCAGCCCTAAACCGCGTATCCAACCCGATGCATACGAAAGCAAGAGCAAACCGCCACAGGCGGAAGGCATCAATATTGCCCTTCACGGAAGCCACAAATCCCGACGCGCGCTCCCAAATCTCGCCCACACCCGGCTTTTCAACTCCCTCTACCTCTTTGTAGCTCCAGATAATGGCCAAGATGGAGGCCACGACGCCGATCATCACGTTTTGGGTAAGTTTGACCACGGTACGTGGTAGACTACGGTGCTCCCGGGTTGCGTCCCTTTCTTGGGCTGGCCCGGTTTGGGGTAGCGGGCAAGCAATTCCCTTATAACCTCGCCGCTTAAGGTGAATGGTTGGGGATGGTGTTCTTCGACAAAAAGCTTCACAGCCTTGACCGCATCAGCCTCACAGGCGAAGGGACGCTGGGCCAGTTCCCGGGCAGCCTTTTCCAGTTCCTCTTTTTGCTTGGCCCACTTTTTTACTAGCTCTTTTCTTTGCGCTGGTCTAAGGCGCTGGAGTGGACTACGATAAGCCGGTAGGCCCGACCGTCTATTTCCCGCACAAAACCATGGCTTTGGTAATAGGCGGCGCCTTTTTTCTGGCTTAAAGTCCCGATCTCCATCCACTCGCCCAGACGAAAGGCTTCCGCCTTGACTCCCTCGGCCAGCGCAAAGGTTTCCGGTAAACGGGAGATGAACTTAAAGCCTGGCTTGTCTTCCCTTAAGGCTAAAAGTGCCAGGTTATCGTTGGTTACCAGCGCACAATCCGCCACGAAGATGATCTCTTTGAGCTTCTCCGGGCCAAAGGTCTCTACCAGTTCCTCAATGACCCCGGGGTACCAGGTCTTATCGCTGGTGTTGCCGTTTAGGCTCTGGCCCAAAATGGGGAGCCCTTCTCTGGTTGCCGTCAGGCCGATGAGAAACTGCTTAAGGTCCGGGCGGTGATCCTTACTAAAGCCGAGGGTAATTTTTAAAGCCCCTTCACCCTCATAAGCCCCCTTGCACGGAAATGGAGGTGGTGTCCACGTGCAACCTCTCAATCGCTACGTCGTGGGTGGCAGCAGCGGTTAAGGCTGTTTAGCCCCTGCTACTAACAGATACTCTTTCTATCACTAAGCGATACAAAACAAATAACCCCTGGATTTTCCAGGGGTTATCGACATGGGCAGCTATGTGTAGGAATAAAACTATAGACTGGCGTAACTACGGTTTTGGCAGATAATGTCCGCTAAAGGCAATCCAGGCGACAATAAACGTCAGTATTACGTTAAATCCCTGCCCGATTATATACTGCCATACAGGCTTGCCGCCCTTTAGGTATTTAGCCATTTCCTTGAAATTAGAAGAGAGGCCTATGGACACAAAGGCAAGGGCAAAAAACCATCCCCTTAACGCTTTCGTGCTTCCCGTCATTGCTCCTACAGCCTTTTCGCCAAAACCTGGAACAAAAATGAAGGAGAATATTATCGAAGCGAGTACGAATCCAATGACGAATTTAGGAAAACGGATCCAGATCTCCATGGCGCTGGGACGGGGAGCATTCGGGTCCCTGTCAACCTTCCAAACCCAAATGACAGCAACCACAAAAGCGATAATGCCAATAAGCACATTCTGGATCATCTTAACGACAGAGGCTATTTGTAACCCCCGGTCACCAAGCATGGCGCCGGCAGCCACAACTGCCCCTGTACTATCTATGGTTCCGCCGATCCATGCTGCACCTACGTCTACATCCATACCTGAAGCCTTAACTATAAAGGGGAAAAGAACCAACATGATTACTGTAAACAAAAGCGACAAACCTATAGCCATACTGACTTCTTCTTTTTTGGCCCTGCAAGCAGCCCCCGTAGCAATGGCAGCCGAAACACCACAAACACTGGTAGCGGCACTTAAAGTCAGGGCAAACTCCTTGCTCTCTATTTTTAAAATCCTTACGCCAAACCAGTACATAAAAATGAGTACGATCGGGGTCACGATCCAAGCTACCATCAGGCCGGGAGGCCCAAGAGCCACAATTCTATGGAACAAAATCTCACAACCCAGAAGAACGAGCCCCGTCTTGATATACATTTCCGTCCTGACCGCCGGCTGGAGCCATTGAGGCGTGCCAACAGTATTGCTAACCAGCAGCCCGACAATGAGGGCCCAGAGCGGGACCTCGAGATTATAGGCCTTGGCGAGAGCGTGGCCGCCAATTAACATTGCAATGACAGCCAGAATAAAGACAACTGGAAAGGCCAGCAGGTACTTGCGCACATCCAACCCCATAGCCTTTATCCCAATGGCCGTGAGAATCCCTATCCCAATGAGCAGTAACAGCAAAGGGAATAAGTTACTTGCCGGTATAGCCTGGCCCAGACTGGTGGACCACTTACCGATCTTCGGTACTTTTGTTATCCAACCAATAGCTACAAGAATAATAAGAATAAAACCAAACCAAACAGCCCACCAATCCTCTTCTTTCCACAATGGCGCCCAGTTAATACCCCTTTTTTCACCTTCCGGCATGGTTACACCTCCAACAAATATTAGTTTTGGCTTTTTTATACTTCACAACACATCGTTATTTCTGTAACCACCCCTTTCTCTCGATAACCTTAAATATCCTCTATAATATTTTGTCTCCTTATTTCCCACCCCCTTCGTGTTGCAAATACCCAAACAATAATCCCGGAATCCAAACCTCACACTGAAGGCTAAAGTTCTTCCGCCTCTGTACGAGTTTTCGATTACGGATTAATGTGACTATATAATAGAATTGTTCACTCAAATTAGTATATGATCGCTTATCTTATATGAATGCTATTATATGCACTATCAGTTTTATAAAAATAATTAGCTATTTATCCGAAAAATCCTTCTTAAATATTTATTTTTTTGCTTAAAATTCCTAACGCTTATCGACAAAATACGCCATGCGTTGCATCAAATTAAGACTTTATTCCAGCAGCAAACTCACTAAGGTATCTAATCTACGTTCCCACTTTTTGGTTCCATTTATTAAGGATCTGCCAGTTTGGAGTACCTGTTCATCCTTTTTCCAGCTAAAGGTGACAGCCGTAGGGTTTGGTCCGTACGGTTACCTTATAGGCCCGGCGTAGTTCGGGCAGTCCCCGGAAGATGTCCCGGACGCTACTGGCAGGCTGCGACAGTGTACCGTGCTAGCTACAAGTGGAAAAGAGAATGCGCCAGGCGCACCGCGGTGGAACGCGTTAACAGCCAGCTGGATGTGCCCTTCGGATTTGAAGTGCATCCGATACGTAGAATGGCCAAGATGGAAATGCGGTGTGGATTGGCGCTCTGCGTGATGTTGGCGATGGCACTGGGCAGGACAAGAAGAAAGCAGGCCACCAGGTTAAAGGGCTTGGTAGCGGCGTAAAATAGATGTCCACAAAGAGGATAACTCAAGAATCAAACCCGTCTAAACCAACCAAGGGGTACTCTATCCATTTTAGCCGTATATTTATGGTAAGACAGGAAACATGAACCGGTTCTTCGGCACCCACAATCGCCTAACCATAACCATCTAAAACAGCACCAAAACAGGTGCAACGCAAAAGCCTCTAAACATAAAAGATTGACAACCCGAATCCCTAAAAGCTATAATTTTAACAGATCTGCTTAAATAAAAGCCCCGGCCTCGACAGGCCGGGGCTTTTGGCAGGAGTGATAGCCTTGCCGGAATTACCCCATACCGAATTGCGCATCGTACCGCGCGATTTTCAACCTCAGACGGAAGTTTTAAAGGAAGGCAATATTTTCCTTGTCTCCCTCCCCAACGGCGAGATAAGCAGCGGCAATATGGGCGGCCTGGGCCTCTACATGTCGGACACGCGTTATTTAAGCAGCCTGGAGCTGACCCTGTGGGGGCACCGCCCGGTGTTTCTTTCCACCGGCACGCGGGACAGCCACTTCGCCCAGATCGAGCTCACCAACCCGGAAATTACCCTTCCCGAAGGGGTAACTGTACCTTTGCAGACGGTGCACCTAAGGCTTTTACGGGTTATCCAGGACGCTTTCTACCAGCGTTTCCGGATAATTAACTTCAATCCTTTTCCCCTCACCCTGCCCCTGGAAATCAGCCTGAGCGCCGATTTCCGGGACATCTTCGAAATCCGCGGGACCTTAAGGGAGCGGCGCGGCGAGCTTTTAAACCCCACGGTCGAAAAAAACGGCTTAATTTTCGCCTATCGCGGCCTGGACAACCGCCTGCGGTCCACCTCCGTAGTTTTAGACCCGCCGCCGGACTCCATTGTCGCCGAGCCGGGCCGCGCCCTGATACGTTACCAGCTGGAGCTTCAGCCGCAACAAAAGGTCTACCTTTACCTGCAGGTACGCCCCGAACCCGATAATTTTCCTAAAGACAAAGCCATGCTGGAAGTATCCTTTTGTTCCGCTTCTATCACCCAGGCCGAGCGCTACCAGGAATACCGCGAGGCAAATACCAAAATCATTACCGATAACGCCATCCTGAACGGCATGTTCCAGCAGGCGGCCACCGACCTGCGCGCCCTGCAGACGACCTACGACGACGGCGGAATGATTTTAGATGCCGGCATCCCCTGGTACGCCGCCCCTTTTGGCAGGGATTCCCTGATTACCTCCTGGCAGACGCTGATCTTCGACCCCAACATTGCCCGCAACACGCTGCGATTCCTGGCCCGCTACCAGGGGCAAAAGGTAGACAGGTGGCGTGAGGAAAGGCCGGGCAAAATCCTCCACGAGCTGCGTTTTGGGGAAATGGCCAGGTGCAACGAAGTCCCTCACACCCCCTATTACGGCTCCGTTGACTCCACTTTATGGTTTATCATCATGCTGGCCGAAACCTATCGCTGGACCCAGGATGACAATTTCCTGCAGGAAATGGCCGAGGCCCTGAAAGGCTGCCTGCATTGGTGCCGCTGGTACGGCGACCTGGACGGCGACGGCTACATCGAATATTTATCCGAATCTTCGGTGGGCCTGACAAACCAGGGATGGAAGGATTCCTGGGACGGCGTGGTCGATGCCGACGGCAGGATACCCCCGGGGCCTATCGCCCTGGTAGAAGTGCAGGCTTATTACTACCTGGCGTTAAACGACGCCGCCTTCCTCCTCACCAAGTTGGGCGAAATCAACACCGCCCGCCGCCTGAGCAAGCGCGCCGCCGCCTTACAGGAAAATTTCCTCCGGGACTTCTGGAACCAGGGCAACGACTACCCCATCTTTGCCCTCGACGGCCAAAAGAAGGCGGTGACCACTCTAGTGTCTAACGGCGGCCACTGCCTCTTTACCGGCATCCTGCCCCCGGAAAAGGCCATACGTGTAGCTAAACGCCTTATGGCCCCGGATTTTTTTTCGGGATGGGGCATCCGCACCATGAGCAAAGACGAAAAAGCCTATAACCCCATGAGCTACCACAACGGCTCCGTCTGGCCCCACGACAACGCCATCATTGCCGCCGGCTTTCGCCGCTACAATTACCTTGAAGAACTTACGCGCCTGGCCGAAGCTCTCTTTGCGGCCAGCCTCTTCTTCCCCTATAACCGCTGGCCGGAGCTTTTCTGCGGCTTTACCCGCAGGGGGCTAGCCGGGCCGGTGCGCTACCCCATAGCCTGTGACCCCCAGGCCTGGGCCGTAGGCTCCCTTTATTCTTTGACGCGCAGCCTCTTAGGCTTGAACTGCGAAGGCGGGACCCTGTACATCAACCAGCCCCTGCTCCTGCCCGGCACCAACGAAATAGAAGTCCGCGACTTGCGGGTAGGCAACGGCAAAGTAGACCTGGCCTTCGGCCGCGACCAGGGCGGCACCTTTTGTCGCGTGCTGAAAAAAGAGGGGGGAGTGAGGGTAGTTATCGAAGTGTAAGCTTATTGGGGAGCAAGGGTATCCGGCACCAGGTCTACGAATTTGGTAAATTCAGGCAGAAAGGCCATGTCTACCGTGCCCACGGGGCCGTTGCGGTGTTTGGCCACAATGACCTCGGCTATGCCCTTGCGGTCCGTTTCGGGGTCGTAATACTGGGGGCGGTAAAGGAAAATGACTACATCGGCATCGGCCTCGATGGCGCCGCTTTCCAAGAGATCGGCCATTATGGGGCGCTTGTCCTGGCGCTGCTCCACGCCCCGGTTCAATTGAGAAAGCACTATCACAGGTACGTTTAATTCCCGCGCCAGGGATTTAAGGGCGCGGGAAATAAAAGCGATTTCCTGCTGCCGGCTGTCCACCCGGCGGTGGGCGTGCATCAGCTGTAGGTAGTCGATAATAATAAGGCCGAGATTCACTTCAGCATGGAGGCGGCGGGCTTTGGCCCGGACCTCCAGCGGGGAAATGGCCGGCGTATCGTCCACATAAATGGGCGCCTCGGCCAGCACGCCGGCGGCCTGCACCAGCCGGGCCCATTCCTCCTCGCTCAAAAAACCGGTGCGCAGTTTTTGCTGGTCAACCATAGCCTCGGCCGCCAGGAGCCTCTGGGCTACCTGGTCGCGCGACATTTCCAGGCTGAAGATGGCTACCGGAACTTTATGCTTAACGGCAACGTTCTGGGCAATATTTAAACAAAAAGAGGTCTTGCCCATCCCGGGCCGGGCGGCGCAAATAATCAGGTCGGAGGGCTGGAGGCCGGAAAGGAGCTTGTCCAGGTCCTGAAAAGTCGGCAGGCCCGTCACCCCGCCTTTATTCTGCGCCAGGTGTTCCAGGCGGGCAAAAACTTCTTGCAAAAGGTCCCGCACGTGGACGAAGCTGCTCTGCTGCTGCCCCCGGCCTATCTCGAAGATCAGCCTTTCGGCCTCGGCCAGGAGGCGGGCGGGTTCGTCAGATTCGGTATAGGCCGCCTCGGTAATATAACTGGCCGCCTGGATCAGAGCGCGCAAAACCGCCTTCTCCGCGACTATCCGGGCGTAATAGCCGACGTTGGCTACGCTCGGCACGGCATCTACAAGGGCGGTGAGGTAGCTTGCCCCGCCTACCTGCTCCAATTCCCCCCGCCGCCTTAAACTCTCGGTAACGGTGAGGAGGTCAACGGCCTCACCTTTTTCATGCAGTTCCAGCGCCGTCCGGAAGATGGTGCGGTGGGCTTCGCGATAAAAGTCTTCCGGCCTTAAGATCTCCGCCGCCTTCAGCAGGGCGTCGGGGGAAAGCAAGATGGCGCCCAGCACCGACTGCTCGGCCTCCAAGCTCTGGGGAGGCAACCGTTCTAAAGTGCTCACCCGTTATCCCCTGGTTCAAAAAACTTGACTGTTTTTATCACCAGCCAAGCCGGCCCCCAGACCAGGCTTTCGCCTCCTTTCGGATATTTGATTTGCCCCCGAGGGGCAGGGCGACTGGGGACCTCGGCCCGGGAGTTCCACCCGGACGGGAGTGCTGCACCGGAAGGGTACAACCGGCACGGACCGCTTGCGCGGGGAAGCCCGGCTTCCGCCAGGTTGTGCCCGCCTCCCGGTGGGGAACCAGTCCCGCCTCCCGCGTCCTGTTAGGGCGCCTACCGGTTTGTCCGACACCGGCTAAACGGGGTCACCGTAAGGACAGGGCCAAAAGCTTTAAGTCGCGCCAGACGGAGTAATACGCCTCCTGCTGCCACGGGGCAAGCCCGTTGTGCACAGGGAGCTTCCTGACCAGCCGCCTCAAGCAGGCCCTGACCCCACGGGTCATCCCTTCTCCTTCCCCCGGTGTATCAGGATTGAC
>JASUSV010000072.1 GCA_030445865.1 Clostridia bacterium
GAGCCGTTGGCGAGACCGAGCCCGGAGGCGGGGCCGAGGGCATGGAGGCCCGAGGCCGGCCATTGAGGCAGGATGCCGAATTGGCCGGGAACCCCGCCGAAGGGCGAGGGGGGCATACGGATCGCTGGCGAGCCCATCTGGAGCCGTCGCCAGCGCCCCGGCATGGGGGACGTTTTGGAAGCATCGGCTAAGATGTGGAGGGTTTGAAAGGAGGGAGTAAGCGGCTTAAGCCGCTGTTGGCTCTATGGATAAGGAGAAGGAGAAACCGGTAGTAGGTTCGGCCATGGTTGTCGGTGCCGGTATTGCCGGGATGCAGGCAGCCCTGGACCTGGCCAATGCCGGTTACCTGGTGCACCTGGTAACGGAATCCCCGTCTCTTGGCGGCAAAATGGCCCAACTGGACAAGACCTTCCCGACCAACGAATGCGCCATGTGCCTTTTGGGGCCGCGCATGACGGACACCTTAAGCCACCCCAACATCCGCCTCTACACCTGCTCTAAACTGGAGGAAGTTAAAGGCGAAAAGGGTAACTTTACCGTCAAGATACGCCGGAAGCCCCGCTACGTAAACATCGATGAATGCACCGCCTGCGGCGACTGCGAGCAGGCCTGCCCGGTAAGCCTGCCGAACGAATTTAATTCCGGCCTGGGAGAACGCAAGGCCATTTATAAACTCTTTCCTCAGGCCGTACCCAATAAGTACCTGATCTCCAAGCGCGGTACGCCGCCCTGCCGCAATACCTGCCCTGCCGGAACCAACGTACAGGGCTACGTAGCCCTTATCTCGCAGGGAAAATTTGCCGAGGCGCTGGAAGTCATCCACCGCCGGCTGCCTTTTGCCGGCATTTGCGGCCGGATCTGCCATCACCCCTGCGAAAGCGAGTGCAACCGGGGGCAATTCGACGAACCGCTGGCCATCGCCTGGCTCAAGCGCGCGGCCTACGACTACGGCTGGGATGAAGCCCTCAAACTGGAGGCCGAAATCTATAAGCCTGCCCAGCCGCGCCCGGAAAAAGTAGCCGTGGTAGGCGCCGGACCCGCCGGCCTGACGGTGGCTCAGGATCTGGCCCTGCAGGGCTTCCAGGTGACGGTCTACGACGCCCTCCCCGAGCCCGGCGGTATGCTGCGCGCCGGTATACCCCGCTACCGCCTGCCTTTAGAAGTAGTAGAAAAAGAAATTGACCGCATTCTCAAGCTAGGCGTGCGGTTTGTAGGTAATACCCGCCTGGGCAAAGATATCACCCTGGATGACCTCCAAAAGGAATACCAGGTGGTTGTTCTGGCCATAGGCCTCCAGGAAAGCCGCATGCTCAAGATCGAGGGTGCAGAGCTTAAGGGTATTTTACCAGGATTACAATTCCTGCGGGAAGCGGCTTTAGGCGGGAAACCGGCCGTAGGACGCAAGGTCCTGGTCATCGGTGGCGGCAACGTGGCCATCGACGTGGCCCGGACTGCCAGGCGTTTAGGCGCGGAAGAGGTTCACCTGGCCTGCCTAGAATCCCGCAGTGAAATGCCCGCCCACCCCTGGGAAATAGAGGAGGCGATAGAAGAAGGGGTTATCTTGCATCCCTCTTGGGGTCCAAAGCGCTTCCTGGGGCAAGACGGGCAGGTGACCGGCGTAGAGCTCATGCAGTGCACCCGGGTTTTTGATGAGAATAGGCGCTTCAACCCTCAATATAATCCTGAAGTTACCGAAACCATCACGGCCGATACGGTAATCCTGGCCATCGGCCAGGCAGCCGATCTTTCCTGCTTGGGGGAAGGGGAAAAACAAAAAATCGCCACCGACCGCGGCCTTATTGTAGTAGATGCCTTAACTTTGTCTACCTCCCAGCCGGGTGTTTTTGCCTGCGGCGATGTGGCTCATGGCCCGGCCTCGGTGGTGGAGGCGGTGGCTTCCGGCCACGAAGCTGCCGAATCCGCGCGCCGATATCTCATGGGTGAAGATCTGGCTGCTGGCCGAACCAAAGAAAAGCCGGAAAAGCTGGGCCCCCCGGAAAACGTCGTACCCCTACCGGCCCGCCGCCAGCCCCAGAGGCTGGCTCCGGTGGGAGACCGCATCCAAGACTTCAGGGAAGTGTACCAGGGCTTCACGCCGGAGGAAGCGCAGGCTGAAGCCAGGCGCTGCCTGAACTGCGGCCTCTGCTCGGAATGCCTACAGTGTGAAAAGGTCTGCCAGAAGAAGGCCGTGGAGCACTGGCAGCAGGAAAAGATAGAAGAGATCAACGTCGGGTCCATCGTACTGGCACCCGGTTTTGACCTCTTCGACGCCTCCCTTGCGGGGGAATACGGGTACGGTTACTACAAAAACGTGGTTACCAGCCTGGAGTTCGAGCGATTCTTAAGCTCAACCGGGCCCACCGAAGGCCACGTAGTACGGCCTTCCGACCACCAGCCGCCGCGGAAAGTAGCCTTCATCCAGTGTGTGGGCTCGCGCGACTGCGAGCGGGAAGGCAGCCCTTACTGTTCTTCCATTTGCTGCATGTATTCCACCAAAGAAGCTATTATCGCTAAAGAACACGATCCCAACATCGAGCCTACCATCTTCTACCTAGACATGCGCTCTTACGGAAAGAACTTCGATAAGTACGTGGAATCCGCTAAAGCGGCCGGCGTGCGCTATATACGGAGCATGATATCGCGGCTAGAAGAAGACCCGCAGACGAAAAACCTTACCATCCAGTATTACTACGAAGGTAAAATTGTGCGCGAGGAATTCGACCTGGTAGTTTTAGCCGTAGGCGTAAGGCCGCCTGCCGGCGCCGCCGAATTGGCCAGAGTCTGCGGCATCGAACTTAATCCCTACGGCTTTACCCGGACAGAAGAATTTTCGCCCGTAGCCACCAGCCGCCCTGGCATCTACGTGGCCGGCGCTTTCCAGGGCCCGCGGGATATTCCTGAAACCGTCATGAATGCCAGCGCCGCGGCAGCCTGCGCCGGCAGCGCCCTGGCACCGGCGCGCAACACCCTGGTTAAGCCCAAAGAATACCCGCCGGAACGAGACGTAAGCGGCGAGGAACCGCGGGTAGGCGTCTTCATCTGCCACTGCGGCATTAATATTGCCGGCGTCGTAGACGTGCCGGCGGTGGTGGAATACGCCCGCAAGTTGCCCGGGGTAGTCTATGCGGAAAATAATCTTTACACCTGCTCGCAAGATACCCTCAAGAAAATCAAGGATGCCATCCGCGAGCACAATCTAAATCGGGTGGTAGTGGCTTCCTGCACCATCCGTACCCATCAGCCCCTATTCCGCGAAGCCTTACGAGAGGCGGGGCTAAACCAGTTCTACTTTGAAATGGCCAACATCCGCGACCAGTGCTCCTGGGTGCACCGCAACGAACCGGCCAACGCTACCGAAAAGGCCAAAGACCTGGTGCACATGGCCGTAGCTAAAGTTAAAACTCATGAAGCTTTAAGCCTGCAGCCAGTGCCGGTAATACCCAGCGCCCTGATCATCGGCGGCGGCGTAGCCGGCATGACGGCCGCTTTGGCCATCGCTGAGCAGGGCTTTACCGCCTACCTAGTGGAAAAAGAAAGCGAACTGGGCGGTTACGCCCGCCATTTACGCCGCAGCATCGAAGGTACCGATCTCCAGGCCTTCCTGGGTGACCTGATAGCCAGGGTTAAGGCCGAGCCCCGCATCAAGGTGTTTACCAACGCCCGCCTGGAAGATTTCGGGGGCCACCAGGGCCATTTCATCACTACCATTTCCCTGGGCGAGCCCGGCCGTGAGCACGTCCGGCGTACCGAAAAGCTGGAGCACGGAGTGGTAATCATAGCTACCGGAAGCCAGGAATATACCCCGGCTGAATACCTTTACGGGCAGGATGAGCGGGTCATAACCAATACCCAGTTGGAGCAGATGCTGGCCGAAGGCAAGTGGGACAGCCAGGTAAATAAGCAGGTGGTCTTCATCCAGTGCGTGGGCTCCAGGGAAGGCGAACGCCAGTACTGCAGCCGCACCTGCTGCGCCCAGAGCATCAAAAATGCCCTGGTCATAAAAGAACGCAGCCCGGAAACTAAAGTTTACATCCTTTACCGGGATATACGCACCTACGCCTTCCTGGAGGACTACTACCGCCAGGCCAGGGAGAAGGGCATTATCTTTATCGAATACGACCCCGAGCGTAAACCCCTGGTACGCCGGCGAGATGTCGGCCTCTTAGAAGTCGAGGTTCACGATCCCGGCTCGGACGCCGACCTTGTCTTGTGGCCCGACAAGCTGGTGCTGGCGACGGGCGCAGTGGCGCCGGCAGGCATCGAAAAGTTGGCTACGATGCTGAAGTTACCCTTAAACGAAGACGGGTTCTTCGTAGAAACCCATGCTAAATTGTCGCCCATTGATTTTCCCTCAGCAGGTATATTCTTATGCGGGGCAGCCCACTCGCCTAAATTCTTGCAGGAAGCCATTTACCAGGCATTAGGCGCCGTGGCGCGAGCCTGCACCATTCTTTCTAAAGAAAATCTGATGGTTGGCGGTGTAGTGGCCAAAGTGGACCAGGATAAATGCGCCGCCTGCTTAACCTGCGTCCGCGTCTGCCCGTACAACGTGCCCTTTATCAACGAACAAAATGTGGCCGAAATCAACCCCGTACAGTGCCAGGGCTGCGGTACCTGCGCCGGCGAGTGCCCGGCTAAAGCCATCCAGCTGCAGCACTATAAAGATAATCAGCTCCTGGCCAAGGTGGCCGGCCTCTTCGAGGAGGTGTAGCCGTGGCCGATTTTGAGCCTAAAATTATCATCTTTAGCTGTTTCTACTGCGGCTATTCCGCTGCCGACCTGGCCGGATCTTTGCGCCTGCAATATCCGGCCAACGTCCGCCTGATAGAAATGCCCTGTTCGGGCAAGACCGATGCTCGCGTATTGCTAGAAGCCTTTGAAAGGGGCGCCGACGGCGTCTACGTGGTCGGATGCATGGAAGGCGACTGCCATTTCTTGAAAGGCAATATCAGGGCCAAAAAACGCGTACGTTACGTAAAAAAGTTGCTCGATGAAATAGGGATAGGCGGGGAAAGGCTGGAGATGTTCAACCTTTCCAGTTCTATGGGGCCGCGCTTTGCCGAAGTCGCCCGCGAGTTTACGGAAAAAATCCGCAAGCTAGGGCCCAGTCCTTTGAACAAAGGTGGTGATTGCCGATGATTGTTGCCGAGCAAAAACCTCTGGCGGAAATCGACAAGTTAATAGGCGAGGCCAAAAAAATCCTGGTCGTCGGCTGTGGGGGTTGCGTAACCGTCTGCCTGGCCGGCGGTGAAAAAGAAGTAGGTATTCTGGCCGCCGCCCTGCGCATCAAGCGCAAAAAGGAAGGCAACCCGCTGGAAACGGTGGAAGTTACTTTAACGCGGCAGTGCGATCCGGAGTACGTCCAGCAGTTAGAAAAATATGTTACCGACGACGTGGACTTAATCCTTTCCCTGGCCTGCGGCGTGGGGGTGCAGTATCTGGCCGAGCGTTACAATAAATGGGTGGTACCGGCCCTAAACACCAAATTCGCCGGCGGCTCCATACAGCACGGCGTCTGGGAAGAGCGCTGCGGCCTATGCGGGGAGTGCATCCTCTATAAAACGGGCGGCATCTGCCCGATAATCCGGTGCTCAAAGAGCATTTTAAACGGCCCCTGCGGCGGTTCCCAAAACGGTAGGTGCGAGGTTAACAAAGACACGCCCTGCGCCTGGCAGCTGATTTACGACCGTATGAAAGCCCTGGGCAAACTTGACCTCCTACTTGAAATTCAACCTCCTAAAGACTGGTCATATGCCCGCGACGGCGGTCCCCGGAAAGTAGTGCGCGAGGATGTGATGATCGAATGACCTTGAAGACCACCAGCAAACTAGAACGTCTCCTAAGCGAAGGCCATTTTATCGTCAGCGGCGAGGTCGGCCCGCCCAAGCACTCTTCGCCGGAGGGGGTAATCAAGCACGCCACAACCCTGAAAGATTACGTGGACGCCATGAATCTTACCGACAACCAGACGGCAATCGTGCGCATGTCCAGCATTGCCGCCGCTGTCCACGTCCTTCAGGCCGGAGGCGAGCCCATCATCCAGATGACGGTACGCGACCGTAACCGCATCGCCCTGCAGAGCGATCTCCTGGGCGCCTACAGCCTGGGTATTCGTAACGTGCTCTGCCTGTCGGGCGACCACCAGTCCTTTGGCAACCATCCGAACAGCAAAAACGTGCACGACATCGATTCTATTCAATTGATCCAGGCAGTTAAAAACATGCGGGACGAGAAAAAATTCTTGTGCGGCGAAGAAATAAAAGCCCACGAACCCCGCTTCTTTATCGGTGCTGCCGCCAACCCCTTCGCCGATCCCTTCGAATTCCGGGTATTAAGGCTGGAAAAGAAAATTAACGCCGGCGCCGATTTCATCCAGACGCAGGCCATCTTTGATATGGAGCGCTTTGAGCGCTGGATGGAAATGGTGCGCGAGCGCGGGCTCCATAAAAGGGCGGCCATAATAGCCGGTGTCATGCCCCTGAAGTCGGCCCGGGCGGCCAAGTATATGCAGCAGTCGGTAGCCGGCATGATCGTGCCCGACTCCATAGTTGAGCGTATGGAAAAAGCCAGCGACCCGAAGGCCGAAGGCGTGGCCATATGCGTAGAGCAAATTAAGCACCTGCGCACCATTGAGGGCGTAGCCGGCGTCCACATCATGGCGGTGATGTGGGAGGAAATCATCCCCACCATCGTCCAAGAGGCAGGCCTTTACCCGCGTCCTGCTTAACTCCCATGTAACCCAAAGTTCTAGCCACTCCTTCCACAGCATAAAAATATTTCGGAGGATATATGCGGGAGGAGTGGCTATTTGCCATGACAAGATTGGAAACCCAGATATTACGCCGCATAGACGAGCTTATTCAATATGTAATATCCCTAAGCCTCTTAGAAGGCGTTGCCCGGCAGGAGCAGTTCCAAAAATGCTGCTCTTTGGTCGCAGGTATGGGCGATATGCTGCTGGAAGTCCTAGAAGGGCGGAAGGAACACTTACAAGCTCTGCTGGAGCAACTTATAGCCCAGCGTCTACCCGACAAGCGGCTGTTGAAAAGTTTCGGTACCTTTAATCAGGACTTGCAGGAAATAATCGCCCAGGGCTTAAACCTTTACCTGGCAGGCAAAGAAAAAGAGGCAACGGTAGAAGAGGCATTACAAAATGAGGCCGAGGTCGAGACCGCAACCGGAGAAGAAACAGAAATGTCAGCCCAGGCTTCCTCCGCTCCCGACGACAGGCCGCCTATTTCAACCGCTGGGGCAGCAAGCGGAGATATTAAGGCGCCTCCGGCCGCAGAGGAAACGGGGGAGGAACCGCCCCCTCCCGACCCCGAAGAAGCCACCCGCCGGGCCCTGCTTATAGCCCTGCAGCAGGCTTTTCCGGGGGAGGAAATTGTTCAATCCCACCAGACGCGCGGGGGTACCCTCCTGTTTTATTTGCCCCGCCTGAAACTGGGGTTCGAATTAGCCCGCCATGACCGGCGGGATTGGCGCCGCCACTACTATTGCCGCCAGGAAGGTATTACGCTGATCAGCTTAGAAAAAGAAAAGCTGGCCCAGCCTTCCGCCCTGGTACGATACCTTAAAAAGGCTAAAACCGGAGAAGAGAAAATATAAATTATCCGCAGTTTCGCACAGAAAGCAAGAAAGTAATTAAAAAGAATTGACAGGTTAAGCTTCCGGATGCTAAAATTATTGTAAACTTAAAGCCTAAAGACAAGGAAAGGGAAGAGTAGGCAGCTGAACTTGCCTCAAAGCGAGCCGGGGAGGGTGAAAGCCCGGCGCAAGAGTTGCTGAAGGCCGCCCTGGAGTCGCCTCCCGAACGCAAGAAGCGCTAGGCGAGGACGCTGGCCCCGTTAAAGGCCGAGCACAAGTTTGTGCTTTTAAAGAGCCGGGCTTTTACTAGCCAATTAGGGTGGTACCGCGGGTTAGCCTCCCGTCCCTTAAGGGACGGG
>JASUSV010000073.1 GCA_030445865.1 Clostridia bacterium
AGAAGACTTGATCTGCCCTCTTAGACTTCATCATAAAAAATGAAAATCTAAGAGAGCAGGAGATTCAATAAGCTAGAAGCAAATTATTGAGATAGGAGGATGCCTATGAGTATTGAGGTAATTCGGGTATGTAAGTGGTACGGTATCAAAAAGAAAGAAAGGATTCTGGTTCTGGATGAAATTTCGTTGACAATTCACGACGGCGAGTTTATCTGCCTGGTAGGTCCTTCCGGATGCGGCAAAAGTACGTTATTGAAAATTATTGCTGGTTTAGAGAGTTATGATGGAGGTATTATCACCATTGATGGTGAAAAAGTAAAAGGCCCCGGGCTGGACCGGGGCATGGTTTTTCAAGAATACGCCCTTTTCCCTTGGCGAACTGTGGAAGAAAATATTGGCTTTGGCCTTGAACTCAGAGGGGTCCCCAAGAAAGAGCGCCAAAAAATAGTTGATAAGTATATTCATTTGGTAGGACTTCAAGGGTTTGAAAAGGCTCTAAGCCATCAACTATCAGGAGGTATGAGGCAGCGGGTAGCAATTGCTCGCGCCTTGAGCTTAAAGCCCAAGATTCTGCTGATGGATGAGCCCCTAGGGGCATTAGATGCTTTTACAAGGTTGCAGATGCAGGAGGAAATTACGCGTATTTGGAAGGAAGAGAAACAAACAGTCATCTTTGTAACCCATGATATTGAAGAGGCTATTTACCTTGGCGATCGGGTAGTTGTAATGACGCCTAATCCCGGGAAAATTAAGGCTAGTGTTGATGTACCCTTACCGCGGCCAAGAAATAGGGTCGATAGCAAGTTTGTGCAATTGAGGGACGAAGTTTACAAGTTGATTATGGATCGACGCAGGAAACGTCATGGCAATATTATGCAGGGAAGCCTGCATGAAGAGCAGCGAGCGGGATAAATGGTATACAATATTCCGCGTCTTAAGCCCTTGTTTTTTTCAGGCCCCTGGCATATAATTAGCTAAGAAAATATGCATTTATGGGGCAAGGGTGTCCTCTTTGGGCTGGATACATAATGTGTCCGGCTTAAAGTGGACTTTTTTGTTGTTTTGAGGGTAACGGGGAGAGGCAGGAGCGAGGGCTTTAATGGATCGGGGTAAAATCTTTTTGGTTACAGCCGATAAAAATACCAGCCAGGCTTTACGCCGTATGTTAACTAAGGAAGGTTATCAAGTTACCGGGGAAGCGGCCGATGCTCCCCAGGCCCTGAGACTTATACGTTTGCGCAAGCCCGACTTGGTAATAGTCGATCAAGAATTAACCGGCATGAACGGCCTGGCCGTAGCGGAAATAATCGAGCAGGACCGTTTGGCTCCCGTTTTATTGCTGGGTTCTTACTGGCAGCCGGGGCTTTTAAGTAAAAGCCCGGCTGCGGGTATATACGGCCTATTGCTAAAGCCGGTCCAGGAAGCAACATTATTGGCGATGGTAGAAGGAGCCTTGATCAATTACCGCCGGATTTGTCAGTTGGAAAAGGAAGTGGAAAAGCTAAAAGACGCGTTGGAAACCAGGAAGGCTGTAGAAAGGGCTAAAGGGATTTTAATGGAAACTTTAGGTTTAACAGAGGCCGAAGCTTATCGCCGCATCCAGAAAAGGGCTATGGACAGGTGCGTACCTATGCGCTCTATCGCCGAGGCCATTATTGTGGCCTACGAATTAGAAAAGGGGAAATAATTGTACGCGTATTTGTATACTTAACGACTTTCCATTGAATAAAATTATAAGGTTATGTTATAATCAGGGGCGAAAAATAAATAAACTTATCAGGGCAACGGCGTCCTGTCGGGGTAAGTAACTCTTTTTAGTAAAAAAGAGTTCCGAGGGTCGTCTTTTGTCTTTTTTAGATAGTTTTTCGGTTTATGATGAGAAAGGCTGGTTTTTTAAAGAATTCTGGAGGAGGAGCTATAATGGCAGAGACCGATTTGCGGGAGCAGGTTTTGAGAAAGGCAGAGGAGTGGGGGGTAAAATTTGTCCGCCTGCAGTTCACGGATATTTTTGGGGTGCTGAAAAATGTGGCTATCACCGTTGACCAGCTGCCTAAGGCCTTAAATAATGAGTTAATGTTCGACGGTTCTTCTATTGAGGGATTCGTCCGTATAGAAGAATCTGATATGTATCTGAGACCTGACCCTTCGACTTTTGTCGTTTTTCCCTGGCGACCTCACGACGGCTCCGTGGCCAGGCTCATTTGCGACGTTTATAACCCCGACGGCACGCCCTTTATCGGCTGTCCGCGCAATACTTTAAAGCGGGTGATTGCCGAGGCAGAGGAACTGGGTTTTACCATGAATGTCGGACCGGAAGCGGAGTTTTTCCTCTTTCATACCGATGCCAGCGGTCGGCCGACCCTGGAGACCCATGACCGGGCCAGCTATTTCGACCTTACGCCCGTCGACCTGGGCGAAGACGCGCGGCGCGATATGGTTTTAACTTTGCAGCAAATGGGTTTTGAAATTGAAGCCTCCCACCACGAGGTGGCTCCCGGCCAGCACGAGATAGATTTTAAGTACGCCGACGCCTTGAAGACGGCAGACAACATTGCCACCTTTAAGTTTGTCGTACGCACCATCGCCCAGCGGCACGGCCTGCATGCTACTTTTATGCCTAAGCCGATTTACGGCATTAACGGCTCCGGTATGCACTGCAACATTTCTCTTTTCCGGGACGGGGAAAATGCTTTTTATGATCCTTCTAAAGAACTGCAGCTAAGCGATACTGCCATGTACTTTCTCGGCGGTCTTATAGCTCACGCTAAAGGCATGACGGCCATTACCAACCCGACGGTTAATTCCTACAAACGTTTGGTGCCGGGTTACGAAGCGCCGGTCTATATTGCCTGGTCGCCGAAGAACCGCAGCCCCTTGATCCGCATCCCGGCCAAACGCGGTCTTTCGACCCGCCTAGAAGTAAGGCACCCCGATCCTTCCTGCAACCCCTATCTGGCCATTGCGGTGATGCTGAAGGCAGGTCTAGACGGTATTAAAAATAAAATTTTGCCGCCACCTCCCGTAGACCGCAATATTTACGCCATGAATATGGAGGAATTGCGGGAGCTCAAGATCGAGCTTTTGCCTAAAACCCTTGATGAAGCTCTAGAATACCTCAAGGCAGATCCCGTCATTATAGAAGCCCTGGGGCCGCATATTTACGAGCGTTTTATCGAGGCCAAAACTATCGAATGTGAGCAATATCGTGCCTGCGTCCACCAGTGGGAAATCGACCAGTATCTGACCAAGTTTTAGGTTTTCAGGAGCGTGATCTCGGGAATGCAGATTGACGCGCGGGGTATGCATTATCGTCAACTTAACGAACTGGTAAGGCAGGCGGCAGATGCAGGTGAAACTCATTTCGAATTGATAAATGTAAACGGCCAGCGTTATATCGGTAGCGGCATTCACCAAAAAATAACTATAGAAATTAAGGGCGTTCCCGGAAACGACCTGGCTTCCTTTATGGATGGGCCGGAAAAGATAGTTGTCTGGGGTAATGGCCAGGACGCCATCGGCAATACTATGAACAGCGGCACGGTAGTGGTCCATGGTAGCGCCGGCGACGTAATCGGTTACGGCATGCGCGGGGGCCAGATTTTTATCCGGGGCGATGTCGGCTATCGCGTGGGCATCCATATGAAAGAATACCGCCGCCAAGTCCCGGTTCTGGTTATAGGGGGTACGGCGGGCGATTTTTTAGGTGAATATATGGCCGGCGGCATGATGTTTCTCCTGGGCTTAAATTGCCGGGACGGCCAGCCCCTGGCCGGTGACTACTTGGGTACGGGCATGCACGGGGGAGTTATTTACCTGCGCGGCAAGGTTGACCCTTTTTACCTGGGCAAAGAAGTGGCCATACGGGAACTAGACGAGCAAGATGAAAACAATATCGCTACTTATGTAGGCCGCTTTTGCCGGGAATTCGGCCTGGACTATGACGAGGTACGTCGGAAAGAATTTTGCAAATTAATCCCGGTTTCCAGTCGTCCCTATGGCCGCCTGTATGTGTATTAAAAAGGCTACAATTGAGGAAGGAAAAATAAATCTTTAGCGAGAAAAAGATTAGTTGGGGGTTTAATCCCCCAAATTAGTGTCAGGGGGACGGGTTTTATGGTTTATAAGATTGCCGTTATTGGCGGCGGTCCCGGGGGATACGTGGCGGCCATTCGTGCCGCGCAGTTAGGTGCCAGTGTAATAGTAATCGAGCGGGATAGTCTGGGCGGTACCTGCTTGAACCGGGGATGTATTCCTACCAAAGCCCTGCTGGCAGGTGCTTCTATATTAAAAAATCTTAAGGGAGCAGAGCAGTTCGGCATCAGCGTTGAAGGTTTGAAAGTAGATTATGCCCGCCTGGCGGCACGTAAAGATGCGGTAGTTAAACAACTGGCCCAGGGCATCGCCTTTCTCTTTAAGAAGAATAAAGTTGATTTTCTAAAAGGAGAGGCTAAACTCAAGAGCGCCCGTCTTATTGAGGTGGCTACTCCCGAAGGAGAGTGCCGCGAGGTAGAAGCTGAAAATATTATCCTGGCTACCGGTTCCGAACCGGCTTTGATTAAATCTTTAGGTTATAACGGTCGGACGGTAGTAACCAGCACCGAAGCCCTGGCCTGGACCTCGGTACCGCAGAGCTTGCTCATTATCGGCGGTGGCGTTATCGGCTGCGAGTTTGCCACCCTATTTAATATCCTGGGAAGCCGGGTAACCATTGTTGAGGCCATGCCTACTATTTTGCCCATGCTGGATGGAGAAATCTCCCGGCGCATGCAAGCCGTGCTTAAAAAGGCCGGGGTAGAAATTAAAACTAAAATACAGATCACCGGCGTACGTGAGGCCGGCGGTGAAGTTGTAGCTACCCTTGAAAGCGGCGAAGAATTAAAGGCGGAGAAGGTACTTATTTCTATCGGCCGCCGGCTTAATACCGAAGGGCTGGGCTTGGATAAAGTCGGCGTAGCCTTAGGAAACCGGGGTGAAATACTGGTTGACGAATACCACCGCACTAATGTAGCTGGCATTTATGCCGTGGGAGACGTAACCAATAAAGCGCAACTGGCCCATGTCGCTTCGGCGCAAGGGATAGCCTGCGTGCAAACCATCCTGGGCCGGCCTACCAGAGTAAATTACGATGCCGTGCCCAGCTGTATTTTTACCCAGCCGGAGATTGCCAGTGTCGGCCTGACTAAAGAAGCGGCTGAAGAACGGGGCTTAAACGTTAAAGTAGGCAAATTCCCCTTTATGGCCAGCGGTAAAGCTTTAACTATAGGTGAGGCCGAGGGCTTCGTAAAGATTGTCGCCGAGGCAGGTACCGATAAAATTTTGGGAGTACATATTATAGGGCCTCACGCCACCGAGCTTATTGCCGAGGGAGTGCTGGCCGTGAGCCAGCAGATTAAGGTTTCTGATCTGGCGGCTACTATCCACGCCCATCCGACGCTTGCCGAAGCCATGATGGAAGCAGCCGAAGCGGTTCACGGCGTGAGCGTGCATTCTTAGAAAGGGGGAGGTACGCTCATGGCCGGAAGACTTCCCTCCTGGTTACGAAAGCGCCTCCCGGCGGCAGGAGACCTGGAAGCCACCAGGGCGATTTTAGAAGAGCTAGGTCTTAACACCGTTTGCCAGAGCGCCCGCTGCCCCAATCAGGGCGAATGTTTTGCCCGTCATACGGCTACCTTTATGATCCTGGGCAATATCTGCACGCGCAACTGCCGTTTTTGTGCCGTCAGGAATGGTGAGCCGGAACCCCTGGATCCCGGAGAGCCCCAGCGGGTCGCGGAAGCAGCGGCGCGGCTGGGTTTGCGCCATGTAGTGGTTACTTCGGTTACCCGCGATGATCTCCCCGACGGTGGCGCCGGCCATTTTGCAGCTACTATAAGGGCTTTGCGCGAGCGTTTGCCGGGCTGCATAGTGGAGGTATTAACGCCGGATTTCAAGGGCCGGGAAGAAGCCATTGCTGCCGTAGTGGCTGCCGTTCCCAACATTTTCAACCACAACGTCGAGACCGTTCCCAGGCTTTACCCCAGCGTGAGGCCGGGAGCTGATTTCCAGCGCAGTCTGGAAGTATTGCTGAAAGTAAAAAAATTCAATCCCGGGATTTATACCAAGTCCGGTATAATGGTCGGCCTGGGCGAGACGGAAGGCGAGGTAATCCAGGTCATGCGGGAACTGCGCCGGGTGGGATGCGATATTCTGACCATCGGCCAGTATCTCCAGCCTTCCTCGGAGCACCTGCCGGTAGTAGAATATATTGAGCCGGAAGTTTTTAATTGTTACGAGATTCGCGGCCGCGAGATGGGGTTTATTTTTGTGGCCAGCGCTCCTTTCGTCCGCAGTTCTTATAACGCGGACATATTCTCCCAGGAATTTTTAGAAGTTTGGGGGAAATAAATTATGGAACAAAAAACCTATGCTTTTTTCTGGGGATGCCAAATCCCGGCACGCTTGCCCTTTATAGAAAAATCCACCCGCATGGTTCTTAACCACCTGGGGGTAGCTTATGTAGATTTACCGGGTTTTACCTGCTGCCCGGAAAAGAGCCTTATAAAAAATTTTAAGGAATTTGAATGGTTGTTAGTAGCTTCCAGGAATCTGGCCCTAGCCGAAAAAGAAGGGCTGGACGTAATTACGGCCTGCAATGGTTGCTACAGCACCTTGAAAGAAGCGGCGGCGGAATTAAATAACTCCTCCGAACTTAAAAAGAAGGTCAATGAACGCCTCTCCGCATTAGGCTTAACCTACCAGGGGCGGGTACAGGTCCTCCATCTGGTTGAGTTCTTACATGACAAAGTCGGCTTAAGTAAAATCCGGGCCAGCCTGCGCAAGCCCCTGAACGGTTTAAAAATTGCTGTGCATAACGGTTGCCATCTTCTTCGCCCGAGTTCGGCCATCCGCTTTGACGATCCCCTCAAGCCCGGGAAATATGATGCCTTGGTGGAAGCCCTGGGGGCGAGCAGCCTGGCCTATGAGACGAAGATGTTGTGCTGCGGTAACGGGCTTGGTAATGTCGGGGAGGCAGAAGAATCTCTGGCTCTAACCAGAAAAAAACTGCTCGAGGTGCAGGCCGCTGGGGCCGACGCCCTTACTGTTGTTTGCCCGGCTTGCTTTATGCAGTATGACCAAAAACAATATCTGGCCCAACGCCAGGGCGAGCACCTGCACGTTCCCGTTTTTACCTATCCGGAGCTATTGGGGCTGGCTATGGGCCTTGATCCGCAGGAACTGGGTCTGGACGGCCACCGCGTCGATACCGCCGGCTTTTTTAGAGTTTGGGAGAACTATCTAGGGGCCTATGAATTAGTGCGCCGGCATTTAGACCTCCAGGCGGTGCGTAAATGTTATGAGTGCGGCGCCTGTGTTGTCGACTGCCCGGTGGCGGAGAGCAGCAATACTTTTAATCCCAACCGGTTGATCGGCGAGGTTCTGGCTGGAAAGATCGAGGAGCTCATATCTTCACCTGAAATCTGGAAGTGCCTGGAGTGCCATACCTGCTATGAACTATGCCCGCAAAAGTTCGGCATGGAGAAAGTCTTTTCCACTCTAAAGCACCTAGCCATGGAGCGCAACATTCTACCGCCGCCGCTTAAAGGCGGTGTGGATATGTTTATGAAAACCGGCCGCCTGGGCAACCCGGACGAACGGGCGCGTAAAAAATACGGCCTGGGGCCGGCCGCTACTACCGGAAGGGAAGATCTGCGCAAGCTTTTGGGGGCATAGGTCCCGGTTACGGCTCTTCTTGGCCGGGATACAGGTCCTGGCCCTCCGGTTCTAAAGCTGGTAAATCCTGCATACGAGCAAGCCTTGCTAGTTCGCTTGCGGCCAGGCCTGCCGGTGGCTTGGGTTATCCCCAGTTTTCGCTGGGGGAGGCCTGCTTTGGCTTGAAAGCGAGCGACTAAACCCGAGCGGCTAGCCAAACTTAACGAGGCCGAAAGCGGA
>JASUSV010000074.1 GCA_030445865.1 Clostridia bacterium
TCCTTTCTTTAGGGTTTTTAGGTTTGTGAGGTCTCTTTTTCTTTATCCTTTGTCCAGATTCCTCCGGGTCTGGATCACCTACTGAAATTTTACACTAACCGATCACTGCTCTGAAAAACAAGGGCTACGAGCTGCGCAAAAACCACCATTGGCCTCGTTAAGGCCTTTTTGATCACCATTGTTGGTAGGCTTGGCTTTTATGGGCTTCTAGCTTTTTAACGGCGCAATACACCGCCGCCTGTTTCCTAATTAGACCCGGCGGAGATGCCGGGTTTTTGCATACCCGTAAAGGAAGCGGAGAAAATAAAAACGAGGTGAGAGACGATGGGACATAAAAAAGACAACGATACCCTACGCTCAAAACGTCATTTGGAGCGGCTCAAGTGGGAAACTGCCAAGGAACTCGGCTTGGAAGACGACCTGGCCGATGCCGGCGATGAGTTGACCGTCCGCGAGGCGGGGAAAATCGGCGGCAACATGGTCAGGAAGATGATTAAAGCCGGTGAGAAAGCCCTGGAAGAAGAAGGCGATCGCAAGGCCAGGCTGAATATTAAAGACGCTAAAACAGATTGAAAAGAGGAGCGATTCTGTTGGCGAATGAAACCAGGGTGCCGGCAGCCGGCAGTGCGCGCGGGACCCCCCAGTTCATTATGGCGGCCGCCCGCCAGCTTTTGCCGTTAGCCGGCGCCCGGCTGAAGGCTTAGGTCCTAAGCTAACCGTACATCTGGCTCAATTTTTTCAGCGCCTGCAGTTTTTCGGTGCGGCCGATTTTAGCTTCTTCCAGCCCCTTTTTTAATACGGCGATAGAACGGTCATAGAGGCGGCGGTCCACCGGGTAGGGGTGGCCGTCCTTGCCTCCGTGGCTAAAGCTGTATTTTACCGGGTCGCGAAAGCTTGCCGGCGTCCCGTAAGCTACTTCGGCAACCATCGCCAGGGCGCGCAGGGTCTTAGGCCCGACTCCTTCCACCCCTAGGACGGAGGCAAAGTCCTGTGGCTGGCTCGCATAAAGTTTAAGCAGGGCTTTATTAAGATAGTCGGCCCTGGGGATGTCGTGGCGCCAGGGCATATTCAGCGCTGCGGATTCCAAAATCCTTTTAAATTCAACTAATACCCGGTCCGGTTTCTGGCATGCTAGTTCTGCCATTACCTGCCGCACCCGCCCGCTTTCGCGGGCAACCAGGTTTAACGCCTGGCCGCGCCGATCGCAGCAGATGGCGCTGTGGGGTTCGCAGACGAAGTCCCTCACTTCTTCGCTCAACCAGTGATAGCGCCGCGCCAGGCGGCTCTGCTCGTTCATCCCCTGCTGGATTACCGCCCATTCCCCTTTAAAGGTAAAAACAAATACATGGTGATAAAGCTGGTAGCCGTCCTGCAGGGCGGTATTGTCTACTTTAGCCGCCATGCGGCTGGCCTGGATCAGCCGGCTGGCATCTAAAGGCAAAGCGTAGCGCTCTCCGGCAGCTTCGATTTCCCGGGGCGTCTGGCGCGATACCCGCCCCTTGCCGCCGGCGATCACCAGCCCAAAATCCTTCTCTCTACCTTTTAAGCCCTCTTTCAAAGCACCGCACAGGGTAGTGGTCAGGCCGGAAGAGTGCCAGTCAAACCCCAGTACGCATCCGAAAGCCTGAAACCAAAAGGGGTCGCTCAGGCGGCGCAACACCTCTTGCGGGCCGTATTCTCGCACGATGACCTCAACAATTGCCGCCCCCAGCTTTTGCATGCGCTCGAAAAGCCAGGGAGGGCAATGCCCGCCGTGCAGCGGTAAACTGGCCGTACCAGTACGCAAAAGGGATCACCTCCGGCCGTTGTAGAAGGCACGCCTATGGTTAAATTATATCATTTCTCTTATCCGGGTTGTTTTAAACCGGGAATTTTTTTAAAACTGTGAGTTACGTCACAGCGTGTCCAGGGCAACGGAGCCTATTATTGAGTTAGATTTGCGCAATTTAAACCAGTTTTAAGGGGGAATGGAACCATGTTTTGTTACCAGTGCGAGCAGACGGCCGGGGGCACCGGCTGCACCAAGGTTGGTGTTTGCGGTAAGAATGAGGATATCGCCAGCCTTCAGGACACCCTTATTATCGGCCTCAAAGGAATTGCCGCCTACGCCTATCATGCCCGTGAGCTCGGCGCCCGCGATGAGCAAGTAGATGCTTTTATGCACGAAGGGCTTTTCGCTACTCTGACCAATGTCGATTTCGATCTCAACCGCCATATAGAGTTGGTGCTCAAGGCGGGAGAAATGAACTTGCGGGCCATGGAAATGCTGGACAAAGCCCACGTGGAGCGCTTCGGCACCCCCGCGCCCACAAAAGTTTCTACAGGAACCAAAGCCGGCCCCGGCATTGTGGTTACCGGCCACGACTTGCTTGACCTCTATGAACTTCTGAAGCAAACCGAGGGTACAGGCATTAACGTTTATACCCACGGCGAAATGCTGCCGGCCCACGCCTACCCGGAACTTAAAAAATTCCCGCACCTGGTGGGCAATTACGGGAGCGCCTGGCAGAATCAAAAGTCGGAATTCGAGGCTTTCCCGGGGGCCATTCTGGGGACCACCAACTGCGTGTTAATACCCAAGGAATCCTATCGCGAACGCATGTTTACCTGCGGCATCGCAGGGCTGCCCGGCGTAACCCATATCAAGAACCGGGATTTTATGCCGGTAATCGAGAAGGCCAAGTCCCTTCCTCCCCTAGAGGAAAAGGAAGGCGGCACGCTGGTTACCGGCTTCCACCACAGCGCCATCCTGGGCCTGGCCGACAAAATCATTGAAGCCGTTAAAAGCGGCAAGATCCGCCACTTCTTCTTGGTTGGCGGCTGCGACGGCGCCAAAAAGGGACGCAACTATTACACCGAGTTCGTAGAAAAAGTCCCGCGCGACTGCGTGGTGCTGACTCTGGGCTGCGGCAAGTACCGCTTTAACTACCTCGATCTGGGCGACATCGACGGCATTCCCCGCCTCATCGACATCGGCCAGTGCAACAACGCCTATTCGGCCATCCAGGTAGCCCTGGCCCTAGCCGACGCTTTTAACTGCAGCGTCAACGAGCTTCCGTTGAGCCTGGTCCTTTCCTGGTTCGAGCAGAAGGCGGTGGCTATCCTTCTAACCCTGCTCTATCTGGGCGTGAAGAACATCCGTATCGGCCCCTCCCTGCCGGCTTTCCTTACGCCCAATGTATTGCAGGTACTGCAGCAGAATTACGACCTGAAGCCGATTACCACGCCGGAGCAGGACTTAAAGGAAATCCTAAAATAAGTTTAAATTAATGCCACGCCGCCAATCCGGCGTGGCTTTTTTGTTGACTGTATTCCGAAGTATAAGCTATAGTTCCGGCAGGCAGATGTTCTGGCCTACCTGCAAATTAAAAGGGTCCACGCCGGGGTTAAGCCGCAGGAGCACCTCTACCGTCGTTCCGACAGAGCGGGCGATAGAGCTCAAAGTGTCTCCGGGCGCTACCACCCAGTATAAACCTGAAGGACAGGGCGGCTGTTCGGGCGGCAGGCAGAGAAACTGGCCCACTTGTAAATTATCCGGATCGATGCCGGGGTTAAGCCTCAAAAGTTCGCTAACAGTCGTGGTTGCCCTTCGCGAGATCAGGTAAAGCGTATCCCCCGGCGCTACCTGCCAGTATCGCCCCGAGGGGCAGGGTGGTTTAACCTGTCGCTCCATAACTTTACCTCCAAACCGTTTTTACATCATAATACGAAGACCGAAAAGAAAAAGCCCCCAGCTTGGGGGCTTTTCAGCTTAAAAATTGTTCACCTGGTGGCATTCGGCTGCCGGCCTTCGTATTGGATAGCTCGCCGTTTGCAGTAACTATGATTCTGCCGGCCCGATAAACCTTTCATGCAGCGCTTTCATAGCCCGTGTCAAATGCTCTTCGTCAATAATGCAGGAAATCTTTATTTCCGAGGTGCTGATCATGTGAATGTTAATCCCCTGCTCCGCTAGGCAGGCGAACATCTCCGCCGCCACGCCCGGGTTGGTAATCATCCCGGCTCCTACAATGGAAACTTTGGCCACGCGGTCATCGTAAGCCATGCCGCTGGCCCCTATTTCCTCTTTCACCTGCTCACAGACCCTGACCGCCTTATCCAGGTCGTCGCGCCCGATTGTAAAGGCGATGTCGTTAATACCGTCACGCATATAGCTCTGTACGATCATGTCTACGTTGATGCTTTCCCTGGCCAGGGCTGAAAAGAGGGTCTTGGCTATCCCCGGCCGGTCGGGGACGCCGAAAACGGCCAGCCTGGCCACGTTTTTATCACCGGCCACCCCGCTGACCACCATTGCTTTTTCCATTTCCGTCACCTCTTTCACCAGAGTGCCTTCGTTGTTATTAAAGCTGGAGCGCACTTCCAGCACTACGCCGTGCAGCTTGGCAAATTCCACCGACCGGGGCTGCAAAACCTGGGCGCCTAGACTGGCCAGTTCCAGCATTTCATCGTAAGAAATGGAGGCCAGCTTGCGCGCTCCCGGCACTACCCGCGGGTCGGCAGTGTAGACTCCGTCCACATCGGTATAAATTTGGCAAACATCGGCCTTCAGGGCGGCGGCCAGGGCCACGGCCGTAGTATCGGAACCGCCGCGCCCCAAGGTAGTAATTTCATGTTCGCAGGTCATGCCTTGGAAGCCGGCTACAATGACGATATTGCCCTTTTGCAGCTCCTTCTCTAAACGCTCGCAGCTTACACTTAAGATTTTGGCTTTGGTGTGAACGGAATCCGTTACAATTCCCACCTGCGGCCCGGTAAGGGATATAACCGGTTCGTTCAAATCCTGGATGGCCATGGCCAAGAGAGCGATAGACATCTGCTCGCCGGTTGCCAGGAGCATATCCATTTCTCGCGGCGACGGGCGGTCGGTGATCTGCTTGGCCAGGGCAATTAATTCATCTGTAGTATCGCCAGGGGCGGAAACAACCACCACCACCTGGTTGCCGGCCCGGCGCGTAGCCACCACCCGACGGGCTACGTTTTTAATGCGCTCCGGGTTAGCAACCGAAGTGCCTCCGTACTTTTGAACTATTAAGGCCAAATTTCTCCCTCCCGCAAAGTTTAAGCCTCGATTTCGGCGCCGTTATGGGCTGGAGTTAATTCACAAATTTTGCAGTGGATGCCTTTCTGGGCAAAAGCTTTACACATGGCTTCGCCGATTGCCGGAATCCTGCCGCTGCTGAAGGCGACTACCGTGGGGCCCGATCCACTCAAAGCGACCGCCAGCGCCCCGGCGGATCGCGCGGCGGCGAAAACCTCAGTGAGCCCCGGCACCAGGGGCAGGCGGTAAGGCTGGTGCAGTTTATCCTCCATAACTTTGCCCATTAACTCCAGGTTCCCGGCAGCCACTGCGGCCACCAGGAGCGCGGCGCGGCTGACGTTAAAAATGGCGTCCTCCAGAGCCACCTTCGTCGGCAAGACGCTCCGGGCAAGGCGCGTTGAGACGGAAAAATCGGGGATGGCTACGGTCACATGCAATTCCTGGGGCGGCTGCAGGCGCTGGCAATATACATTTTTACCGTTTAAGGCCGTCACTACCATGCCGCCGAGAACGGCAGCTGCCACATTATCGGGGTGGCCTTCCAGGGCCGCAGCCAGATTTATAACTTCGTTCCGGTTGAGGGGTTCACCTAACAGGCTGTTGGCGCCCAGCATACCGCCGATTAAGGCGGCCGCGCTGGACCCCAGACCCCTGGCCACCGGGATGTTATTTTGAAAGCTGATTTTTAGACCCGGGACCTCCCTGCCCACGGCTTTGAAAACCGCAGCGGCGCCGAGGTAGGCGATGTTTTCCTGCCCCCGGGGTATGCTGTCGGACCCTTCGCCCGATACCTCTATTTCTAATTTTTTCTCCGATCGGCTTACCTCGATATAATCGTAAAGGTTCAGGGCTAGGCCCAGGGAATCAAAACCGGGTCCGAGATTGGCCGTCGTGGCCGGCACTTTTATGCGCGGCATTTCTTTCGCCCCTACTTTTAAAGCACGGCTTCCAATACAGCGCTAACTTCCGCCGGGAGGGAAAGGGGTTTTCCTGCCTGTTTTAAAGCCGCATCGGGGTCTTTAAGTCCGTGCCCGGTAAGCACGCACACTACCGTGGTTTCGCGGGGGAAAAAGCCTTTCCGGCTTAATTTTAAAACACCGGCCAAAGAAGCGGCCGAAGCCGGTTCGGCAAAGATGCCTTCCTCGCAGGCGAGCAGACTCTGCGCTGCCAGAATTTCGGCATCGCTTACGCAGTCGATTAACCCCTGGGATTCCTTTATGGCCTTTACCGCCCCTTGCCAGCTCGCCGGGTTGCCGATCCTTATGGCCGTAGCCACGGTCTCCGGGTTAGGCACGATTTCTCCCCGTACAATGGGCGCCGCCCCTTCCGCCTGGAAGCCAAGCATACGCGGTAGAGCTTCTATTTTACCCGTCTCCCGGTACTGACAAAAACCCTTCCAGTAGGCGGTGATGTTACCGGCGTTGCCTACTGGGATGGCCAGGTAATCCGGGGCTTGGCCGAGGGTGTCGCAAATTTCAAAGGCCGCCGTCTTCTGCCCCTCGATGCGGTAGGGATTAAGGGAATTTACCAGGGTAATAGGGTGCTCGGCTGTTATCTTTTTAACCAGATTTAAAGCCTGATCGAAGTTCCCCTGAATGGCTATAACCCGGGCGCCGTAAAAGAGCGCCTGCGCCAGTTTCCCCAGGGCAATATTCCCTTCCGGTATAAGCACGCTGCATTTCAGGCCGCAGCGCGCCGCGTAGGCGGCGGCAGAAGCCGAAGTATTGCCGGTAGAAGCGCACATGATGGCTCGCGAGCCTTCTTCCACGGCCTTGGCCACCGCCATGCACATTCCCCGGTCTTTAAAGGAGCCCGTGGGATTCAGGCCCTCGTACTTAAAATACAACTTCAGCCCCAACCGGCGGGAAAGATTGCCCGCCGGAATTAGAGGCGTATTGCCTTCCAGCAGGGTCACTATGGGCGTCTTATCGGTTACCGGCAGGTAATCGCGATAGGCGGCTATTACTCCCGGCCAGGACATCATTCTTTTCCTCCCTCGACGCGGATGATGCTTTCGAGACGTTCCTCGTGCCGGGGCGCTGGCGTCAGCTCCTGATGGGCTCGCCAGCGATCCGTATGGCTCCCCCTCGCCCTTTGGCGGGGTTCCCGGCCAATTCGACATCCCAGGCTTAAGTGGCCGGCCTCGGGCCTCCATGCCCTCGGCCCCGCCTCCGGGCTCGGTCTCGCCAACGGCTCTTAAGACTCGCCCAAAGTCGCCTTACGCCAGCATCCCCGGCATTTT
>JASUSV010000075.1 GCA_030445865.1 Clostridia bacterium
GGATATCTCAAAAATATATACCTGAATATGAAGATCATCATAAAAAAACCATTGAAGTCACCTTCAAGGTGTCTGTGGATTCAGATGGTGGAGGCGGGGCGCATACTTTCAAATCCACAATTCAAATCGGTAACATAAGGCATAAACTGTAAGTAATGCCCCCTCTAAAATCAATTTAGACATGGACTTTATAAGTTAGTTCTACATTAAATTAAGAATCCCTTCTATAAAAAAGTTATCACTATTCCCCTCGTTTACCACGGGACAACGGTTTTTCCGCTACCTGTGCTTCCTGTCTCTATAACTTCATCCTTATCTTGTAAATTTTTTTCTGCCAAAGTTTCTTTTTTTCCATTTTCTACTGGTTGCTGGTTCAAGGGACCCTGGCGTTCCTCCTTGTTTTCACTTTCGTTAATGTCATCTACGATCTTCTGATCCATTTTTTCTTCCCTCTTTACTGTAACTAAAACCTTTCTTGCCAACTCTTTCGCTTCCGGGAACTGCTCATAATCAAGCACCTTTAACTTAGCCGGCGGTGTGCCGTCGGGGAGGAATACCAGGCAAAACTTTGAGCGCATTTTCTGGATCTCGTCCGGGGTCATCAGTTCCCGGCCGGTAATACCGAGGCTACGCCTGTCGTCAAATAACCCCTGTCCCCATATTGGATTAACTTCCCGGGTAGCGCTTCTTGTTTCCACGGTACTTTCCCCTAGCATACGGCTTACGTAGCGAGCGGTAGTATCATCTTTCACGCCTATAATTAACTTCGTGTCACAACAGGCCATTATTTCCTCCCAAGTCCGTCCATATTTCCTTTCCAACTGGGGAATGCTCTGGACTATAACGTGGCAGTCGAGGCCGCGGCTGCGGACGGTGGCGATTTTCTTTTCAAACTCCGGAATGCTTACGATATTGGCGAATTCATCCAGGAGAAATCTGACCTGCACCGGTAAACGGCCATTGGGAGAGGTATCAGCAACCTCCACCAGCCGGACGAATAAAAAAGTAAACAGCAGTGAAGCCAGAAAATCAAAGGCGCCGTGGGTATCCGGGGTAATGATGAAGTAAGCGCACTTTCCCTTGCCGGGTAACGTTAAGTCTATATCGCTGTCACCAGTTATGCGTCGCACCATTTCTTGCTGAAAAACTTGCAACCGGGTACCCAGCCCGATTACTACTCCACCTTTGACGTTATCGCCGGCCATGGCATAAACATTATATGGTCCTTTTGCTGGATGGCCCGGTGGAAGTTTGGTGAACAAGGCATCCACTTGTTCAAAATCACCTGCAGCTAATATATCATAAAGGGAGCCAAAATGGCGCTTATCCGCAGGCAGTTCTGTGGTTACATAAAGGGCCAGGGCCTTTAATAAATTTTGCTCGGCACGGTCCCAGAAAGCGTCGCCACCTTTTTTAGGTCCGGTTTCAGTTGTACTGATTACTACCTGGGCAAAAACGTCGGCATCCAGGGGAGTCCGGATCTCTGCCAGAGGGTTCCAGTGATCCGATTGTTCCATTTGTACCAGGTTGAAGCCCTTAACCGTGTACCCTTTTGACTTTAACCAGCCGGCCATGCTGCGGTAAAGCTCGCCCTTGGGATCCGTCACCAGCACGCTCTCCCCTGACCGGACCGCCGCGAAGATATTGGGCCGGACATAACCACGGCTTTTGCCGGAACCTGGTGCGCCGACCACGAGTACATGGCGGTTCATCCAGGTTTTGGGCTTAGGGGGAATACGCACTGGTGCTGCTCCTAAAGCCCCCAGCACTATTCCCGGGCCGAAGCCGAAGTCGCAAACTCGCGCCAGGTCGCTTTTCACGGCCCACCTGGCGCTTCCGTAGGTGGCGTCATCTTTTTTTATCTTTATGCCGTTGGTTTTACTAATCGTCCAGTCAAATTGCCAGGCTATCCGGCGCAGGGTCCCTATTACTGCAATTAACACATTAAGGCCAATCCACCAGGAACGTACTTCAGGCTGGGAAAGATGGCCGCCCAGCCAGGCCCTGGCGGTTGCCAGCGGGTGCTGGAAGTACCACCAGGCCGCAGTATAATTGGGATGCCCGTGCAGCCCCCCGGCCAGCCATTTATAAGCTGCCGCAAAGATGGCGGCTACAGGACCGAGTAACCACACGTCGATGATGTACAATACCGCCAGGCTCGTTATGAAGCCGACTGCCAGCAAAAGAAGCCCTATGCCGTTATTGCCGGTTTTCTCCGTGAAACTTGCAAATATCTTGTTGAACATAAAAAACACCTCCCAAAAAGAAAAGGCCCGGGAAGTAGTCACCCGGTGCCTTTTTACAGAACTTTTACGAACAAAAGTAGCAGGCGCGCTATGCATCCTGCTACTACTTTACTATCCTTGGGCTATATCTTCCCCCGGTAACCTTAAAGGGAAGCTCCGGTTATATAACACGTCCGGATCCAAATCTGCGCCATTGGGCCAGGTAACCATCCCTGCCTCATGGTCTACCTTTACCTGTTTAAAATAACTTGGATCTTTAAGAGGTTCAAATACTGGCCCTTTCAGGAATTGACGCAGGTCAACAACTTTGTATTCGCCGTTATCAAATTCCAGGATAAGGTGGTAGTCTTTAACTGGATATGCGCTTCTAATTTTCCGCAACATTATCGTTTACCGTCCCATTGGTGGTTTTACTTGAAACTTAATCCCGGAGATGTAAGAGAGTGTTAGTTCAGACGCGGTTGTGCTTGTGTTGGTATGAAATCCAGCCTGATTTGCAGCCCAAGCTTTTTTGATATTTTTTCTAAAGAACGAAGCGAGGGTAAATGCCTGCCGCTCTCAAGCCTGGAAATCACCGATTGAGGCACCCCTGTTTTTCGGGCCAACTCTTCCTGAGTCAGGCCATAATCCAGTCGCAATTTAATAACAGCCCTGGCTACCTGATATGCTAATTCCGTTTCCTCCCATGCCTTTTGGAATTGCTGGTCCTGCAATTGTTCCTTAAGATGTTCCCTATAGGTGGTCATTTTAAATCCTCCATTCTTTGATATTGTTTTAGCCGCTCGGAAGCCAGGCGGATATCTTTAAGGGGAGTACGTTGGCTTTTTTTAATGATTATATGAAGTAAGATTATCTTGTCATTCACCTGGCCAAAAAAGATACGATAAGTTTTCCGGTGGCCATCAACCCTTAATTCGTATAGCCCTGATTCGCCCACAATACGCCTTACATGGGGCATCCCAAGTCTCGGCCAGAATTCTTCTAACAGACTAAGCCCACGGTATATATAGCTTCTATTTTTGGGATCCTGGGCTTCCAGGAACTCTTTCACGGGTTCCTTCCCGGTTGGAAGTTGAAAGAACTCAATAGGTATCACTACATTTTGCCCCCAATGTTTCTATTATAAATATAGCAATTTTGCTATAAACAGTCAAGGTGTGTTTTCACCTTTTACCCTTCCAATCTGATCCCAAATAAATCCTAGTCACTTCCGGCCGGTTGTGACCCAGTTTTTCCGATACTTCCGCCAGGGCTCGCCTTATTTTCTTCAACTCGCCCACCTTTACCCGAAATTGCTCCCGGGCGTAAGCGTGCCGCAGGCCATGGAAAGTAATGTTGACCTCCTTTCCTGATTCCATTACCTTATCCCGGTGCCGTCTGATGAAATTCTGGATCCGCTTAATAACCAGGTGGGTTTTTTCTCCGGGGGGTACAAGAAGTTTGTCATTTTCACTTGCCGCCATTTCACAGGCTTCTTTTAAGGCCGCGACTGCTTCCGTCGTCAAGGGGATATCGCGTTCTTTTCCGCCTTTGCCCTTCACATGCAGCATACCGGCGGAAAGGGCCTGTTCGGCGTCTTTCCGGGACAGGCGGGTAATTTCGTGCACCCTCAGTCCGGCATATCTGGCCAGGCGCATGGCCAGGGCCACCTCCGGCCGATCCAGTCTTTCCGCCAGGGCTATCATCTTCTTATATTCGCCGTCGCTCCAGGCCCGGTCCGCCCGGCCGTCCGGGGTCGAAGCCAGGCCGAATTTTTCGTTCCCGGATAGCTGGAACCTGGCACCTTCAATGTAGCGATGAAAGAATCTGACTGCCGCCAGGTCACCTTTTATCGTTTTCTCGCTTGTTTCATTCCCGCGGCGGTAATCGATGTAGGCCTCCAGGTGCTTGTCGCTGATATTCCGCAAGTTTTGCAGCCGGAACCTGGTGGCGCAAAATGAAAGGAATTTTTTCATGCTGTCCCGGTAGCGAAAATGGGTCTTTATGCTTACCTTGCCCTGGGTATCTTTAACGGCCTGCCGGTAGACTTTCTCGAACTGGACCTCCAGATTTCGAAATAAGCCGTTTCCTTCTTGTGTGGGTGATTTTATACCGGTACCGGACTTCCTCGCTGAACGTTTTGTCATCCAGTCTCTCCTCCAGTTCAAACAGGGTCTTATTATCCGGCATTTCGTATTTACGCCAGGGAATCTGGTTGTGCCACCACCTGATGATTGATAGTTCGGCCAGGATCGTCTTTTCCTGCACCCCCGCCCGGCGGCGGTGGGCGATATAGGCCGCTACATGGCGCGGCTGGATGTTGCGGATGTCCTGGGGTCCGAATTGAGCCGCTAGAAAGCGTAAAAAGGCGCGGTAGCGTTCATACTTCCTCACTCTCGTCTGGATAGAACCGCCCCGCGCATACCTGGCCACCCGTTCCACAAATTGCCCGAGGAGCCTGTCGTAAGCTTCATTGCCGGTCGGCTTCCACTGGATGCGTAACATCCTGGCCATTCCCCCGATCTAAAAAAAGTAATAGTTATGTAAGGCTTCCCGTCCTGACGGGATGCGTTTCGGCATTTTTTTGCGGTAAAAACCCTTTCCCGATTCCCGCATTGCCTTATTTTACGAGGCTTCGCGGTTTCGGTGCCTAGCCCGTCTCAGTGCCCCCCTCCGGGGTGCCTGAGACGGGCTGCGCCCGTTTCCGGCCCCCGTATCCCCGCCGACCTCCCGGCCGGCGGCGATCCGGGTGGCCCGCCTTAACGTTGCCCTCCTGCCGTCGGTCAACGTTAAGGCCGTTTCCCGTTTTACCGCCCTATTCGATTGTCCGCGTGTTCCTGCCGGCCGCTACGTCATCGGCTTGCCGCCTGTGACCGTGGCTGGCCTCGCACGCCGTACTTTCGAGTTGAGTATTCATACTGCCCATGCCGCCTTCGGCGGTGCAAGCCCTAGGCTTGCGGGGCAGATAGCAGCCCTTACCCCCATGGGGGGCGACCCGGCCCTGGGGCCGGGTCAGGGCTGGCGGCGATTTGACAGCGCCGCTGCTGCTTTAAGGCCTTCGGGCTTATTCAGCCCCCGCAGGCCGGCCATGCCTGCGAAAACCGTTCATGAAAACCGTTCAGTACACTTCGTCTCGTTATTCCAGGAAAGGAGTAACGCTCTTCACTTTCCTCTTATCTGCATTGCCTTCAGAAAAGCTTGGTACCCATTTGTAACCATACATAGTTTCGGTCTCATCCTCATAAACCGTTATATGGCAGCCCTGAATATCGCCTATGCAAAGCATTAACTTGTAGCCGTTGCAACACTTCTCGGCATCTTCTTTGTTAAGCCACCAGTGTTTGCCACTCTTGCACCGGTACATACCCTTAACTCCTTTCGCCCTCTAAAGTTTTTTCACCGGCCTCTTTACCTGCATTGCCGCCAGGGCGGCCCGGTACATTTTTGTGTCCAGGACCGCTATGGCATCGCCGACGTTGAATAACGGCCGGTCAGTCGCCCCTCCGAACAGGTCCACTGCCAGGTTCACCATGATGCGGTGGCCTGAACTAAGGTCAACCTTTTTAAGGAGGTCGAACCACCTAAAACCGGCGTCGCTGAAGTACCGCTTGGCCTTAGGGTACAATTCCGGCAGGGCCAGGATGTAACCTGCGGCCCGGTACTCCCTGTTGCCTTTCATGCTCTTCATGGAGGCGCATAACTCTTTAAAATTTCCTTCATGCTCTTCATCCACAAAGTAAATGAGCTCCTCCACCATTACACTCCCCTTTCTTCTTTTACCGTTATTTCGCATCCCGAAACCAGGGCGTCGTCAATTCCCTTTTCCTGATTCCAGGAGGCTATAAATACTCTTATGCCTTTTCTTCTCAAATTTACCTTTAATTCTCTTTCCGCACGCCTTACGGCGTCTTTCAAGTTCTTATCTCGGTCATAGGCTATTACAACTTCCCTTGCTCCCAGTTCCTGGATTGCCTCTACCGCCGGGCGCCAGTTGCCGGCGCCGGCAACACCGATAAAAACGGAACCCAGATATCGGGAGGCGATGTCGGCTTTAAGCGGCCCTTCAGTCACCCAGACCCGGCGGTCTTTTAGTTCCTCCGGCCGTACCACATGGCAAGGGGCACCGGATGAGGAACCGCTGGTTTTATTGGGGGTGCTGAAAAACCGGTACTTGCCGGTCCCGTCCGGTTGATCCAGTCGTACCTGCAACGCCTGGATGCGGCCCTCGCTGTCGCGGACCGGGATAAAATATCCCGGCGGCGCTTTAAAGGTCCAGTAATGGCCGCCATAGCGGCCCCGGGCCTGATAGAAGCCCGGGACGCCGGCCAGGTCGTATCCTCGTTCCTTTAGCTCTTTGCATAGCCGCCAGCGCTCCGCTGGCGATGGTACGCTTTTATAACCGTTTCTTTTGATTTCTTCTTCGGATAAACCGCGCCGCAACAGATCTTTTTTATGCTCCGGCAGCAGGTGCAGGCAACTTAAAAAAGCCCGGTAGACGCGATTCCTTGTTGCAATTGGCGCCGCAGGGTTGGTTCCCGCTGGCGAATAGACTTCTTCTTTTACCACACCCGGGGCCAGCTTATGCAGCCAGCCGCCGTTGCTTACGGGGTAATCGCTCTTGACCCTCATACATACCGCCAGGCGGGAGTTAATCCCGCACCAGTCGGTTTTGCCGCAGATAGGGCAGGGTTCCCGGCGGGAAACCCGCCGGAAAGGCTCGCAGGTATCCTTTAACGCCTGCATCGCTGGCCCTCCTTCCTTTTTTAGACCTCGCAGTCAGCCGTGTTCCGCGCTTCGTTCCGGTCGCTGGTCTCCGCCACCAGGCGGATTAACTGTACCAGCCTTTCACCGCGGGCAATCTCTTCCCGGAAGGAAAGTTCCCGGAGACCGGACATGGCCACCCGGTAAACATCGCTTTCACCGGGGTTTTGCGCTTCGTATACCCTGTATACTGGTTTCATTATGCTTGGGGAGGGCCACAGGCCCGCCCCTTTTCCTCCTTTCGTCAGATAAGGTTC
>JASUSV010000014.1 GCA_030445865.1 Clostridia bacterium
TGGGTTTATGCCGCCGTTTGTTCTGGGTTTCGCGGCTATTTTCAGGGCATGCAATTTATGAGGGCCATAGCCGTGGCCCAGGTAAGCGAGCAGGTTGTGCGCGTTATCAGCGGACTGCCCCTGGCCGTCTTTCTTTTGCCCCGGGGAATCGAATATGCCGCTGCGGGTTTGGCCGGCGGCATGGTTTTAGGTGAAATTGTCGGCCTCCTTCTGAGTCTGGTTATCTTCTTTTTGGCCAGACCTTACTGGGAGATTGTCGGCGAGAAGGTGTCAAAATGGGAAGATGTTTTACCTGCAGCAAGGCTGGCCTTTCCTGTGGCCCTGGCCCGTGTTGCCGACTGCAGCATGTTTACTTTAGAAGCCCTTATGATACCCCATTTGCTTCAAAACGCAGGTTTAAACGCGCGGGAAGCTACAGCGGCTTACGGTTGCTACTCCGGTATTGCCCTGACATTAGTACAATTACCCACAATTATTACCATTGCCGTAGCTACTACCATGGTTCCCGTAATAGCTGAAGCTATGGCCGTTAATAATCTCCGCCTGGTCCACCATCGTTGTTCCCAGGCCTTAAAATTGACCGTGATCAGCAGCCTACCCTTTGCCGTTAGTTTTTACCTTTTTGCCACCGAACTTTCAGATTTAATCTTTACCGTTCCGGAAGCGGGCATACCTTTGCGCGTGTTGTCCTGGGGGTGTGTCTTTCTTTACCTCCAACATTCTACTTCCGGTATTTTAAATGGCCTGGGGGCCATGAAAGTGACGCTTAAGACTACCCTAATAAGCGGGGGCCTGATAATTTTAGCCATTTATTTTCTGGTGCCCCTAAACGGCATAGCCGGGGCAGCCATAGCCTTAAATCTGGGCTCAATAGCGGCAGCCCTACTGAATATGCACTATATCAACTCTCTTACAAAGTACAGGTTAGATATGATCCCGATTGTCATCTGGCCCTTGCTGGCTGCTATAGTTATGGCCGGCGCCGCCTACTATCTATGGACATTATTGATTTCTCTACCTTTATTATGGCGCCTTTCTGTTTCGCTTTTTCTGGGGGGAGTTGTATATTTCAGTATTTTGCTGGCTGCAGGTATTGTTCAATGGTCTTACTTTGCGGTTTTTTCTTGGCTGAGATTTAAACCCGATAAATGGTGTTGTTGAAGTTCCGACAAAAATTGAAAGTTCGTCAGATCCAGTTGCAGAGGCGTTATGGAAATCATCTCCCGCGCCACGGCGCCGATGTCGGTATCCGGCGCCTGGTCGAGATCTTCCACTTGGCCTCCTAACCAATAGTAGGCCCGCCCCCGGGGGTCTAGGCGGCGATCAATGGCATTGATATAACGCCGCCGACCCAGACGGGTAAAGGCTACCCTGGGGGAATTTTTCAGCGCGGCTGCCGGGATATTGATATTTAAAAAGGTATCTACAGGAAAGCTAATGGAGGTTAGCTGTAGGCAGATAGCGGCAGTGATCCTGGCGGCGGCCGGAAAATCTTCGGGGTCTTCGCTTATAAGCGAAACGGCCAGGGAAGGGATACCGCCAATGCACCCTTCAATGGCCCCGGAAACAGTTCCGGAGTAGAGAACGTCGGTGCCTAGATTTTCACCCCGGTTTATACCGGAGATGACGAACTCAGGTCGCTTTTCCAGCAGGGCTTCAAGGGCTAATTTCACACAGTCGGCCGGCGTGCCGTTTACTGCCACACAGAGGTCTACCGGCTCTTCCCACCTGACTTCCGTTACCCGCAACGGCTTATGCATAGTTATACCGTGGCCTATAGCGCTACGTTCCCTCTCCGGCGCTACTATGGCCACTTCCCCCACCCGTTTTAAGGCGTAGGCCAGGGCTTTAAGCCCTGGAGCCTGAATTCCGTCGTCGTTGGTTAAAAGAAAAAACAAACCCTTACACTCCTAAACCTTAGCTTGAATAAGAGCAATGGCTTCGGCGCGCGTGGCTTGGTTAGTTTGGAAAAGCCCGCGGACGGCCGAAGTTATAGTCATAGATCCCGGCTTTTTTACTCCCCGCATGGTCATACACATGTGCTCTGCTTCTATGACTACCAGAACGCCATGAGGGTTGAGGGCCTCCATAATAGAATCCGCGATCTGCGTGGTGAGGCGTTCCTGTAACTGGGGCCTTTTGGCAAACCCTTCCACTACTCTGGCCAGCTTAGAAAGGCCTGTAATGCGCCCACGGCGCGGGATATAGGCGACATGGGCCTTGCCGTAAAAGGGCAAAAGATGATGTTCGCACATAGAATAAAGTGGGATGTCCTTGACCAGGACCATTTCCTCGTGCTGTTCGGTGAACAAAACTTCCAGGTGATTTCGCGGGTCTTCATTCAGTCCGCAGAATATTTCCTGATACATGCGGGCCACGCGTTCGGGAGTATGACGCAATCCTTCTCGATCCGGATCTTCGCCTATACCTTCGAGGATTAATCTTACCCCTGCTTCGATTTTAGCTGCGTCCAAAAAAGTCCCTCCTAAAATGTTGCGCCCGCCGGATTTTTAGGTCAGGCCAAGCGCTTTATTGTAGCACCGGGCGGCTGCTTCATTCTCACCTAGGCCTTCCCAAGCCAGACCCTGAATTTGCCAGGCCTGCCTTTCCTGGGGATCTAGATCCACTATCTTTTTGGTTACTTCAATGGCCTGGCGATATGCCTTCAGGCGTACAAGGCAAGCTGCAAGGCCTTTTAATGCCGGCAACGCCCCGGGTTCTTGTTCCAGCGCTTTATGGTAAAATTTCAAAGATATGCCGGGCTTGTCCAACATTTCCAAAAAGCCGGCTATATTATAGAATAAAGTAACATCTTTTGAATAACTTTTTAAGGCTCGCTCATAGCAAATTATGGCTTCTAAGAATCTTTTTTGCTGGATTAAGGCAGCCGCTAGGTTGCCTAAAATATCCGCTGCGTCCGGAGTTAGGTTTAATGCCTTAAGGTAATAATGGCAGGCTTCCGCCGGTTTGCCGTTATAAACGAGGCAGACTCCTATATTATTTAAAAGATCGGCGTCTTCCGGGCTGTATTTTAGGGCTTTAAGAAAATATTTTTCAGCTTCTTTCCATAAGCCTAGGCGCTGGTAGCATAGCCCAAGGTTATTTAGAATTTGCGGATCTTGGGGGGCTATTCTTAAGGCCCGCCGATAACAGGACAGGGCTTTCTCGTTCTGGCCCAGGCTTTGATAGCAGTAGGCAAGGTTATTCCAAGCTCCGGCATCATAAATTCGCTTTTTTAAGTAGCGTTCGTACTTCGCTACGGCCTCGGCAAAAACCCCCTTTTCTAAAAGGCGGGTTGCCTCCTCTCTTTCGATAACAGCTTTTTTTAACCCGGTAGTTATAAATTTATGGGCAGGAGTGGACATGGGTATCGCTCCTCCATGTATTATGTTCCTGCCCATATTTTTCGCCAACCTATTTTCCAGATCCTGCCTATTCTGTTAGAATTCTTCCGACAAAGCTTATCATAGAGTGACAACTACTTACTGCACTTTTGACAATAACCGTAAAATTTTACCTCATGGTCAATGATGGTAAAATTATTTTTCTTAGCTATGGCCTGCTCCAGAGATTCTAAAAAATCGTGGTCGAACTCCTCGACCCGCCCGCATTTGAGGCAAATGAGATGATGGTGATGATGTTCACCTCGTTGGCCTATTTCATAACGGGTTTTGCCGTCGCCGAAATTTAGCTTCTGTAGGATTTCGAGCTCGGCCAACAAGTCCAGGGTACGATATACCGTCGCCAGGCCGATGTTCGGATCTCGTTCTTTTACTATATTATAAACTTCTTCGGCGCTCAAGTGCTCGGTGGCATTATCTATAAAAGCTTTCAATATAATCTGGCGTTGAGGCGTAATTTTATACTCCAGTTCGTGCAGGCGCTGGTAGATGTTGTCGAGGTTATACTCCATAAGAGGTCACCTGTTTACTTAAAATTGTGGACTAGCTTATTTAATATATTAACAATTTTTCCTTGGTCAGGGCAACCCCGGCAAAGCGAAAAATATCGTATAATAATTTTACCAGGTCATTTTTATGGCTGAACCGGCATAAATTTTAGAGAGGTTAAAATAAGAGGTGGAGGTGAGTTTTTTGCTGCGGGCTACACTTTATGGTTTGCTCTATGCCTTAATAGCGGCCTTGCTTCTAGCGGTAGTAATCGGCATCCTGCTTCATGCCACCCCCCTTTCGGAAGCCCTCTTACCAGTTTTGGCCGGGCTGGCGGTGGCCCTGGCGGTATTTAGCGGTAGTATAAAAGCTGCCCGCATGGCGGGAGCTCGCGGCCTGCTGTACGGACTGGCTGTGGGATTGCTCTTTTTTATATTTACAATTAGTTGGACAAGCGCTCCTTTCATGACCGTCGCTGCAGGAAAAAAGTTGGGGATTTGCCTTCTGGCCGGAGCTATGGGGGGCATTGCCGGCATTGCCAGCCAATAAATTATTTGGCGGCTTCCCAGTGTCCGCTGATTTTTGCCACCAGCCATTTATCTTTTTCTTTCTGTAACTCCACAATAACCGGCGTTTCTTTTTCTGCCGCGCTCAGGGGCCTCCACAGAACGTCGCCTTTCACCCAAGCTCGGTTGCCACTTTGGGCAAAGTCATAGATATAAAATACGACGTAGACGCCAGATTTGCTCTCCTGGCGTTCTTTTTGTAAGGCCCTTATTACGCCGCCTGCTTCCAGGCGGCGCCAGTAAGCCTCGAGGGTCAAGGATTGAAGGCGCTTCCAATCGGCATCTTCAATAGCTTGATAAAAATCGTCTGCCGCTTCTATCGGGGTATTATGTTGAATTTCTTTGATTTTCCACTTACCCCCTAGGCGCTGTAAAAAAATGGTGTGGGTCGCAGAGATTACTCCCCGGCGGGGCGACTGCCACTGCGCCTGGCCTCGGGCCCAGGCAGTGCCTGCCGCTTCATCGAGGTTCTGTTCAGATACCAGGAAGAGAACAAAGCGCAGGCCCGGATCTACCCTTTTTCTCCGCTGCCAGCGCTCCAGGAATCTGTCGCGTTTTAAGAATTCCCAGAGAGCAGGAGTGGTGATCTCCTTAACTTTTTCCGGGTCATTTTGCTCTACGGCTTTATAGAAGCTGTAAATAACATCAAAGGGCGTCGGCGGCACCTGTAGCGCTTGGGCCTGCACGGGTTCGACTTTTCTTGCTGCAAGCCCATGGTTTATTCCTGCCATCACTATAGCGCCGAGTAAAAAACCCAAGAATATGTACCTGGCTTTATTCATTTCTTTGCCCCCCAATAAATTTTAGGGGGGACCTTTGGACTTTATGCCAAAAAAAGAGAGGTTTTCCCTCTCATTGATGAAGTATTCTTCTCAGCAACCTTTTGAGAAAAGAAGGCAAAGGAATAAAATAGACGCGCATGGGTTTTCACCTCGCTTAAATCATGGCCCGCTCGGTATTATATTATTAGCTCCCCGGGGAAGATGTGCATACAGAAAAGTTGCACGTCGAATATAAATTAAGGCTCCCTCCAGGCATCCAACCGAGCAATAAGCTCTTCTAACTGGCCGACATAAAAGTTTTGTATGGGAAGAGAGGATAAAAAATATTTCCCGTAACGCCGGGATATAAGGCGCTTATCCAGGATAATTATCGCTCCCTTATCGGTGGCGCGGCGAATAAGGCGCCCGAAACCCTGGGCTAGGCGGATGCTGGCCTGGGGGAGGCTTAAATTTAGAAAAGGATCCTGCCCCCGGCTTGCCAGATATTCCAGGCGGGCGGCAGTTAGCGGATGATTGGGCGCCGGGAAAGGTAAGCGCGGGATGAGGATGCAGCTTAATAAATCTCCCGGCAGGTCGACGCCTTCCCAGAAGCTATTGGCCCCCAAAAGGACGGCTTTTTTATGCCGACAAAATTCCGTTAAAAGATGGGAACGGTTGCCGTCGATGCCTTGAGCCAGAACGGTGTAACCTTTTTCTTCCAGAGGAGCAAGGATTAATCTGTAGGTAGCTTGAAGCAGGCGGTGGGAAGTGAATAAAATTAAAGTCTGCTTGCCCCACAGGGTAATTATCTCCTGCAAAGCCGGGGCTAAGGCGGCGGCGTAATCGGCATCGCTGAGGTGCCCCGGGTTGGGTAAATCTGTTACTACGCCCAGGAAAACCTGTTTATCGTAATTGAAGGGCGAGGGTTTTTTAAGGAAACGAAGCCGTTCCGAAGGCAAATTACCCAGGCCGCTGCGCTCCCGGAAATAAGCGAATTCCCCGCCCACCGTCAAAGTTGCGGAAGTTAAAATTACCGCTTCTTTCCGGCTGTAGATTAATTCGGCGAGCATCGGACCTGCAAGCAGAGGCGCAGCCCGGAGGAGCCATTCCCCCTGAGGCCGGGCTTCTACCCAGGTAACCGTCTCTTCGCTTTCGGCGTCTAGGATGCTGCTCAGGTTTTTCCTAGACTCGCGGGCTTGCTGGACGATGCCCTCCAGTTCATGGGATAAAGGAAGGGCGCCTATCCTTTCCGTGAGGCAGATTAAATCGTTTAATTTATTTTGCAGCTCATCCAGGTAAAACTCGAGATTTCCGGCTGCCGTTAAAAATTCTTCCCAGATTGCGAATTCTGTAAGAGGCGGGGCCAGACGCCAGGCCGTCTGCTCCTGGAATATTGGCTGTAAAACAAAATTTAATTTCTGCAGGGTTTCTGCGAGCTGGGCATTAACCTGCAAAACCTTAGCCAGCCCCTGCTTTAATTGCCGAGCCTCTTCGCCCGCCAGGCGTTGGGCCAATAATTCGATTTGCCGCAGGAGGCTGCTTTGGGCTGTCGCCTGCACCAGCAGGGATAATTCTTTATGTCCGCAGGATACCCCTAGGTGTTCGGTAGCTACCTCCTCAATATGGTGGGCTTCGTCAATAATCAGATAAGGGTAAGGGGGCAAAAGCTGGTTATGTAATTTGGCGTCCTCCATGAGGAGGGAGTGATTGAGGATCAATATGTGGGATGCTTCCGCCCGCCGCCGGGAACTCATAAGAAAACATCCATTATGGTACCAGGGGCATTTTTCCCCCCGACAAGTTTCGGTATGAGCTGCTAAATAGTGACGCCACTGTTCCTCCTGAGGCAGAAGCTTTATTTCGTCCCAATCTCCGGTTTCAGTTTCGGTTAACCAAACCAGGAGGCGCATGGCAAAACGCCGGGCTGCTTCCGACTGCACGGCCATGGTGTCCAGCCATTGCCCGTATTTACGTCGGCAGAGATAATGGGAGCGGCCTTTAAGGAGGGCTGCCCCAAACTTAAAAGGTAAAACGGCTTGAAGCCGTGGGATGTCCTTCTGCCAGAGCTGTTCCTGTAAGTTTATGGTGTGGGTAGCGACGGCGACCCGTTTACCGGTAAATTTGGCCCATATAATCGCCGGTAAGAGGTAAGCCAGCGACTTGCCTATTCCCGTACCGGCTTCTACGGCCAGGCAAGAACCCTCAGCGAAAGCCCCGGCTACGGCGGTTAAAACCTCGACCTGCTGGGGCCGGTATTCGTAATTGGGATAAAAGGAAGCTATTAAGCCCCCGGGTTCAAGGAGGGCGGCGATGTTGGCTGGTTCAAAAGATAGAGGCTCTTTCTGTCCATTTTCGGGAAGCGGACTTTCTTCGCTCTTTCCCGTGGCAACCTCGTCCGGCGCTTCCCAGGGTTTGTCTTTGTTTAGCCTGGCGGCGGCTTGAAGCCAGGAAGCCAGGGCATTATCCTGGCCTAAATTAAGGGTATTTAGCTGCATCAAAAGAGGCCAGGGTAAGCCCAGCGTTCTCTGCCAGAGGGCGAGGAGCAGTTCTACCGTCACTTGGGCGTCGGCCAAAGCCCGGTGACGGCGGCGGGGGGTTAAAGATAGCTCCGTACTTAAGGACTCGAGGCTGTAGCTGGTTAGACGGGGCCACAGAATGCGGGCGAGCTCCAGCGTATCCAAAACAGGGTTGGGTAGCGACCGGCCGAAAGCCCTGTTTAAGAAAGCAATATCAAAATTAGCGTTATGGCTGACCAGGGTGTACGTAGATATAAAGCCCAGGAAATCGTCCAGGACCTTTTTAAGGGGAGGGGCGGTTTTTAACATTTCCGGTTCGATGCCTGTCAGGCGGGTGATGGCCGGCGGTAGGGCTTGTTCCAGGTGCACCAGCGATGACATTTCTTCGACGACGCGGCCATCTTTAATTTTAATGGCCCCGATCTCGATAATGTGGTCTTTTTCGGGGTCGAGTCCGGTAGTTTCCAGATCGAAGACGACGTAAGTAGCCGGGAGCATACCTCCCCTCCTTTACTGCCAGGTATGTAAGTAAGCCTCCTGCTCCGGGGTAAGCGCATCAATTTGTACCTTTAAGGCTTCCAGGCGCCGCCGCGCGACGGCGATATCAATATCCGCGGGCACGGGATAAAGCCCGGGTTTAAGTTCGCGACCGCGCTGTGCCAGGTAGGCCAGGGTAAGCGCCTGCAGGGCAAAGCTTAGATCCATGATTTCCGTCGGGTGGCCGTCGCCGTTAGCTAGGTTGACCAACCGTCCTTCACCCAAAAGATAGAGGCGGCGGCCGTCGGCAAGGCGGTATTCCTGCACTCCCGCCCGCACCTCTTGTATGCTTACAGCGATCTTTTCCAGGTCGGGCTTGGAAATTTCCACGTCGAAATGGCCGGCATTAGCCAGGATGGCCCCATCGCGCATGCGCTCCAGGTGCTCGCGGCGGATTACATTGGTATTGCCCGTAACCGTAATGAAGAAATCGCCCAAAGGAGCAGCTTCAATTAGGGGCATAACCGCCTGGCCATCCATTAGGGCTTCGTTTGCCCGGATGGGGTCTACTTCGCAGACAATAACCCTTGCTCCCAGGCCGCGCGCTCTTAACGCTACTCCCCTGCCGCACCATCCATACCCGATTACCACGGCTGTTTTGCCCGCTACGATTAAGTTGGTTGAGCGCATAATCCCGTCCCAGACGGATTGACCGGTGCCGTAACGGTTATCGAAGAGAAATTTACAGCGGGCGTCGTTTACGGCAACCATGGGGAATTTTAAGATCCCCTCGCGTTCCATTACCCTAAGCCGCGCGACCCCGGTAGTCGTTTCTTCCGAACCGCCGATTACCTGAGGTAGCAGGTCGGCCCTCTCTTTGTGCAGTAGGGCGACCAGGTCGGCGCCGTCGTCTACCACTAGGTGCGGGCCCTGGGCGACGGCCAGGCGGAGGTGCTGGAAATATTCTTCCGGCGTGGCCCCGCGCCAGGCGAAAGCGCGTATACCCTTTTGAACAAGGGCGGCGACTACGTCGTCCTGAGTAGAAAGAGGATTGCTGGCCGTCACGGTGACTTCGGCGCCGCCGGCCTGAACTGTTTCGGCCAGAAAAGCGGTTTTGGCTTCCAGGTGCAGGCACATAGTTATTCTTTTGCCTGCCAAGGGCTTTTGCCGGGAAAAATCCTGAAAAATGCCTTTAAGTACCGGCATATGTTCGCGCGCCCAGGCTATCTTTTTTTCGCCTTGAGGGGCGAGTTCCGGGCAGCGGATTTTGGAGGCCTCGTTCATGGAGATCTCCTCTCTAAGGAAACAAATTACTCTATTTGAAAATGGGTATAACCGCCCTTTTTTAATTCTCCAACCCGGCCGTTTTGTTCAATAAGCAAACCTTTTTCAGGGGGGAGAACTTCGCCGATTACAGTTACCGGTATGCCGCAGGTACCGGCTACGGCCTCCTGGACTTTTTTTACCGCCTCCGGCCGGCAGGCCAGCAAGAGCTCGAAGTCTTCACCGCCGAATAAGGCGTAATCCAAGGGGTCTTTACCCGCCATGGCCGCCGCCCTAACGGTAGGCATGGCGAGGGGAATTTTTTCGGCGTAAATAACCGCGCCTACCCCTGCCGCCTTGCTTATCTCCCGAAGTTCGGCAGCCAGGCCATCGCTGATGTCGTCGGCAGCCGTGATGGCGCCGGTAGTGGCAGCCAGGCGGGCCTCTATGACGCGGGGTTGAGGTTGAAAGTGCCGCCGGCGGAGGTAATCTCGGTCTTCTTTATTCACGGGAAGCCCCTTTAAAATTACCTCTAGGCCTGCCGCCGCCGCACCCAGGTCGCCGGTAACCAGAAGGTAGTCGCCGGGCCGGGCCCCGCTGCGTAAAACGGCCTTACCCTTTTCCACTTTGCCCAGGATGGTGACGTTTATAACCACCCCTTCAGGCGAAGAAACCGTATCGCCGCCTACGATATTGACGCCAAATGTGCGGGCACATTCCTTAAGGCCACGGTAAAGCTCATCGACAAAGCTTACTTCCAAATCGCCTGCGAGGCCTATGGAAATTAACGCCTGCTCTGGAATACCGGCCATGGCAGCAATATCGCTTATATTTACGGCCATAGCTTTATATCCGATCTCATATGGCGTAGCAGTATCGAGAGTAAAATGAACGTCTTCAACCAGCATGTCGGTAGAAGCTAGAAGGTGGTAGGCGTCAGACAGGCAAAGGACGGCAGCATCATCGCCGATGCCGCATAAAACTGTTTCAGGCTTTATAATAGTACCCTTTTTAATCCGGTCTATAAGCTCGAATTCACCGATGTCTTTCAGGCGCAACATTTATTCCCTCTTCACTAAAAAACATCCTCAGTAGTATCTTGCCATACACACAAAGCTAGCGCAAGGCTCCGGCTTAAGTGAGTTGCCTCAGTTTTTGCTTAAGGTTTGGTTATAATGTTTTTTGCCTTCGCCTTTACCAAGCTAAAGCGGTAAAATTTGGGGCTGCCACCCTAAAGATGCTGCCAGCTCGGGATACTTCTCTGGCGATGCCTGGCCGCCGATAGCGGCAAGAACAGCTTCAAACGCGTTGGCTGCCGGAGAGATGCCTTCCCATATAGGTGTAGTACTGATTAGGTAGCTGGCGCCGCAAGCGCGGAGCATTTCCCTGTCTGCCGGTGCGGTGCCGCTGGCAATTACGATTTTCCCTCTTAAATTTCCCGGCAGGTAACGCCTGATAAAATGCCAGTCGCCGGCGATAATTTCGAAGCCGGTATAAAGGTAGCCGGCAATATATTTGCCTGCGAGGAAGGTTTTTGGCGAGGAATAAAGATATTTCAAGGGCAGGCGGGCGAGCAGGGGCATGGTGGCCACCGCAACCCGGCAGAAAGAAGAAAAAGGTAGAATAACCGGCATCTTAAGGCCAAAGAAAGGATCTCCCGCCCAGACGCGGCAGCCTGCCTGTTTTAAACTCCAGGCCAGCCAGTAACGGTCGAGAACGGAAACTACCAGGGCCTTTTTATTATTAAGATCTAATTGGAGTTTCTCCTGAATACAGGAAACTACCAACGGCTCCCCATATTGCTTCCAGCCGGAGCCATCAAATACAGGGGTACGTTTGGTTATGCGGGCCAGGCGAAGACCCTGCGGGCAGGGATAACGCCTCTTGCCTAGGTGATAATAAAAATTAGCCCCGCCGAGGCCCAGGGCAGCGACCTGGCCGTCAAGCTGGCGTAAAAGCCTGGCGGCGAGATCGGTGTTTTCCTGGCAGCCAACGCGCTCCAAAAATATTTGCTGCTCCTTGAGGGGGAGAATTATCCGGTAATCGCGTTTGGAGCTGCCTAAACTAACGCTTACGACTTTTTTAAAACCTAACACTCCTGGCCGTCCTTTTTGGCTATACTGGCCGCAGCTCTTTTCAGGTAACCGGCCAGGATTTCACCTAAAACAGCATAGTCCTCGGTTGGCATGAAGCCAGAAGCCGAGGCATCAAAAAGAACGGTAGCATTGGGGGGAAATTCCTCATCTCCTGCCCAAACAATATAGGCGACCGGGATTTCGGGGAAGGGGTATAACACGACGCTGGCATCGCCTAGACCCAGGGGTCTACCGCCTAAAGTTCTGCCCGCATCCAGAAGAAGCCGGGGGCAGGAGCCGAATGCTTTTACAACAGGCCGTACCGCCCGAGCAAGAAAAGGCTGGAGGTATATATTTCCTCCCGGCAGCTCCTTAAAAGTAATCCATTGGTTTTTTAGGGGTTGGTAGCCGCCCGTTAGATAATGCAGGATAAGAATTTGCAGTATAACATTGACATCTTCTCCCCCACTCTCTTTATTTATGTGACCCGAGGGATAGGCTATCTGGTAGGACTCATTTAGAAAAGGCAGGGTAAAAACCTGCGGTCCGGCATCCCAGGATACTTTTTTAATCCGGGCGACCTCTTGCGGCAAGCACTGGGAGAATTTCTGCCGAGATTGGGTCAGAGCGTCGCTATACGGATTATTTTGATGCACAATGAATTCCCCCATTCGTTTCCAATATAGCACCTTGTAGTAACCTTTTCAACCTTAATCGGAGGGCTGGGGTATACCCCAGCCCTGGAGGCGGAAATACAATGGTGATGAGGAGGTATTAGCAAGAAAATGATGAGCTTTTAGCTCAAAGTATAGATATGCTTTTTATTTCCCTTAAAGTATCTAATTGGTGGGCTTTGACCATGCTTCTGGATAAAGTATAAAGGGTGTCTCCTATATAAAGGATCCTTTCTATGTTTTTACTGCTTTCATACCACCTGTCTCCTGCTTTGAGGTAGTTTTCCTCGGATAGATGGGTTATTCTACCCTTTAAGGTGAACCCTTTGATAAGATCGACTCTATATACATACGCCCCCTGGAAACTAAATTGGCCGTAGGCAGGTATGCCGGTTGTTTCTTTCGAGGTTTTATCTTTTATCTCCATAACCGTTACCGGGAAAGCCAGCAGGTTTTTATCCTTGTCGAAAAGCAGGGCTTTGTGATTTCTTAAAATTTCCGAATCCGTTCCTCTATCCCCAATTACTTCTTTAAACATCTCTACGGGGTGCTGCACGTCGCTGACATCGAAGATGGCCACCTTCATCCCCTGATAAAAGGCCATGCTTTCCAGGTTGTTCCCCTGCCGGTCTTTCGGGGTTATTTCTATCGTATCCTTACCGAAACCGATAACATGGTTTTCGTCATAGGGGTGCAGGTAATCGCTATATCCTGGTATCTTCAAGGCCCCGAGGATCTTGGGAGTTTTGGGGTCCTTTAAATCTATAACGAAAAAGGGATCTACCTTTTTGAAAGTTACCATGTAGGCCCTATCTCCCATGAATCTTACGGAGTAGATCTTTTCTCCCGGTGCGATATCATCCAATTTACCTACCACATTCAGGTTTTGATCCAGGATGTAGATGTTGTTTTTGGAAGCATGCTCATCGTTTCGCCATATGTGGCCTCTGGTAGTGGCCACCCGGAAATAACCCTGATGTTCATCCATGGAAAACTGGTTTAAGACGGTGCCAGGAACCTCCCCCTTGCCCTGATAGGTTACCTTACCTTGATTTAGAGCAAATTTGTAGATAACGGTATTTGCTTCATCAGGTGCTATGGCGGCATATTTTTCTTTCGGAGGCTTTACCTCTCCAGATTTATATTGGGTTAGGGCTACATAAAGGTTCTCCTGGGAGGCGTAAATATTTTCACCTGCCCCCAGATAAGTAGAAATATGGGCTTTTTCCCCAGGGCGGTCCAGATTTAATCCGGCGATTATCAAGTAATTAGGGCTTGGGCAATCGGGGAAATAACGGATTTCGGAGTAGTCGATCTGAGTAAAGTTGTCGCCTCTGGCCGTGTCCCGGTAGGAAGGAGTTGCTTTTTCTTTTTCTTGTTCTATTTGGTCCATAATGTAATAGTGAATACCCTTGTTGACGACCAGGTAAAGAGCGGACCCTACTTTCCTGGAGGAAATATAATTACCTTCCAGTTCTATTTCGCGCAACTTCTTAATGTTTTCCTTATCGCTAATGTCGTAGATGATGGCCTTAACCGTGGTCTTCAGGCGGTAAGGGGGTGGATAGATTTCCGGCCTTACAGGGCCCTGTATGTATACAGGAGCGTCATAACCGGAAGACCCGATTACCACCAGGTACTTTTCATCTACATACAATTCCTGTGGGCTAAATCCTTCTTCAAACCGTAAAGTAGTTACAACCTCCATCTCCTCCGCAGGATAAGCCCGTACTATCACGACCCTGTGGTAGCCAACCGCGTAGATGTACTTGCCGTCCGTTTTGGCTATGTCGGCTTCATCCACACCCTCTACCTGGATATTGGTCGTTGAGTAGCCGACTCCGTCGCGGTTGCCAGCGGCTGTCGCCGCCGCTTCTTCTCTGGTCAAGCCGCCATAGATGGTTACAGGCGAGTCTTTTATCTTCTCCAAAATCGCCTTCAGGTTTTCGTAAGAGCCAACCGTAGGAAGGTCTTCCTTTTGGCTTTTTATATAAACCGTTTTATTTTTTGCATCCCATTCAACGGTCACTTCCAGTGCTTCACCGATAAAATTGATGGGGACAAGGATTCTATCCTTAACAATATGGGGGGCTGTTTCAAGAATTATAGGCCGGCCATTTTTATATGCGATCTTTTGATGAACAGTTATCCGAAAGCTGGTACTACCTAAGGTTGCTATAACAGATTTATTTTCTTGATCCCAGGAAACTTCTGCTCCCAGAGATTCCAAGGTGCTTCTTAAAGGAATCATTACTGTTTCATTTTCTACTACCGGGTTAACGTCAAAAGAAAGCTGGGCCCCATCTAGAAAAATTTTTATTTCTTCCTGGTTAGCTACGGCTATAGATGAGGTGATGCCCAACACTAAGATTAAGATTAGTAATAGCAATACTAAGGGTGAAAATTTTCTCATCGGCACATCCCTTCTTTCTTTTTTTATCCAATTGGACGTTTTTAAGGGATTTTTTGTTCCCCGGGCGCGGTTCGGAATTTCACTCTCTCCCCCGACTGATCGTACTGACCTGCTGGCGCTGATATTTGGTGGCATGATGAAACCTTAACCCTGGCGAAAATTATACAAATTAAGGATGGGTTATGCACGCAAATATGGGTGCAGGCAGGGCGGCTGTTTATCCTCATGGGCTTAGACCCGACAAACTGTTTGGCCGCCCCCTCGACCCGCCAAATGGGCTAATATCCTAGACCGACGACATCTTAAAGACGACCTCTTTGCCGATTAAGCAGAAAAACGCGCTTTATACGACCTGCGCTTAAAAAGTGGGCCTGGGCATTTCCCTCGGGGAGGCGGGGTTCGACCATACGGATCTGACCCGGTTCCGGGCCAGGCGCTTCTAGTCGGCGCCGTAGTTAATTTTAAACACTAAGTACAGAAGGGTTTGACAGAAACCGAGCTTTAGGTTATACTATGTACTGTAAGTAAGCGCCCGTAGCTCAGGCGGATAGAGTAACGGAATCCGAGTCCGGAGGTCGCAGGTTCGAATCCTGCCGGGCGCGCCAAAAATATAAAATATGCGCCAGTAGCTCAGCTGGTAGAGCAGCTGACTCTTAATCAGCGGGTCGTGGGTTCAAATCCTACCTGGCGCACCAAGAAAATCAAGGCCTCCAGGCTCTGCCCCCTACCACAAACTGGCAATTTACTGCAGTTTCTACTGCAGTAAAAAGGCGGAGCGTAGGTGGCTTTTTCGTTTTTGTATCTGGGTAAAAGAACGTCGTTCAGATGGGCTGCAGCCTGCTCCTTGATGTTAGGCAGGACGTGGCTATAGGTGTCCAGGACCACGGTTATCTGACTGTCGCCCAGTAGCTCCTGGACTACTTTCGGGTGCTTCCCCAGCTCCAAAAGCCGTGTGGCAAAGGTGTGGCGCAGGGCGTGGAAATTGGCGCGCTCAAGCCCCGCCGCCTTTACCAGCTCGTAGAACTTGCGGGTGAAGTTGCGCGGGTCCAGCGGCCTGCCTTCCACGGTGGTAAACACCAGGCCCGTCTCCTGCCACAGGGGGCCTGCCGCCAGTCTTTCCTCTGCCTGGATCACCTTCCACTTGCGCAGGGCCTTGAGGGCCTCCTCCGGCAGCGGGATAAACCTTCGGCCCGCCTTTGTCTTGGGCGGCAGGAAGGCCAGGCGGCTCTTCTCCCCTTTCCTGCCCCTGACGCGCTAGAGGGCCTGGTTAACCGATATGCCTCCCCACTCAAAGTCAACGTCCTGCCAGCGGAGGCCTAGCAATTCCCCCAGCCTCAGCCCGGCAGCCAGGGCTAGCAGGAAGGCAGGGTAAAGCCTCTCCTCCCTCGCGGCCTCTAAGAAGCAGTGCTGCTCCTCAAGCGATAACACGCGGATTTCCTTCTTCTTCACCCCCGGGGGAGAAGTGGCTTCGGCCACGTTGCGGGCCACCAGGCCGTTCTTGAGGGCCTGTTTGAGGGCAGCGTGGGCCACAGTATGTATAAGCCGCACGGTGCGTGTGGAGAGGCCTTCCTGGAGCTTCTGGTTGTAAAGGCGCTGCAACTGTTCAGGCCTCAGTTCCCGCAGGGGCACGTTGTCCAGGGTGGGCACCAGGTACAGGCGAATGATTTGCTCGTAGTTGGCCCAGGTGGCAGGCCGCATGGCAGGCTTTTTGTACTCCTCCAGCCATACCTGCAGCCAATCACCGAAGGTCAACCTTGTGGGTTCTACGAAGGTCCCCTGCTGCAGTTCCGCCTTTGCCTGGGTGAGCTTATCCAGGACCTCCTTCTTGGTCTTGCCGTAATATGTCACCCTCCTGGGCTTATCGCCCTCCCAGGCTATGACCAACTGCCCGCACCAGGTGCCGTCACCGCGTTTGTAGACGGTCCCTTCGCTGTTGGCTCTTTTGCGCGGCACTGGACTACCTCCTTTGTCCATATTTTCCAATTATACCGGCCTCAAATAGGCCCTTCTAAAACGCAGGCAAGGATAAATTTATTCCCACAGGGTTAGAGGGGCCTATTTGGGCCTTCTAGGAGCCTGTGGGATTCCTGATAACCCCCAGCTAGGCCAGCCGTCCCAAATCTACCTGCACGCGCTCGGCAGTAGCTTCCGGCTGGGGCACGGGCAGGCCGTCTTCTAGAAGACCCTGGATATGCAGCTTTATGGCCTCGGCCATGTTCTCCCGTACTTCCTCCAGCGTGGCTCCTGTTGCTACACAGCCCGGCAAGTCGGGGGAATAGGCTGAAAAGTTTTCGCCCGCCCGCTCAATCACAATCAGGTATTCGGCCATTAGAGCTTACCCTCCTTTAACCCGGCTTGTTTAAGGATACTGTTTAGCGTTCCTGGTGCCAGGTCATCGCCCAGATTTCCTGCAATAGTTACCCTTCCTGGCTTTGTAGGGTGCTTAAACTGCCTGTGGCTCCCCCTCTGGCGCACCATAAACCAGCCGTCCTCCTCAATCAACTTTATGACCTCACGCACCTTCATTATAACCTGCTCCCGTTGGTAGAGTTAAAGCCCGCTAGCCGCACCCATCAACGGCCTTGCTCCTCATCCGGCACATAGACCAGCAAATCCCCAGGCTGGCAATCGAAATACTTACAAAGCTTATCTATAACCTCCACAGTGGTGTTGTACGGCTTCTGACGTGGGTCAGTAAGTTTAGCTAAGGTGTTGCGATTAATGCCGGTATCTTTGGAGATCTCAAGTAGCGGAATGCGTCTTTTCTCTTTTTGCTGTTTTTCGTCCCACAGGTTTTTTACACGGTAAACAATCAAGCTTGCATCACTCCTTTCAATTACCATAATAGCATTTTTGCTTTGCGTATGCAAATAGTAAAAGGCTTTTGCAAAAAGATATTGACAGAATAGATTTGCCTATGCTAAACTTAAAGTGCAAACGCAAATAAAAATTGTCAAGAGGGGGGTCCCAACATGCTTAACAATCTAACCCAGGTTACTCAGGAAGGGAAAGGGGAACTGATAACGGAAATGCCTTACAACAATCTAGAGGAAGTCGTTAAGTTGGCAGCGGAGAATCTTGAGCGAAAAGACAGTTTTCTCCTGAAAGTCTGGATGTATCAGGCTTATCCAGAATTACATCCATTTAAGGGAAAAATTGGGATTATAGCTAATGGGTCTTGTCTGGAGCGAATTGGGGTAAAGTCGTGGAATTTTGTTGTAATTCAACTCGGTAAATTTGATTATAAACCGGATGATGTTGTATTGGTGATCACTGCATTTAAAGGCCGGTTAATACGGATGCTAAAAGCATTCAATAAATGGATTGAGAAAGCCCTCATTGCCGAAGTCGGAACTCGCTATACTGATTCGAGTAAAGACTTCTCCTTCCTTGTGGCCGGTAGTCTTATTCTGGGAAAAGCAATTTATGTTAGTAGTGGTCTTGATACGGGTACTAAAATTATTACAAAATTGTAAGGCCGGGGGCACAAACTCCCGGCCTTCTCCTTTTATGGTCCCGCGTGGCTAGGCTGTAGGGGGATATTTTCCAGCAGGCAAGCAAAGACACTCCCTCCCCCTCGCCTTCTTGGGTCTGGGTATCCCGTATTCGGCCAGCAGGGCGCTGGGAAGGCTCTGGCGAACCCCTACCGCTCCATACGCATAGGGTTTCCCGCCGGGTGTAAAATATTTACAATATGAACAGGATTTTCTACGCTAACGCTGAATAACTCTATAGCAGGAGGTGCGTTTAACATGCGCAAAAAGACCATCCACTGGATAGCCCTAGCAGTAGGGATTTTGGAACTACTCACAAACATCCCTGCCGTAATGCATGGCTACAATATAGCCTACGCCTTACTGAATGCCTGCAGCGCGTACCTCGTCATTTACTTCTTACTTTACACAGCAGCCTGGGTGTTTAGTATCCTTGCCAGGGTTGCCTCCCGATTCCGGGAATCCTCGAAGGATGACCGTACCGAGCTTTAATGCAACGGATTGCCGCAATCGCGTTGTGGAGCGGGTTGTAGATGTCAGTTATGGTGGAGAAGGTACAACGTATATCGAAGGCAATCGAGTGTAAAAGGAAAATAAGTTTTAGTTATGTAGATGCTGAAGGGAAAAAGACAAAGCGGGCAGTGTGCCCTTTGGTCCTGTTTAAGTATAAATCTATGGGTGAGACACGGTATTACCTGATGGCTTTTTGCGAATTAGATTTTAATTACAGGACATTTCGCCTAGATAGGATAAAAAAGATACACAGTTTATCGACTGTTTTCAACCCGAATGAGTTTTCTGATTTTGATTCTTACGAGAAATTAAAGGGGGTCTTTACACGAAAAAGAGTGCGCGTAATTAAGAAGGTTGATGGGGGAGAGAAGTTCGAGAGACAAGTGTGGTCACAATCTTTTCCAACCGGTGCTACCAGAGTTTATGGTTCTTTTGATGGTGATATAGAGATTGAGGAACGCATTTATGGGAATTTTAACGATAGTTATCCTAAAGAGTGGTATTCCCGCAAGGTTAAAGGTAATTACTGTTTATGTCGTTCTCCTCTTGAGGAAACGGAATTCGAGAAATTGGATAAATCCGACGAAGTTGTTGCTTACGAGGTCGAGCCATTTAAAATTCGTTACTACGCAGGTTCAAAAGTTAGATATTATATACCCGACTTACTTATTACATACAAGGATGGAAGACGTGTAATAGCCGAAATTAAAACGCTCTCCGATGTTATGTTAAAGGAAAATCAAGCTAAGTTTAAGGCGATAGAACAATATGCTAGAGAACACGGTTATAAATTTGAGGTCTGGGCGCGCAGAGGTATTGGGCGATTAACGGGAGCTATTTTCGATGCTTCAGATGAAGGGAACTATTCATCCTGGGAAAGTGCCGTAGAAGTAGCTGCACGTAGAATTGAGAAAAACGAAACCGAACGTCGTAGAAGGCAATTTTGGGATGAATGGGGCGGTTTAATTGTAACTGCAATAGTAATTGTATTTCTTTTGATAGTTTTATTTTTGCGGTAATCGTTAAAGAACAATCTTGCTGGCACCCTAAAAAGGTTTAGACTAGAATGTACGACTACGACATTAACATTGAACTAAACGGTGATTTTATGCGGCCGGGAGCCAAGTAGTCAGGACCGAGTCGCTTGTCTACCTAGTTTGTCACTACAGGAGCCCCATGGCAAATTAATGTAAGCACCTGTTCGCCTGCCAAACTGGGACATCGCGGAGTTGTCGGAGTTAGGCTTTGAATGCTCATTATTCAGCCGACAGCTTATGTTTCCAGATCTTCCAATAGGGCCGGTTTCACGAACCACTCCCCCGGCCGTACGTATGCTCCAAAACGAGTGCGGCTGCATTTTTTTTCGCTGGGGTTTGCCTGATTTTCGATTAATATTTGGCAGAAATACGCCCCCGCTTTCATGAAGGGCCTTATAGTGAACAGGGTCCGGGTTTTTTGCAGTAAGAGCGTATGGCGAAATGACTCTTTAGTATACGAAAATGCTGCAGTTTCTACTGCAGTAACGTAATGAAAATGTGGGTGAAGAGGGGTGATGGGAGGTTATTCCAAAACCCCGGAGGCCTTGATTCCTGGGTGGTAGGAGTGAGTACGGGTTAAGGGTAGTGAAGGCTCCTGTGCAACTCTTAATCAGCGGGTCGTGGGTTCAAATCCTACCTGGCGCACCAGGAAAAACTAAGAACGCCAAAGGTTTTAGAACACAATGCCCCTGGCGTTTATCTTTACCGCAGTATTTTGGTCACAAATTGGTCCCAGCGAAAAAAAGGAACCTCGGCGTACTACGAGGTTCCTTTTTACATTTACGTGGGGTTTCTATGGAGCCATTTCCGTAGCCTCATCCGCTGTATTATTAACGGAGGAGGCTTCTGTGCCTTCTATATTAACTTCATTTGACTGTTCATCGTAGCTAACCCTTTGGTTAAGCGCCTGGGCTATAAATCTAATAGGCACAAAAGTCCGGTTACTTATTAGTTGGGCCGGGACATCCAGAGCCATTTCCTGCCCGTTGACTGTAAATACGTTACTATTAAGTTTGAGGACTATAATTGTATTATCTTTAGTGATAGTTACGGTTTTAGTCTCTGCATCCCAATTAACATCGGCACCCAGGCCCTCGCTTATCGCCCGCACTGGTACTAGAGTACGGCCCTCTTTAATCACGGGCGGCATATCCCACTTTACCTCTTTGCCATGAAAACGTATTTTTACTTGCTTTTCAACTCTTACCTGGTTCTCTTCGTTGCTATTATTTTCTTGTGTTGCAATCCGATTTTGGAGTTCGTTCCCAAGGTTGACTCTTTCTTGAGGGTTACTTTTTTCTCTAATTTCTTGCTTATACTCTGGTGTCTTTTTATCTTCTTGTTCCTCTTTCGACGCGTTACCTTGTTTGTCCGTAATTTTCCGGCCATCATTTTGTTGCTCTTCCTGTTCTTTTTGCTTACCTTCAGCTTCAATCCCTATTTCTTGTCTTTCTCGCATTTCTTGTCTTTCTTCCAGTTGTTGTCTTTCCTTATACCCATTGCTACTTTTACTGCCATTGCTTTTAGGGGCGGCTAAGGCACTTACACTAAAGGAAAGGATAAAAATAAGCGCCAAGAAAAGAATACTTAAACGCTTAAACATTTTTCTGATTCCTCCTTGGGGTTAATTTTTGGATATTGACATCTATAATTTAAATGTTATTTTTTGGACCCCGGAAGAATCAGCTTGAATTGCAAGAAAGCATAATTTCCCCTCCTTCGGCAGCCTGGCAGTCATAGCTTTTTAGCCTTAGACCCATGGCTTTGCGCCACCGCCTTTCGGCGGTTTTGCCTTTTCGGGAGCTTTCGCTTAAAACTTTCGGCTTTTATATACGCTTTTTGGGGGTTAAAAGCCAGCCAGTATTAACAACCACAAGTAGTGGTAAAGCCAAGCTAGTCCCGAAACGACCTCATTTCAGCCTTGCCTGCCAGCTTTCCGGTAATACATGTAAACCCTTCAACGGCACAAAGTCCGCTGTAGGATAGCTAGCTCAATTGATCGACTACCCCAGGCTCCAAACGCCTTACCCTTAACATCTACGCATAATTAGCATTCAATGGTAAACAATATAATTACATCCATACTTAGCAGTATTGATTTAAAAAGTTTCGGAAAGGAAAGAAGGGAAATGATAGGGTTTCGCAAGCCGATTAGGGCCAAAACGCTGGGCCGGGGCAGCCAAAAAAGCCAGGGCAATATTGAGGGCGGTGCCCTTTCAAGCGTATCTCTAAAAAACCTCGTTTTAAGCCCGGATCTGGAAACCAACCTTCGGCAAATTAAAACCATCCTGGATAGATGTAGTGACGTGGTTTACCGGGAATTTGTCTTTGCTCAAAATGAAGAAATCAGGCTGGCGCTGATTTATACGGATGGTCTGGCGGACAAAGTGCAGGTCAGCGACCAAATAATGAAGGCGCTCGCCCTGGAAGTAGCGATGGCCGCGCCCGGCCAGGAGATCACCAAAGCCCGGGCCCTAGAGTTTATTAAGCAGCGAGGCTTGTGCATACACCAAATTAAGGAAACCAATAAGGTAGAAGATATCATCGATGCCATTCTGTCGGGGGACACCGTGTTGCTGGTGGACGGGCATGCTACCGCCATCATCAACGGCGCCAGGGGCTTTGAAACGCGTTCCATTAGCGATCCGGAAGCAGAACCGACGGTAAGGGGGTCGCGGGAGTCCTTTATCGAATCCCTAAGGGTTAATACATCGCTTATCCGGCGGAAAATAAAAAGCCCAAACTTAAAAATTGAGAGTATGAAGCTGGGCGAGGTTACTGCTACCGACGTGGCCATAGCTTATATCGAAGGCATCGCCAACGACAAGCTGGTGGCAGAAGTAAAAAACAGGTTGGGAAGAATCAAGGTTGATGCCATCCTGGAAAGCGGCTACTTGGAGGAACTGATCGAAGATAACCCCTTTAGCCCTTTTCCTACGGTTAACCATACTGAAAAGCCTGACAGGGTAGCGGCGATGTTGCTGGAAGGAAGGGTGGCGATAGTCGTTGACGGTACTCCCTTTGTCCTGACCGTGCCAAATTTATTCATAGAGTATCTCCAGGCTCCTGAGGACTATTACGAGCGGTTCATCTTTGCTACAGCTGTGCGGGTCATTCGGTTTCTATCCATGATCATATCCCTTGTGCTGCCTTCGCTATATATTGCCGTGGTGAGCTTCCACCATGAGATTTTTCCCACCACGCTTCTTTTAAATGTCGCCGCGCAGCGGGAAGCGGTCCCCTTTCCGGTCTTCATTGAGGTAATGATCATGGAAATGACTTTTGAAATTTTAAGGGAGGCCGGGATCCGCCTGCCGCGGCCCATCGGCCAGGCGGTAAGCATCGTAGGCGCCCTGGTCATCGGAGAAGCCGCTGTGCGGGCCGGGTTGGTGGCCGCCGCCACCGTCATTGTGGTGGCCTTTACCGGCATCGCTTCCTTTACTTTTGCTTACAGTGCCAGTATTGCCTTTCGCCTGTTAAGGTTCACTCTAATGGTCCTTTCGGCCACTTTAGGCCTTTTCGGGCTGGTCAGCGGTTTGGCGATCATAGCGATTCACCTGTGTACATTGCGCTCCTTTGGGGTTCCCTACCTGTCCCCGTTAGTCCCTACTATCGGCGCTGACTTAAAGGACGTGATTTTGCGTGCGCCCTGGTGGGCCATGTTTTCCCGCCCCCGGCTGATTGCGAGGCAGGAGCAGATAAGACTGGAACAGGGGTTAAAACCATCCCCTCCAGAAACCCGGCCGAAAGGTAAGGGGTAAGTCCTATGTTGGAACAGGGTAAAATCGACAGCAAGCAGGCCATTATGTTGATGCTGAGCACGATTTTGCCCACGGCCATCCTCACCGTTCCTGCCGTTACCGCGAAGTCCGCCAGACAGGATTCCTGGATGTCGATCATGATAGCAACTACAGTAGGACTGTTGATCGCCCGGCTGGTCGTAGTTTTAGGCCTTCGTTTCCCAGGGAAAACCCTGTTTGAATACGCAGAGGAAATTCTAGGCAAGGTGCCGGGGAAGATTGTCGGTCTCCTTTATATATGGCTGTTTTTTCTGTATATAGGCTCCGGAGTGATTAGGGAGTATGGCGTCTTTATGGTTACGGCCATAATGCCCGACACCCCGATCATAGTTTTTCACATTGTAGGGGTTGCCGTGGTAGCCTATATGGTCCGCAACGGCCTGGAGGTTTTAAGCCGGTTTAATCAGTTGACTATTCCCACTACAGGACTGTTGGCCATCGTTTTCATTTTGTCTACCAAAGATATGAAGCTGGCCAGGCTGCTGCCGGTTTTCGACGCCGGCCCGCTTCCCATCGTGAAGGGGAGTGTTGCGCCCGCCATGTGGCTGGGAGAAATCGTCACCTTTGCTATGATCATTCCTTATTTGATAAGGCCCAGGGAAGCCCACCGGGTTGCCACCCTATCCATCCTGTTGTGCAGCTTTTTTTTGACGATGAGCATTCTGGAGGCACTGCTTATCTTTGGTCCTAATGTAACGGGCCACTGGATTTTTCCCGCTTTTAACGCGGTCCGGGTGGTTTCCATCGCCAATTTTCTCGAACGGCTGGAATCAGTTATTATGGTGATATTTATGCTGGGGGGGTTCGTCAAACTCGGGGTATTTTACTATGCCGCCGTTTTGGGCAGCGCTCAGTGGCTGGGGCTTAAGGATTACCGGCCCCTGGTGCTGCCGGTGGGGGTAATTTTAGTAGCCCTGTCTATCCCTCTTTGGGGCGAGAATATCGTAGAGGTGCTTCATTTTATTGGCCAGGTATATGCGCCCTTCGCCCTTATCGTCCTTGAGGTGGGGATTCCGCTGCTATTATTGATCGTTTCTCTGACAAAGGGAAAGGGTGGGGAAAGTGATGCTTAAAAAAATTACCGTCTTTATTTTACTGGTACTTCTAACTGGCTTCTTGGTAGGCTGCTGGAGCCGTGAGGAAATCACCCAAATAGCTATTATTCTGGGTACAGGAGTTGATTGGACGGCAGACGGCCGCATCCGGCTGACCGTGCAGATCGCCAAACCCGGCTCTTTTGCCGGAGGCGCCGAAGGGGGAGGCAAGGGAAGGGAGCCCGCAAGCTGGGCAGTCTCCGCAGAAGGTAAAAGCATTGAGGAGGCTGAAAGGTACCTGGCCATGCGGGTTCCCCGCGATATTTACTGGGGCCATTGCATTACCCTGGTAATCGGCGAAGAAATGGCCAAAAAGGGAACACGTATTGTTACAAGTTTTTTTCTTCGCGACAGGGAGCCCCGGGAAACCATGTGGGTGATGGTAGCTAAAGGAGAGGCCAAGGATGTTTTGGAAACCCATTCAAATCTGGAGAAGACTTCGGCCCAGGCCGCAGGCCTTCTAGAGAGGATGAAAACCGGCTATTCCGTCCAGCTCAGGGAATTTGCCGAGATGCTAGCCAGCAAGGGAGTTCAGCCGGTAGTCACTCGGGTTGAGGTAAAAGAAGCGGGAGTTACCCCGGGGTCGGAGCAGGAGAAGAAGTCCCCGGCCCACAAGCAGGTGGAGATTACCGGCGTAGGGGTATTCAAGGAGGATAAGTTAATCGGTTGGCTGGACGCCGAGAAAACCAGGGGACTAATGTGGCTCAAAGGCGAGCCTATGGAGGGAGTGATCACTGTCCCCAGCCCGGGCGAGCCAGATAAAGAAGTATCCATCCTGATCAGGCGGGGAAAAACCAAGATTGTACCAAAATACGACGGGAAAAGCTTACGATTTGACGTAAAGATTGATATGGAAGGGGATATGGTGGAACAGCAAAGCCTTGAGGACCTGGCTAAGCCTGAAAAAATCAAATTTCTGGAAAGCGGAATGGCCGAGGAGATAAAAAGAAGATGTAACCTCGCCCTTAAGAAAGCCCAGAAGGAGTATGCCGTGGACATCTTCGGCTTTGGCAACGCTTTTCACCGTAAGTACAAAAAAGAATGGCGGGAATTGAAAGACCGGTGGGATGACGTATTTAGGCAGGCGGAGGTTAACATTACCGTGGCGGCGCGCGTCCGGGTGATCGGTCTTTCAACCAAGCGGGCCGACGTACCAGAAAAATAGAGGGGGACGAGAAACGTGATCGTCTTGCTTATCCTATTGTTCGCCGGCATTATCCTGTTTGAGGTACCGGGCTTGGTAAAGAAGAAGATGTGGCGGGAACTGGCGGCCTTTTTAGCGTACCTGCTGATCGGTATGGCCTTAAGCATCCCGCAGGTGCTGGGGGTAAAACTACCTAACCCAACTAAAGCCATTGAAGCGCTGATTAAGCCCATATCGGAATTATTGAAGTGACGACGAGTTTTATACTTGCTAGGACATATTCCCTTTACATTCCTTTACTATAGTTTCCATCCGAGTTGCCAGATCTTTGAAGGCTTCCATCAAGTTAAGATACAAGGTAGAGGAGCGGGGAAGACAGATGCCTTTAATAAGCCGTTCTTCGTGTTCTGTGGTAAAACAGCGCATCTTATCCTTATACTCGGTGGTTTTCCTCAGAATGTATTGCGCAAGAATGGGATTTTGCGTCAAGAGTAGATCTTGCATATGGCGCATTAATTCATCCATCCCCTCGAAAAGTTCCCGCATCTCGAATATAGCCTTGTCGCTAAAAAGCACTCCTTCCTGAATTTTAATGTTTATGGTATCAGCTAGATTATTAATATCATTAAAAATATGTTGGAAGACAGGAGGGAAAAGCGAATCCTTTTTTTGGCACATAATATTAAGTTGTTTATTGAGAGTTTTTAGTTCCTGCAGGTATTTATGATCGTGTTTTATAAAGGCTGTATAGATATTTTTTAAAGCTTTTCGGAGGATTTCAATGGGAGTCTCTGATTTTGGTGATACGCTATACACCTTGCGAAACACTCCTTCCCCTTTCTTTTTTACAAGAAAGAAGATAAACAGTCTATAAATATTAAAAACTCTAACATCTTACAAGAAAGCCATCCCTCGGGCTAAAAGCCAAGACTTTTTTAATTAAGTAGGCAGGATGGGCAATTCCCTACCCCCTACGGCTTTTTCAAGATCTTTTCGTTAAATCACATTCAATCATGCCTTCGTAGCATTCGTCGCAGAGGAATTGGCCGCAGGTGGCACAGATACGCATGTCCGGCGGGTTTATATCCAGGCATTCGTAGCAATAAGAGGTATCGCAGTGGCGGCAAATTATACCTTCTACATTTTGAGCTTTACAACGGTCGCAAACGGGTATCTTCATAATCCTCCGACCTTATATACTTTTTTATTATATTTTATTCTCCCTGCTTTGCGTTTTTCCTCTTGTGTTTTTTAGGAAATAAAAAACCCCGAAGCACTTTTCCTCGGGGTTTGTCCTTGTGGTTTCTATCTCTTAACCGGCCATACTTAGAGCTGCTGCATTTGTGGGTACTAGCACTTGGACATACATGTTATTTTGCAGTAAAGCGGCATTAGCCTCATCCGTATCTATATGAAATTCCAGGCGGAAATTAGGGCTGACCCTTACAAGAACGTTCTGGAAGATTAGCCCGCGCTCCCCATTAGTATAGATACTAACCAGGCTTTTATCTTTAAGCCCATACCGCATAGCGTCATTGGTATGCATGTGGATATGGCGCAAAGCGATAATAACGCCTTTATCTAATATTACCGCTCCTACCGGCCCCACCAGGACGCATCCCGGCGAACCTTCTAGATCACCAGAATAACGGACGGGAGGATTTAAACCTAACTTGAAGGAGTCCGACCGCGATATTTCGACCTGGGTGTATTTGCGGATCGGGCCCACGATGCGGACGTTTTCTAAAACTCCTTTTGGTCCCACAACAGTAACGCTTTCTTTAGCGGCAAATTCGCCAGGCTGCCTTAGGTCCTTAACTTTGGTCAATTGCGCCTCAGGCCCAAAAAGTTGGGCGAAATGTTCGGCCGACAGATGAACGTGGCGCCCTGAAATACCTACCGGTGCCTCCAGGAGTACATCCGCCATTTTTTAGAGCCTCCCCATCCATTCAATGTTTAAAAATAACCGTTCGGCCTTCCTAATCTACCGTTCAGCTTCATTATAATACTGTTCGGCTGAAATTGGCAAGGGGGAGGAAATAAGTTTTAATTTTAAGTTTACAAAGACAATTTATTGGCATGTTAACTTACATCCCAGGCAGTTGCCGCTACAATGGAAGCTTAATGCCACGTTACACCGCGGACAGCGCCAGCCCTGAAATTGGCTGCTTGAATAACCGCATTGGGGGCATGTGGCTAGCGCTTGATTCCGGCGCTCCTTATTTAAATTAAAACCCGGGATATTATTCCACCTATAAGAAAAGCCAGCAGCATAATTGTCGGCCATACAATCAACCCCTCTTTTATTCCGCGTTCTTTAAAGATAACCAGGGTGGAAGCAATGCAGGGTACAAAGATAGTTATGGTTATTAGGGCAACCAAAACCTGGGACGGCGACAAGGCTAATTTATAGAGTCCCGCAGCGCCAAAGTCCCGGCGGATGAACCCCATGATGAAAGCAGTTGCCGCCTCTTTGGGTAGCTGCAACCAGTTAACCGTTAGCGGGGTAGCCAGATCTTGCAGCCGAACGAGCAGGCCGCTCACTTGAAGGATGCCAATAAGCAAAGCTCCTAGGGCAAAAAGAGGTGTAGCTTCTTTGATGAAAACGCTGGTGCGCGTTAAGGTTTTCTTAAAGACGTTGGTTGCGTTTGGGAGGCGAAGAGGCGGTAGATCGATTAAAAGATCGTTGGGTTTGCCGGGCAATACCCGGTTAAGAAGCGTCCCGGTGAAGGCGAGGATGGTAAAGAGCAGGGCCACATATGCGGCTGCGTAGCCGGCGCCCAGACCGGCCAGCATGGCCGTAATTACCGCCAGCTGGGCCGAGCAGGGTATGTTCATAGCCAGCAGGAAAGTGGCTATACGCCGTTCACGCTCGCTGTTTAAAAGGCGCGTGGTGATAGTAGCGGCTGTAACACAGCCGAAGCCGAGGATGATAGGTATTATACCGCGGCCGTTTAAACCCAGCCGCATTAAGGCGCGGTCAACCAGGACAGCGATCCGGGGTAAATACCCGGAATCCTCCAGGACCGAAAGACTCAAGTAAAATCCCAGAACAAGGGGTAGCAGCAGCCCCAAAATGTAGGTGATGGTCATGGTTAGCACGCCGAATTCGCCAATAAAAATAGTGCCCAGGGCCGAATGAGGCGGAAATAAAGGATTTAATAGGCTCCTGATAAAAGGTTCGTAATAGGTCTGCATAATACCTTCTTCCGTGATGCCTACAACGGTTTGGGCAATAAATACGCCTACGAACTCATAGAGCAACCAGAGGGTGAAGAGCAAGAGGGGTATGCCTGTAACCGGTTGAACCATCAGCCGGCTTAATTTTGCCTGCCAGGAGGCACCCCCATTGATTTCTCGAACGACTTCGGCGACAACGGCATCAACGTACCGCCTCCGGGCCAGGTAGATTTCCTCCCGCTTGTCCATAGGCTTGATGCGGTGGCGGGCGGCGACATAAGGATCCCCCTCCAGGATAAGCAAAGCTTCCGCCCGGTTGTGCACTTTATCTAATAAAGGTTGAATCAGGGACTCGATTTCCGGCAGGCTATTGCCCACCCTGGCCAAGGCAACGGCTTTTTTCAATTCTTCAAACCCCTGCTTTTTAACGGCTACGGTGGGGATAACCGGGACGCCCAGGATTTCCTGGAGGCGTTGATGGTTTATCTTTAAGCCCTGCCTGGCAGCTTCATCCATCATATTTAGGGCTACGACTAGAGGCAGGCCCATGTCGATAATCTGCTGGGTGAGAAAAAGATCGCGCTCGAGGTGAACGGCGTCAACGATGTTGATAACCACGTCGGCCGAAAGAATTATGTCCCTAGCTACCCGTTCCTCAGGATTAAAGGAAGAGATGCCGTAAACGCCGGGGGTGTCCAGGATAACATCGTTGCCCAGGCGCCCATAACTTATTTCCAAGGTGGTACCGGGGTAATTGGAGACATCAACGTATAGCCCGGTGAAAGCGTTAAAAAACACCGATTTTCCCACGTTAGGATTGCCGGCCAGCACAACTTTGCGTGCGCCGGGCGGGATTTTTATTTCACAGGTAGCGCCATGACATTCCACGCCGCTTCCGCTCCCTTTGATGTTTTTGAGGTAGAGGTATTTCTTCGGCTTCAATTCTTGCCGCCAGCCCCCTGCCAATGGCGATCTCCTGGCGATTTTTCTGGATCAGTACAGGACCGCCGGGAACGACGGTGGCGCACCTAATTATTTCGCCCTCGGCAATGCCAAAGCGCAATGCCTGGGCCCTGATCTCCCTATTAGGCAGGGATTTGATACGGTAAAGTCGACCTTCGCGGGCGTCGGCCAGGTTCATAAGGTAATCACCATTTTCCATATTTATGCCGGAACTGCATAGACATGCAGACTAATTGATAATCTTTATCAATCGCTTCCAGAATTATTATATTGCGATTGAAAATCATTGTCAATCATGGCTCAAAAAAATTATTTGAGGGTTTCGTATTCTTCGCGGCTGCGCACGTAACGAATATCCTCTTCTACCGGCAAATTGTAAGGATAACAAAGCTGCACCAGCCGGGAGACTGTCCGTTCACCTAAATATTCCTCTAATTCTTTTAAATCCAGGTTGCTAGTCACTACCGTTGGCAGTTCGTTCATCAGGCGGGAGTTAATTAAAGAGTAGATTTTATTGCAGGTCCATTCGGTATAGTTATGGGATCCCAGGTCGTCAAGAATCAGAACTTCGGCCTTGCGGGCCGTATCTAAAAGCTCAAGCTCAGTGTAGCTATCATCTTCCGGCCGCCGATCGTAGGTGGAGCGCAATTCGTCTAAAAGATCGGGCACCACAGTAAACAGCACCTGTTTACCGGCGTTTACCAGGGAATTGGCTATGGCCGCGGCCAGGTGGGTTTTGCCGCTTCCTACCGGCCCGAAAAGAAAAAGGCCTTTCGTGTGAGGATCTTTCAAACAAGAGGCGACGAATTTTTTGGCGGCTTCCAGGCACCTGCGCGCGCTTTCCAAGTGAGGCCGGGAATAATACTTTAAATCGAAGTTTTCAAAGGTAAAACGGCGTAACTGCGGCGTCAGGTTGGCCAAGCGAAAGCGATTCTGCAACGTTTTTTGCTTCATACAGCGGCACCGGTAGGCTTTCCCTCCCTGGAGCACCACCCCGCGATCCTGACAGAGGGGGCAGTTGTAAGTAGGTGAAGGTAAGGGATTAAAAACCGCAGGTCGCCTCAGCAAATCCTGTGGGATGCGCAAGCGTTCTAGCATAACTTTTCTCCCTTTTTAACTAAGGTATAAATCGCGGTACTTATCTTTTTTGTTACCCTTACTTGCCGGTTGCCTGGACCTCTGGCGGCTACTGGCAAGGCGTTCTTCCAGAGCGGCAGCCTCCAAAAGGTTATGAACGTTCTTGCGAGCCCAGTCCCTGAGGATGCTGTCTATGTAGCGGAAGTTGAGGGCGCCGCGCAGGACGGCCCGGCGCAATGCCTCCAGCACCAGCTCGGGATCAAAGTTCCCGTTTAAGCACCATTCGGCTATCTGGTTGCTTTCGAGAGGTGACAGGGGGCGGCCGAACTCTTTTTCGAAAGCCTGGTAAACTTTGGCGAGGTTGGCTTCGCTTCTCTCTTTTTTGCCGGAGGCATTGGCTTCCTGTTCCCGGCTTTCCTGTTGAACCATTTCCATAATCTTACTCCAAAATCCTGCTGCCGTGAAGCCGTTTTGCCAGCGATTGGTAGCTTCATTGAAGTAAGGTTCGATGCTCAAGAATTTCTTTTCGATCAGGGAGGCAACCACGTTTTTTACCCGTTCTTCATCCAGGTTGGTGTAAAGGCTTAACTTATCCATAGATGGGAACCTGTTTTGTTCCACCTGGCGCCAGCGGAAAAGGTGCAGGAGGATCATGGCCTCCGTCTCGGAAAGGCCCAGTTTAGCGTAATATTGGAAAAATAAATCAGGAATGGCAACATCTCCTTTTTCCAAGAGCAAAGCTATGCCGGCGGGGTTATCTCTGTTAACCGCTGCTGCCATGCCTCTACCTCCGCTTTCCAACCTTTAGCACCATAACCATTATACCAGCTTAAAAGCCCCGTGAGAAGCGACTTTGCACGGCGGGATTTTTTAATTATAATTGTTTTACAGGGGGATCGGGGAAAGTGGAAGTTTTAGCTCTTATTGGCCCCAGCGGGAGCGGTAAAAGTTACCGCGCCCAGGCAGTAGCCCACGACTACAACGTCGAGGCCATCATTGACGATGGCCTCTTAATTCAAGGGGGGAACATTTTAGCTGGCTGTTCGGCTAAACAACAGCCTACCCGGGTAGGCGCTATTAAAGCCGCCTTATTTCTGGATGAGCAACAGGCTCAGGAAGTAAGGCAAAAGTTAAATGAATTTAAGCCCCAGCGCATACTTATCATCGGTACTTCGGAAAGTATGGCCCAGCGCATTGCCCGGAGACTACAATTACCGGAACCCGCGCGTTACATCTCTATTAATGAAATAGCTTCGCCCCGGGAGATCGCGCGGGCCCAGCAGATACGCCGGCGATACGGTAAGCATGTTATTCCCGCGCCGACGGTGGAAGTTAAGTCCCGCTTTTCCGGCACCATTATCGAACCGCTGCGAATTTTTTTGCGCCGGCGTAACGCTCCTCCCGGCAAATCGCGCAATCTTTGGGTGGAACAGACGACCGTTCGCCCCACCTTCACCTTTTTAGGAAAGTTCTATATCGCCGACAGCGCTCTCATTCAGATCTGCGAGTATGTTTTAAAAAAAAGCGGGCTACTGCAGCCTCATATTCAGGTACAGAGCACGCCCGCGGGCATCAGCCTTCTAGTAGAGGTATCTGCCAACTACGGCCAGCCCTTGCGCCCGCTGCTGGAAAAGGCCCGGGACCGGCTGCAAGAGGTAATCGAAGAAATGACGGCCTTAAGGGTACTAAAGATTGACTTGATATTAAAAACCCTGGTGTTACCTGAAAAATAGCCGGATAACTAAATTACCTGTCGGCTGCCTTAATGCCAACCCCGGGTTGCTCAATTTGCTCGCTCTCTCCTTCTCTATCATCAGCCTGCTTCTTTTTCCAAGTTTTCCAGATAAGCTTCCAGCTTTAATAAAAGCTGTCTGGTGCGATGATAATCTCTGGCGCGGAAGCCTTTATCCAGGACGGCCTTGAGGCTCCTCTGTAGCCGCATATAAGCGGCTTCAGCCTCGGCCGCCGCCTCCTGGGCGGCTAGCGCTTCCGCGCTGGCTGGATGGGCTAGGACTCCCGTCGGCCTGAGTTCAATTTCTTCCAGGTAGTGGGGTACGGTAGCTGTGATTCCGAGTTCAGAGGTAATTAGGCGAGCTAAAGTTAGGGAAGCCTGTTCTTCCCCGTGAGTTATGAAAATATGCCCTGGTTTTTTCTGGAAGCGCTTTAGCCAGTTTAAAAGCTCCGGCTGGTCGGCGTGGGCTGAAAACCCGTCAATACTGACTATTTGGGCCCGGACGGCGATCTCTTCGCCGTGGATCCGGACTTTCTTTTCGCCTTCCAGGAGCCGCCTCCCTAGAGTGCCTTCCGCCTGAAATCCCACCAGGAGGATGGTGCATTCAGGACGCCAGAGATTGTGTTTTAAATGGTGCTTGATGCGGCCGGCGTCGGCCATGCCGCTGGCGGAAATAATTATAGCCCCGCTTTTAATCTTATTTAAAGCCATAGATTCCTCGGTAGTGCGGCTGAAATGGAGGTTGGGTATCGTCAAGGGGCAGCCATCCTCATCAGTGGAGGCCAGCGCCCTGGTTTCCGCATCAAAATACCGGGCATAACGGCAGAAGATTTCCGTGGCAGCTATGGCCAGAGGGCTGTCTACGAATACTTCCTGGGGCTGGATCTCCCCATGCTGAAGGAGCACGTTTAAGGCGTACAGCAAATCCTGGGTGCGCTCGACGGCAAAGGCCGGTATCACGAGATTGCCGCCTCTTTGGCGCGTCTCCTGGATTACCTGCCGCAGCCGTGCGATTTTGTCTTCATCGGTGTGGAAACGGTTACCGTAAGTAGATTCCATTACTACGTATTCGGCGGTATCAATAGGCGTCGGGTCGTTTACGATAGGTTGCCCCGGGTTGCCCAGATCCCCGGAAAAGGCGATTTTTAATTCCCCCTGCCCTGTTTTCAACCACATTTCTACTATGGCCGAGCCGAGAATGTGGCCGGCATCCTGCAGGCGGACGGTTACGCCGGGAGCTATTTCCTGTTTTTGGCCGTATTCTAGGGGGCGAAAATATTTAAGACAGGCCTCAGCCTCGGCCGCCGTATAGATGGGGGTCAGCAGGGGAAGGCCGGCGCGGCTGTTTTTGCGGTTTTTGCGCTCCACCTCCATTTCCTGAATATGCCCGGAATCCGGCAAAAGGACGGCGCAGAGATCCAGGCTGGGAGGGGTAGCGTAGACAGGCCCCCGGTAACCGTGTTTATATAACTTGGGTATGAGGCCGCAGTGATCAATGTGGGCGTGGGTTAACACCACGGCGGTAATTTGGGCCGGGTTAAAGGGAAAGTCGCCGTAGTTGCGTTCCTTGATGGCCTTGGAGCCCTGAAAGAGGCCGCAGTCTACCAGAATGCGGCTTTGGCCGTTATCCACTAGGTAGCATGACCCGGTTACTGTGCGGGCGGCTCCGCAGAATTGCAATTTAAGCATGGGCAGCTATCCTCTCTAGGCGCCTTAAGCGATGGACAAAACGCTCCATTCTGTTAAGCGCTTCGGTAAGTTCCTGGAGGGAGGCGGCATAACTACAGCGAATATGCCCTTCCCCGCCGGCGCCAAAAACCGATCCCGGGACCACGGCTACTCTTTCTTCGCGCAGGAGTGCTTCGGCGAATTCCTCGGAGGTAAGGCCCGTGGAGGCTATCGAAGGGAAAATATAGAAGGCCCCCCGGGGCTCAAAGCATTCCAGCCCCATATCCCGTAGGCGGCTTAAAACTAAACGGCGGCGCTGATCGTATTGCTCTACCATTTTTTGTACATCGGTTTCGCCGGAGCGCAGGGCTTCCAAGGCGGCCATCTGGCCCATGATGGGGGCGCAGAGGATGGTATACTGGTGAATTTTGAGCATGGCCGCTAAAAATTCCGCGTGGGCGGCCACGTACCCGATCCGCCAGCCGGTCATGGCAAAGGCCTTGGAAAAACCGCTGACCAAAATGGTACGCTCCTGCATACCTGGAAGAGAAGCAAAACTAAGGGGTTTCTCGCCGTAGCGCAGTTCGGCGTAAATCTCGTCGCTAATAACTACTAGGTTATGTTTTTTAACAATGTTCGACAGGGCAAGCATCTCTTCATAATTAAGTACGGCGCCGGTAGGGTTATTGGGATAACAAAGCACCAGGATTTTGGTGCGCGGGGTAATCGTTTTTTCTACCTGCACTGGCGTGACTTTAAAGCCGTTCGAAGCCGAGGTAGGTATAACCACCGGGGTGCCGCCGGCCATAATAATACAAGGTTTGTAGGATACGTAACACGGTTCTACCAGCAGCACTTCATCGCCGTCATTCACCAGGGCGCGCAGGGCTATATCTACGGCTTCGCTGGCTCCTACAGTCACCATAATCTCCGTTTCAGGGTTGTAGGCTACTTCAAAGCGTTTCTCCAGATAGGAAGCCACGGCCCGGCGCAACTCCGGCAGGCCGTAGTTGGAGGTATACATGGTGTAACCTTTTTCGATGGCCTGTACGGCGGCTTCCCGGATGTGCCAGGGGGTGACGAAGTCCGGCTCGCCTACGCCCAGGGAGATGACGCCCTTGGTGTTGGCCACCAGGTCAAAAAAGCGCCGGATGCCCGAGGGCGGTATATTCTTCACTTTGGGATTAATGAATTTTTGGGGGTCAAAGGTCATGGCTGCACCACCTGCCGCCGCCCATCTTCCTGTTCGTCAAAAACTACCCCATCTTGCTTATAGCGCTTGAGGATAAAGTGGGTTGTGGTGCTCTGGACGTGTTCTAAAGTGGCCAGTTTGCGGGAGACGAAAGATGCGACCTCTTTCAAGTTTCGGCCTTCTACTAGGACGGATAAATCATAGCTCCCGGAAATGAGAAAGACGGATTTCACTTCCGGGTAGCGGTAAATGCGGGAGGCTATCTCATCAAAGCCTACGTCCCGCTGGGGTATTACTTTGACGTCGATCAGGGCGGAAACATTTTCTACTCCTGCTTTTTCCCAGTTAATTAACGTAGTGTAGCCCAGGATAACTTTTTCTTTTTCCATGTCCGCAATTTCCCGGGCGACTTCCTCAGGTGTCAGGCCCAACATGATGGCGATTTCCTTGGAGGTTAACTTGCTGTTTTCCTGGAGCAGGGTAAGAATTTTTTGGCGCATAAATCCTCTCCCCTTTTATTTAAAAAGCCTCCCGTCCCTTAAGGGACGG
>JASUSV010000076.1 GCA_030445865.1 Clostridia bacterium
GAAGTCCGCCGGAGCTTGAGGCCGAGCGCTAGTTTGGCCCGCGAGGGTTTCCGGAGCGAGCGTAAGCCAAAGCAGGCTAAAAACTGGGGATACGCCAGGCGCTAATGCCCTTGCCTATTTCGAGTTAAATGTGCTACAATAATTGCATTGTAACGGGAAATGTGTATGCTTATTTCCAGTAAATTAGCAAGGGGGTGAGCCGCAGTGGTGTATAAAATATTACTTGTTTTTCAGGTCCTAGTATCCCTGGGGCTGATCAGTACCGTACTGCTCCAGTCCGGGCGGAGCGCCGGTATATCGGGAGCCATTGCCGGCGGCGCCGAAGCCATTTTCGGTAAGAAAAGAGGTTTAGATACTTTTTTAAATAAAGTATCGGCGGTCCTGGCCGGCCTGTTTTTATTAATTACCTTACTATTATCTATAGTGTGATTTAAGTTTAAGAGGAGGTAGCCCTAGTTGATAGATCTGCGTTACCTGGCGCCAGTAGCCGGTGTACTGGCCTTAATTTTTGCTTTATACTTGACCCAAAAAGTAAGTCAAGCCGACCCCGGAACGCGGCGCATGCAGGACATCGCCGCGGCCATTCACGAAGGTGCCATGGCCTTTTTAATGCGCGAATACCGCACCCTGATTTTCTTTGTTTTAGGTATGACCGCCCTGATCCTGATTACCGGCTTTGCAACTAAGGGGGCCGAAAGCATGCAGCCGGTAACGGCTATAGCCTACATTGCGGGCACTATTTGTTCCATCGGGGCAGGCTATTTCGGTATGCAGGTGGCCACGCGGGCCAACGTGCGTACGGCCAATGCCGCCCAACGTGGAGCCAACGCGGCTTTAGGCATTGCTTTTTCCGGCGGTTCGGTTATGGGTATGGCCGTAGTCGGTTTGGGACTCCTGGGCCTGGGTATCGTGAATATCGTCTTTGAAAACCCCAATATTATTAACGGTTTTGCTTTGGGCGCCAGCTCTATTGCCCTTTTTGCCCGTGTGGGTGGCGGCATATATACCAAGGCTGCCGATGTGGGCGCCGACCTGGTCGGTAAGGTAGAAGCGGGCATACCCGAAGACGACCCGCGTAACCCGGCGGTTATTGCCGATAACGTGGGCGATAATGTGGGCGACGTGGCGGGCATGGGAGCCGACCTTTTTGAATCCTATGTAGGCTCGGTGATCTCCGGTATTGCTTTGGCGGCTGCTCTGAATATTCCTAACGGGACCCTGGTGCCCTTAATGGTGGCCGCCGTTGGCATCGTCTCTTCCATTATCGGCGCTTTCTTTGTGCGCACCGATGAAGGCGCCAATGCCCAGAAGGCCCTGAACACGGCCCTGTTGGTGGCCAGCGTGTTGGCGGTCATCGGTACTTATTTCGTCATCACCAATCTCCTTCCGGCCTCTTTTGCCGCCGGACAGGCCAATTACACGGCTTTAGGGGTATTTATCGCTACCTTGGCCGGCCTGGCTGCCGGCGTACTCATTGGCCGTATTACCGAGTATTACACATCCGGGAGCTATAATCCGGTAAAAGAGATTGCCAAGGCTTCCCAGACGGGTACGGCGACCAATATCATTGAAGGTTTTAGCACCGGCATGCTCAGCACGGTGTTGCCGGTAATAGTGATCGTTATTGCTATCCTCGTTGCTTACCAGTTTGCCGGCCTTTATGGGATTGCCTTGGCGGCCGTGGGCATGCTTTCTACGACCGGTACTACCGTTTCCGTTGATGCCTATGGCCCTATTGCCGACAACGCCGGCGGCATTGCCGAGATGGCCGAACTCGATCCCAAGGTGCGCAAGATTACCGATGCCCTGGATGCCGTAGGGAACACCACGGCGGCCATCGGCAAAGGCTTTGCCATTGGTTCGGCAGCCCTTACGGCCCTGGCCCTCTTCTCGGCCTATACCGCGGCAGCCCGTATCCCGACGATCGATTTAACCAACCCCAAAGTGGTGGCCGGCCTCTTCCTGGGCGGGGTATTGCCTTTCCTTTTTGCCGCCCTGACCATGAAGGCTGTGGGCCGGGCCGCCTTCCATATGATCGAGGAGGTTCGCCGGCAGTTCCGCGAAATCCCCGGCCTCATGGAAGGTAAAGCGCGGCCGGAGTACGGGCGTTGTGTAGCCATCAGCACCGACGCTGCCCTGCGGGAGATGATTATCCCCGGGCTGTTGGCGGTGGCATCACCGCTGGTAGTTGGCCTTTTACCCGGATTGGGTAAAGAGGCCCTGGGCGGTTTACTTGCCGGGGCTACAGTCTCGGGTTTCCTGCTAGCGGTGATGATGGCCAATGCCGGTGGGGCCTGGGATAATGCAAAAAAGTACATCGAGAGCGGGCAGTACGGTGGCAAAGGCTCGCCGGCCCACGCTGCTGCCGTTAACGGCGATACGGTGGGCGATCCTTTTAAAGATACCTCCGGTCCTTCCATGAATATCCTTATCAAGTTGATGAGCATAGTTGCGCTGGTGTTTGCGCCGCTCTTTATGTAAATACCGGGTTAAAGGTGTTGGGCCGGAAGGGGCCCAACACCTGTTTTAAGGGGGTTCGGCAAATGCACAAGAGTACCGATTATTGTTTTGCGTGTGGCTCAGCGAACCCCATAGGCTTAAGGCTCCAATTTAGGGATGAAGGCGAGGCCTGCGTCTGCGAGTTAATTCCCGGGGAGTACTTTCAAGGATGGCAGGGAATGTTGCACGGCGGCATTATCGCTACCTTATTGGATGAAGTTATGGCCCACTGGTGCTTCCGACGGGGCCATATGATCGTTACGGCAGAGTTGTCCGTCCGTTTCCGCAAGCCCGTGCCTATCGGCCAGAAACTCCGCGTTTGGGCTAAAGCGGTGGGGCAAAAGCATAAAGTATTTTTTCTAGAAGCCGTTTTGGAAAAGGACGGTGAAATTTTAGCCGAAGGCAAAGGTAAGCTGGTAGAGGTATAATAAGGAGGATGTGAATTTGAAGCGCAATGAAGCTCTAAACCTTTTGAAGAAACACGTCAAGAATAAGAATTTGTTAAAGCACTCCCTGGCCGTGGAGGCAGTCATGCGGGCGCTGGCCCGGCATTTCGGCGAAGATGAAGAAAAATGGGGTCTGGCCGGATTGCTTCACGATATAGATTACGAGCAGACCAAAGACGACCCTACCCGGCACAGCCTGGTCGGCGGGGAAATGCTGGCTGAGCTAGGCCTGCCGGAAGATATAGTATATGCCGTTAAGGCCCATAACGGTTATCACGGCCTGCAGCGGGAAAGCCGAATGGCCAGAGCCCTTTATGCTACCGATCCCCTGACGGGCCTGATCGTTGCCGGGGCTCTGATAAAGCCCGAAAAGAAGCTGGCTGCCATCGACGTGCCCTTTTTGCTTAATAGGTACCACGAAAAGTCTTTTGCCCGCGGCGCCAACAGGGAGACTATAGCTTCCTGCAGCGAGCTGGGGTTGACGCTGGAAGAGTTTATGCAGATCGGGCTGGAGGCCATGCAGGGGATTGCCGGCGAACTCGGCCTTTAACGAGGGTTAATAAGTTTAAGGAGGGGTTAAGCTATTACAGGTGAGCACCTATGGAACAAGAAGCAGTATTGGAATTAATGCGCCAGAAATCGTACCGGCCGCTTTTGGCCGAGGAGTTGATTCGGGAATTAGGGGTTGAAGATATCCCTGCTTTTCTGGATTTATTGCGCCGGATGGAACTGGAAGGTCTGATTGTCCGGACGCGCAAGGACAAATACGGTTTGCCAGAAAAAATGGGTCTAATCAGCGGCAGGCTGCAGGCAAACCCCAAAGGGTTTGCTTTTCTTATACCCCTGGTTCAGTCCCAAACCGATGTATTCATAAGCGCCTCCAATCTTAACGGCGCCATGCACGGTGACCTGGTCCTGGCGCGGTTTTTGCCCGGTTTGACCGGAAAAAGGCCGGAAGGAGAAATTATTCGCGTACTCCAGCGGGCGCAGAAGCAGGTGGTGGGTACTTACGAGCAAAACGGCCGTTTGGGTTTTGTGGTCCCCGACGACCCGCGCCTTTTTCAGGATATTTTTATCCCCAGCGAGGAGACCGGCGGAGCCCGCCATAAAGATAAAGTAGTGGTAGAAATTACCCGCTGGCCGGAAAGGCGGCGTAATCCGGAAGGGCGGGTAGTAGAGGTGCTGGGGGCCAGCGATGCTCCCGGCGTAGACATTTTAAGTGTAGTTAAAAAATATGGATTGAAGACCGAATTCCCTCCCGAGGTTTTAGAGGAGGCAAGGCTTCTAAAAGACGGGATCGCTCCTGAAGAGGTGGAGAGGCGCCGCGATCTACGTTCCTGGCGATTGGTAACTATTGACGGTGCCGATGCTAAAGACCTGGACGACGCCGTTTCCCTTGAGCGCTTGCCTAATGGAAATTACCGGCTGGGCGTTCATATTGCCGATGTAAGCCATTATGTCAGGGAGGGCAGCGCTTTAGACCGGGAAGCTTTTGAGAGGGGCACCAGCGTCTATCTCCTCGACCGGGTTCTACCAATGCTGCCGCCGCGTCTTTCAAATAATCTTTGTAGTTTGAACGCCGGCGAGGACCGCCTTGCCCTTTCGGTGGTAATGGAAGTCGATACCCACGGCGAAGTCCGGGATTACGAAATTTTCCCCTCGATAATCAGAGTGCAGGAAAGAATGACCTATGAGACAGTCAGGCGAATACTGGTAGATGAAGATCCGGAATTGCTGCAACGTTATGCCCATCTGGTGGGGGATTTTCACCTTATGGCCGAGCTCTGCCACATTTTATACCGGCGGCGAATGAGGCGCGGGGCCATCGATTTTAATTTTCCCGAAGCCAAAGTCATTTTAGATGAGGCCGGGAAGCCGGTGGGGATAATCCGTATGGAGCGCTCTATTGCCGAGCAGATCATCGAAGAATTTATGATACTGGCCAACGAAACCGTGGCCACCCACCTCCACGCCCTGGATGCGCCCTGTGTATACCGCGTGCACGAGGAGCCGGCAATGGATAAGCTGGAAGAATTAAATAACTTTTTACGGCGGCTGGGTTATTTTCTTAAGTATAACCGGCAGGGCCGCATCAGCCCGCGCCTCTTCCAGGGATTATTAAAAAAGGTTGAGGGGCGGCCTGAAGAGCGCCTGGTCAATACTGTTTTATTACGCTCTTTAATGCACGCCCGGTATGCTCCCGATTGTCTTGGTCATTTTGGCCTAGCATCTAAATATTACTGCCACTTTACTTCACCCATCAGGCGCTATCCTGACCTGGTCGTGCATCGCATCTTAAAAGAGCTCCTGGAAAAAGGGCCTTTTTCCCCCAGAAGAGAGGCTGCGCTGGCGAGCCTGGCGGAGCGGGCGTCGCAGAAGGCTTCGGAGCGGGAAAAGGCGGCCGAAGAAGCGGAACGGGAAGTTTTGGATCTCAAGAAAGTAGAATTTATGCAGCGGCACGTAGGCGATGTATTCAAGGGGATTGTCAGCGGGGTAGTTAATTACGGATTTTTTGTAGAGTTAGAGAATACAGTTGAGGGCCTGGTTCATATTTCAACTATACCGGATGACTACTATCATTTTAACGAAGAAGATCTAACTCTTGTAGGCGAGCATACAGGTAGGACTTTCAGGATTGGCCAAGAGGTAGAGGTGCAGGTAAGCCGCGTAAATGTAAATAGCCGCCAGATAGATTTTGAGCTGGTAGGAAGGCTGTATAAAGGCAATGGGCAGAGCTGATAATATGCTTGAGATTAAATAAGGAGGCGATATAAATGGCTAAACGTGTAGCCGTAGAACAATCTTTAAGCAGCGTTGCCGACTATCTGGCGGAGCGGGGATATGAAGTCGTGCGTGTAAATTCCCTCGGGATGCGGGCCGGTGATTTAAAAGATTGTGCGGCCGTCGTCATCTCTGGCCAGGATTCTAATCTATTAGGGCAGGAAGACATTGCCGCCGAAATCCCGGTTATACAGGCAGAAGGCAGAACTAATGAAGAAATTTCCGCCATGTTGGCCGAACGTATAAGACTTCTGCATTGACAAAAAAAGTTTGATATTGTAAGGTAAGGGCGGTAACTGGCTGAAAGGTGTGGGGTCTATGGGTCGAGAAATAAAGGTGGTCACCGAAAACCGCAAAGCGCGGCACGATTATTTCATTGCCGAGACCATGGAAGCCGGTATTGCCCTTAAAGGGACGGAAGTGAAGTCTCTGCGTGCGGGCAGAGCCAATTTAAGGGATAGTTACGCCCGAGTAGAAAACGGCGAGGTTATTCTTTATGATATGCACATTAGCCCTTATGAACAGGGTAACCGCTATAATCACGACCCTAAGAGGCCGCGCCGCCTCTTGCTGCACCGCGAAGAGATCCGCCGTTTAATCGGCAAGACGCGGGAGAAAGGGTTCGCGCTCATCCCTTTAAAAGTTTATTTTACCCCCCGGGGCTGGGCTAAAGTTGAGCTGGCCCTGGCCAAAGGGAAAAAGCTTTATGATAAACGGGAAGATATTGCGGCCCGGGAAGCCAGGAGGGAAATAGAAAAAGCCTTTCGCCAGAGGCAAAAGGCATAAAAACAGGGGCTTTAAACAAGCCCCTTTTTATTTTTAATTTCCGCATAAAGCTGGTGGAGGTGAGGGGAATTGCACCCCTGTCCGCAGGTGGACCCGCAGAAACTTCTCCGAGCGCAGTTTGTGTTTTATTCTCATCCTGGCAACGCCCACAAACAGGCTTTGTCAGGACCAGCCTGCATTTTTCCCGGCAGCCCCTGCAGGCACCGGGGCTGCGGTATCCCGCTAATTTGACCCCCTAATCCTGCACCGCGGGAGCAGCAGGTAGGAGGTTAGCCGTACTTAGGCGGCTAAAGCTAATTCTTGTTTGTTGGCGTTTATTTGCTTTCCACCGTTTTTCGGGCAGGTGGAACCCCGGCTCGCTTTTTCTGCCAATCCTACCTCCGTCGAAACTAACACACCCCCATAATTTACAGAAATAATTATAGCAAAAGGATTGCTTCCCTTCAAGAGCCGTGAGATCTGGGTTATCCCCAGTTTTCGCTGGGGGAGGCCTGCTTTGGCTTGAAAGCGAGCGACTAAACCCGAGCGGTAGCCAAACTTAACGAGGCCGAAAACGGAGGCGGACCCGAGGGCATGGATGCCCGAGGCCGGCAACTGAGACAGGAGGTCGAATTTGCCGGGAAGTCCGCCGGAGCTTGAGGCCGAGCGCTAGT
>JASUSV010000077.1 GCA_030445865.1 Clostridia bacterium
ACTTGATCTGCCCTCTTAGACTTCATCATAAAAAATGAAAATCTAAGAGAGCAGGAGATTCAATAAGCTAGAAGCAAATTATTGAGATAGGAGGTTTTAATTATGGTGGCTACCTATACCAGGCTCTTTGAACCCATCAAAATAGGGAAGTTAGAGATTAAGAATAGAATTGCCATGGCCCCCATGGGCGTCCTAGGCCTGGTAACCCAGGATGGCTGCTTCTCGCAGCGGGCAGTCGATTACTATATTGAACGGGCCAGGGGGGGCGCCGGATTAATCATCACCAGTGTTACCAAGATTGAAAACGAAATCGAGCCCTTGAAACCCGGCCTGGTCCCCAACATTTCCGTAAACCCTTTTCGCTTTATTGCGACAGCAGGCGAATTGACTGAAAGGGTACATGCCTATAACACGAAAATCTTCCTGCAACTGACCATGGGCTTCGGCCGGGTGGCCTCGCCGGTCATGCTGGTAGGCCAGCCGGTAGCGCCGTCGGCCATCCCCAATTTCTGGGAGCCAGCCATCACCTGCCGGGAATTGACGACAAAGGAAGTCGAAACCCTGGTAAAAAGGGCTGGCGAGGCGGCCGAGATAGCTATAGAGGCCGGGTTTGACGGTTTAGAGATCCATGCCATGCATGAGGGTTATCTCCTCGATCAGTTCACCATCGCCTTGTTCAATCGCCGGACGGATAAATACGGCGGCGACTTGCGGGGCAGGTTGACCTTCCCCATAGAGATAGTACAGGAGATTAAAAAGAGGGCGGGAAAAGACTTCCCGGTTCTCCTTAGGTTCAGCATCAAGAATTTTATCAAGGACTGGCGCCAGGGAGGTCTTCCCGGGGAAGAGTTCGTTGAAAAAGGCCGCGATGTGGGAGAAGCGCTGGCGGCCGCCAGGACCCTGGAAGAAGCCGGGTACGACGCTTTCGACGCCGACGCCGGTTCCTACGATGCCTGGTACTGGGCCCACCCGCCGGTTTATCAGGAGCACGGCTGTTACTTACCTCTAGCGCAAAAGCTCAAAGAAGTGTCTAAAGTCCCGGTTATCGTCGCCGGCCGGATGGAAGTGCCGGAGCTGGCCGAGCAGGCCCTGGCCGAAGGCAAGGCCGACATGATCGCCATCGGCCGGGGGCTCTTGACCGATGCTGAATGGGCCAATAAGGTGATGACGGGAAGGGTTGATAGAATCCGTCCCTGCATCGGTTGCCACGACGGCTGCCTGGGCCGGGGCTTCCTGGGCCGGCCCCTATCCTGCGCCGTGAACCCGGCTTGCGGCCGGGAAAAAGAATATGGCCTCGAGCGGGCAAATTCGCCCAGGAAGGTGATGATTATCGGCGGCGGCGTGGCCGGCATGGAGGCGGCCCGAGTGGCCGGCCTGAGGGGGCATCAAGTAGCCCTCTACGAAAAGAGCCGGCAACTCGGCGGCCATGTCATCGCCGCCGCGGTACCGGAATTCAAAAAAGACGATGCGCGCCTGTTGGAGTGGTATAAAACCGAATTACAGGAACTAAAAGTCGAAATCAACCTGAACATAGAAGTTTCCCCGGACCTGGTCCGGGAAAAAAAGCCCGACGCCGTAATCGTAGCTACGGGCTCAAAACCGATCATCCCCGACGTGCCCGGCATCGACAAGGCCAAGGTAAGCACGGCCACCGACATCCTTTTAGGTAAAAAGCAGGCCGGGGCAACGGTGGCAATTATCGGCGGCGGGCTGGTAGGTTGCGAAACCGCCCTCTGGCTGGCCCGGCAGGGCAAGAAGGCGATTATAATTGAGATCCTGGACGACCTGATGCGCTCTGGTATCCCCGTCCCGTATATGAACCGCATCATGCTCCTGGAGATGCTGCGGTTTAAGGGGGTAGAATGGCGAACCGGCACTGGCCTGTTGGAGGTAACGGACCAGGGCGTAATTATAATTGACAAGTCCCTCCGTAAAACTAACCTACCCGCCGATACGGTGGTCCTGGCGGTAGGGTTTAAGCCCGAGCAGGGACTCTACCGCTCGCTCATGGGCGAGATACCCGAGCTTTACCTCATCGGCGACTCCAGGAAACCCAGGAATATCATGGGTGCTATCTGGGATGCCTACGAGGTGGCCAGGAATATTTGAGACCCCCATGCCGCTAACGAGGTACCCAGCAGAGAGGATGAAAAAGCAAAGCGTTAGTTTCATAATCCACAAAAACAAAGCAATAACTACCGCCAAAGTTCTTGCACCCCTGCTACCAGCAGGGGCCTTTTATTTTTAAGGCAAAGCCGGTAGTAAACCGTTGGCCGCTTATGTGGTTGGCCTACGACTGCATGGAACTTCGGTGGTCTTGTCTTGACAAAGGGGAGGGAAATAAAATATACTTCAATTAAACATTTGTTTAATCTTTAGGGGGATTAGGTTTTGCCTCTTAATAAGGTGTCTCTGGATAGGAAGGATTCATGTACCAAAAATCACGATCTCTGCGATACCTTCTGCCCCTCCAACCAGCTTGACCGCCTGCGGGATAGGGTGCTGGAGGTAGCGGGCCTTTCGGAACTTTTTAGAGTTCTCGGGGACGAAACCCGCACCAAAATCCTGTACCTGCTGGCTCATCAGGAGCTTTGTGTATGTGACCTGGCCTCCCTCCTGGAAATGAGCTTGCCCGCCATTTCCCATCACCTGCGGCTCCTTAAGGCTTTGCGCCTGGTTAAGTACCGCCGGGACGGTAAGATGGTCTATTATTCTTTGGACGATGAGCACATCCTGAATCTGATCCGCGAGGCGCAGGCACACTTTACTGAAGGGAGATAGAAACCTATGCGTTACGCGCTGACCGGGCTAGACTGCGCCGGTTGCGCCGCTAAGATCGAGCAGGAACTGCGTAAGATTAAAGGGTTAGAAAAGGTTAGCGTTAATTTTGCCACCCAGAGTATAGACATCCCCCTGGAATCGCTGCCGGTAGCCCGGGAGGTTATCGCCAGGGTCGCACCCCGGGTTAACATACTGGATTCAACCGCCAAGAGGCCAACGGCTCGGGAAGGAGAAGGGGAAAAGAAAAACCGGTTACCCCTCCTTATAACTGCAGGTTTACTCTTGGCGGCGGGGTTTATCTTTAATGAACGGCTCCATCGCACCCCTTATAATTGGGCCGAGTACGCGGTATTATTGTCCGCCTACCTTTTGGTAGGGTGGCGGGTGATTTGGGCGGCTCTCAGCAACCTGGTTCGGGGTCAACTTTTTGACGAAAACTTCCTGATGAGCCTGGCCACCGCAGGGGCCATTGCCCTCCACCGGTTGCCGGAGGCAGTGGCAGTCATGTTCTTCTACGCCATAGGTGAATATTTTCAGGAGCGGGCGGTAAACCGCTCCCGCCGTTCTATCGCTGCCTTGCTGGATATACGGCCAGATTACGCCAACTTAAAACTGGACGGGGAAATAAAGCGGGTGAGGCCCGAGGAGGTCGAGGTCGGCCAAATCATTGTGGTTAAGCCGGGTGAGAGGGTTCCGCTGGACGGCCAGGTGCTGGAAGGGGTTTCCTTCGTGGACACCTCAGCCCTGACCGGGGAATCCGTGCCCCGCAAGGTGGAAAGCGGCGAAAAGATCCTGGCCGGCATGGTTAACGGCCAGGGGCTCCTGACCGTTAAGGTGACCAAGCCCTTCGGCGAATCCTCGGCGGCCCGCATCCTGGGGCTGGTGGAAAAGGCCGCCGCCCGCAAAGCCGCCACCGAACAGTTTATCACCGCCTTTTCGCGCTATTATACCCCGGCGGTGGTTCTGGGGGCCTTGGCCCTGGCGGTCATCCCGCCCCTCGTGGTTCCCGGCGCCGCTTTCTCCCAGTGGGTTTACCGGGCCCTGGTCCTTTTGGTCATCTCTTGCCCCTGTGCCCTGGTGGTTTCTGTCCCCTTAAGTTACTTCGGCGGCTTAAGTGCGGCCTCTCGCCAGGGAATCCTAGTAAAAGGAGCCAACTTCCTGGATGCCCTCACCGGCCTGCACACGGTGGTCTTCGATAAAACAGGCACTCTGACCAAAGGAGTTTTCCGGGTAACCAGGTTAGTTGCCTATAATGGCTTCAAGGAAGACGAGCTCCTGGCTGCAGCCGCTGCCGCGGAGGTCTATTCTAGCCACCCCATCGCTCGGTCTATCCGCGAAGCCTATGGGCAGGAGATTCCCCCTGAGCGGGTCGGCGAGTACCAGGAAATCCCCGGCTACGGTATCAGCGCCGTGGTAGATGGGAAAAGAGTCCTTGCCGGGAACGACCGCCTCATGCACCGGGAAGGAATCGCCCACGAAGTCTGCGAGGTAGAGGGAACAGGTGTCCATGTGGCCATCGATGGTACCTTTGCCGGCTATATCGTCATCTCCGATGAACTGAAGCCGGATGCCTGGGAGGCCATCGCCTGGCTGAAGGCGCTGGGAATTAGAAAAACGGTAATGCTTACCGGAGACGAAGAGGCGGTGGCCCGCGGAATAGCCGGGAGCCTGGGGATGGATGCCTGCTTTGCGGGGCTCCTGCCGGAGGAAAAGGTGGCGAAGGTGGAGGAGCTGCAGGCCCTGATTCCCGACCGGCGCAAGCACAAGCTGGCTTTCGTGGGTGACGGTATTAACGATGCTCCGGTGATTACTAGGGCCGACGTGGGAGTGGCTATGGGGGGGTTGGGCAGTGATGCCGCCATCGAGGCCGCGGACGTGGTGCTTATGGGGGATGCACCTTCAAAGCTGGCCGCCGCGGTGGAAATTGCCCGGCAGACCGCCCGCATCGTCCGGCAAAATGTGGCCCTTGTCTTGGGTATTAAAGCCTTCTTTCTGCTTCTGGGCGCCTTCGGCGTAGCCACCGTCTGGGATGCGGTGTTCGCCGACGTGGGCGTCACCCTACTGGCCATCTTTAATTCCACCCGGATTATTTTTGCTAAATAAATTTTTGTTCGACCTTAATCATACTGCGGTTGCTCCTGCGTTGCACCCGACTTTAAGCCCATGTTAGAATATTGGCGGAGCCTAAAGGAGGGGAGGCATAAAGGTGTCCGGACATTCTAAATGGGCCAATATCAAACACCGGAAGGCCAAAGTAGATGAAAGACGGGGTAGAATTTTTACCCGTTTGGGAAGGGAAATAATTATTGCTGCCAGAATGGGAGGCGGTGACCCCGAAGGCAATCCTCGCTTGAAGGCCGCCATTCAGAAGGCCAAAGAAGCCAATATGCCCAATGAGAATATCCAGCGCGCCATCATGCGCGGTACGGGCGAAATCGAAGGCGAGGCTTACGAAGAGGCGATATACGAAGGGTACGGCCCCGGGGGAGTTGCCTTACTTTTAAATATTGCTACGGATAACCGTAACCGCACGGCTTCAGAAATTCGCTACATTTTCTCGCGTAACGGCGGAAGTTTGGGCGAGAGCGGCTGCGTATCCTGGATGTTCCAGCAAAAAGGCCTTATTACCGTTGAAGTGCCGCCGGGCGAGGCCAGGGAGGAGTTGAGCCTGCTGGCTATCGAAGCCGGGGCCGAAGATGTGGATGATAGCGACAGCGAGATCCTGGAAATAACCACCGCTCCATCAGACCTGGAAAAAGTAAAAGAGACTTTAAATAAGGCCGGAGCCCGAATAAATTCGGCAGGGATAGAAATGGTGCCGCAGACCACGGTCCCTATTACCGACCCGGAGACGGCGCAAAAAATTCTGAAACTGGTGGATGCCCTGGAAGATCATGACGATGTGCAGGCCGTTTACACTAATTTCGATATCCCGGAAGAAATAATGCGGGCGCTGGTATAAATTTATTTACTGCCGGTAATGCTAGAATATGGAAATTTATGTGTTGGAGGAGTGGCGTTCCATATTCTACCGCAGTTGCCGGCATTTGTTATGGCTGGGCCTCGCCTTGTTAATCGTCGGCTCTATATCTATGGTATACTGGAAAAATCCAGCCCATTTTTTTGCTAATTACAGGCGGGATTTTAGTTTTGTCCGAGAATTGCAGGTAAGCCCGACAGGATTTCAACCGCTGGGGCAGCGGCGCTACAAGTTTTGCGGCCATATGGAAAGAATTGACCTGCCTCCGGAGATTAAAAAAATTTGGATCCAAACCGGGTATGCCGGGAGTATCGAACTCCCGGAGGGCTGGTTTATAGAGCGGTCGGCTGGCGGGAGATTTATCTTTATACAGGAGGTTGCAGCCCTGTGCCCGAAGTGTGCGGCCAGGCGCCATTTAGGTGAACATGAGGGATGGGTTGCCGTCTTTTACGGCCCGGCAGGGAGCTACGGCCCCCTGGAAAGGGTTACCCCTTTAAAGTTGGAATGGTTGCCGGAAAGCTGGCGCAACCGGATTTTGAGCGGCAGGGCCGAATTCGCCGATGAGGCCGAAATGCTCCAGGCCCTGGATAGCCTTGATGAATTCCGACGCTAAAAAAAGAAGGAAAATTTCTGCGGCTGCAGCCGCTTTTTTTACAACCTATGCTCCGCCCTCTTGGATAGTTTTCTATGGTTTTTATGGGGGGCTGGAGGGGACAGATATATTTCTTTACCGAAACCTGCAAGCTCATGGGCTCTAATTACCTCATTATTCCCTTGGTCAGCCCCCGGGCTTTGAGGTTGTTTTTGAGCACCCGGCAGGCATCAAGTGCGGTGTCATAGTTGATTGGGCCCGCTAACGCTCTCCCTTTGGGCCAGACGCCGCGGCCTGGTAATTTTCTTCTTGCGCTGGGGTAACAGAATGTCCAGCTCCCGGCACAGCCGATAGACCTTTTTCGTGGTTGATGATAAGCCCGTATTCTTGTTTAAGGGTTACAGCACAATCCGCCACGAAGATAAGCTCTCAGACAGGACAAAATTTAAAGGGGTGCCCTAAATTCATTGTTGGGACACCCCCCTCTTCCTATTGGATGCTTCCGAAACGTTCCCCATGCCGGGGCGCTGGCGACGGCTCCAGATGGGCTCGCCAGCGAGCCGTATGGCTCCCCCTCGCCCTCCGGCGGGGTTCCCGGCCAATTCGACCTCCTGTCTCAGTGGCCGGCCTCGGGCCTCCATGCCCTCGGCCCCGCCTCCGGGCTCGGTCTCGCCAACGGCTCACAAGGCTCGCCCAAAGTCGCCTTACGCCAGC
>JASUSV010000015.1 GCA_030445865.1 Clostridia bacterium
TCCGGCGGACTTCCCGGCAAATTCGACCTCCTGTCTCAGTTGCCGGCCTCGGGCATCCATGCCCTCGGGTCCGCCTCCGCTTTCGGCCTCGTTAAGTTTAGCTAGCCGCTCGGGTTTAGTCGCTCGCTTTCAAGCCAAAGCAGGCCTCCCCCAGCGAAAACTGGGGATGACCCAGCCTTTTTCGTATACTCGAAAAAAGGATGGGCCTTATTTTGCCCGCAAGGCGGCCTGGGCTGCCGCCAAGCGGGCTACCGGCACGCGGAAGGGCGAACAACTGACGTAGTCCAGCCCGATCTGGTGACAGAACTCGATAGAGCTCGGGTCACCGCCGTGCTCACCGCAGATCCCGACCACCAGGTCCGGCCTAGTTTTCCGCCCCTCCTCTACCGCCATACGCATGAATTTACCCACGCCGTCGCGGTCTAAGACTATAAAGGGATTTTCTTTCAAGATTTTTTCTTCCAGGTAATGGGGCAAGAACTTGGCCTCGGCGTCGTCCCGGCTGAAGCCAAAAGTAGCTTGGGTCAGGTCGTTAGTGCCGAAAGAGAAAAACTCGGCTTCCCGGGCAATTTCGCCGGCAGTAGCACAGGCGCGCGGCATTTCGATCATAGTGCCGACCTTGTATTCAAATTCTACGCCGGTTTCTTTTTTAACTTCCGCGGCTACTTCGTTTACCAGCTCGCGGAGGCGTTGCAATTCGTTGACATGAATAACCAGAGGTATCTCCACCTCGGGAAGCACTTTAACTCCTTCTCTAGTCAACTGGGCCACGGCCCGGAAGATGGCGCGGGCCTGCATAGCATAAATTTCCGGGAAGGTAATTCCCAGGCGGCAACCCCGGTGACCTAGCATGGGGTTAAATTCCTCTCGCGCGCGCACCTCACGAAGTATTTCCTGCTTCTGGGCAATAAGCTGCGGATCACTGTTAGTACACTGCAACCGCGTAATCTCGACCACCAGTTCCTCGCTGGAAGGCAGGAACTCATGGAGGGGCGGATCTAAAAGCCTGATAGTTACCGGCAACCCTTCCATAGCCTTAAGGATACCGTAAAAATCGCCCTGCTGCATAGGCAGGAGTTTGGCCAGAGCCGCATCCCGCTCTTCCTTCGTCTTGGCCAGGATCATTTCCTGTACGATGGGCAAGCGGTCCTGGGCCATAAACATATGCTCCGTGCGGGTAAGGCCTATACCCTGGGCGCCAAACTCGCGCGAGCGGCGGGCATCCTCCGGCGTGTCGGCGTTGGCTCTGACCTCCAGGCGGCGAACGGCGTCGGCCCAGGAAAGCAGGGTCTGAAATTCGGGGCTAAGCTGCGGGTCAACCAGGGGTACTTCGCCTAAATAAACATTCCCGGTTGCTCCGTCTATAGAAATAATATCTCCTTCCGCTACCTTCTGGCCCCCTACCCAGAAGCAACGCTGCTCGTAATCGATCTTGATCTCGCCGCAACCGGTAACCGCCGGCTTCCCCATGCCGCGGGCTACCACGGCGGCGTGGCTGGTCATGCCTCCCCGGGAGGTAAGCACCCCCTGGGCCTGGACGATGCCGTGGATGTCGTCGGGCGTCGTCTCCGTGCGCACCAGAATGACCTTCTGGCCATCCAGCCCCATCTTCTCGGCCTCATCGGCATCGAAAACCACCTTGCCGGAAGCGGCGCCGGGAGAAGCCGGTAAACCCCTGGCTATGGCCTTGAGCTTGGCTGCTGGGTCGATCTGGCGGTGAAGCAAATTGCCCACTTGATCGGCTTCCACACGTAAAATGGCTTCCTCTTTAGTAATCAAACCCTCGTTTACCATATCAACGGCAATCTTAATGGCAGCCGCCGCCGTACGCTTACCGACTCGGGTCTGCAGGATATAAAGTTTGCCTTTTTCAATGGTAAATTCGATATCCTGCATATCCCGGTAATGCCTTTCTAAAAGGCTACAGATCTCCTCGAATTTATGGTAGACATCGGGCATTTCCTGTTTGAGTTCCGCAATTGGCTTAGGCGTACGGATGCCGGCTACCACGTCTTCGCCCTGGGCATTAAGCAGGTACTCACCGTAAATTCCCTTTTCGCCCGTTGAAGGGTTGCGGGTAAAGGCCACACCGGTACCGCTGGTGGGCCCCATGTTGCCGAAAACCATGGTCTGCACATTTACTGCCGTGCCGTAGTCATCGGGAATCTTGTTAATCTTACGGTAAACCACGGCCCGCGGGTTATCCCATGAATCGAAGACGGCCCGGATGGCCATACGAAGTTGTTCCCGGGGATCTTGCGGGAAGGGCCGCCCGGATTCATTTTCTACCAGATCTTTATACTCGGCGATTATTTCTTGCAGCGCCGGCGGCGTTAATTCATGGTCAAATTGTACGCCCAGGCGCTCTTTATGCTTCTCTAAGATGGCTTCAAATTTGACATGATCGATACCCAGGACGACGTTGCCGAACATCTGGATAAAGCGCCGGTAGCAATCCAGGGCAAAGCGCTCGTCCTGGGTATTGGCAATCAAACCCTGAAGCGAAGTATCGTTAAGCCCCAGGTTTAAGATGGTATCCATCATCCCCGGCATGGAAACCGGCGCTCCCGAGCGCACGGAAACTAAAAGCGGATTCTGGGCATCCCCGAATTTCTTGCCGGCCAGGGCTTCGACTTCTTTTAAACGCTGATCCAGTTCTTCTTCCAAGCCATCCGGGAATTCTTTCCCCCGCCGGTTGTACTCGTTACACGCTTCGCAGGTTATGGTTAACCCCGGTGGTACCGGCAAGCCAATATTAGTCATTTCGGCTAAATTGGCCCCTTTGCCGCCCAGGAGGAGCCGCATACCGGCATTGCCCTCAGAGAATAAATATACGTACTTCTTGGTCATGTATGTGCTTCCCTCCGTTGATATATTTGTAATATTTTACCGGCCGTTTCCTCCACGGCCTTATTAGTAACATCAATAACCGGACATCTAAGCTGCTCCATGATTTTTTGGGCATAAGAAAGCTCGGCCTTAATTCTATCCATGGTAGCGTAGTCGGCCCGCACGGGAAAGCCCAGGGATTTTAATCTTTCCTGCCGGATCTCATATAGCTGATGGGCATCAATAGTTAGCCCCACTATTTTTCCCTCCGGCAGGGCTAATAATTCTTCCGGCAGGGGGACTTCCGGCACCAGGGCCAGGTTGGCTGCGCGGATGCGCTTATGAGCCAAGTACATGCAGACGGGCGTTTTTGAAGTGCGAGAAACGCCGATCAAGACAATGTCGGCATGGGCAATGCCCCGGGGATCTTTGCCGTTATCGTATTTCACGGCAAACTCTATGGCCTCTATTTTGCGAAAATACTCCTCATCTAGGCGTCTGATAGCGCCCGGTTCCAGGCGCGGCTTAACGCCGGTAAAAGCGGCAATGGCCTCCATCATGGGACCCAGGAGGTCTACGGTCATAATGCCGTGGGCCGCCGCCAGCTCCTGAAGGCGCTGTTTTAGCTCGGGCAAGACCAGCGTGTAGGCAATAAGGCTGGGCTCCCCTGCAGCAAGGGATACAACTTCTTCCAACAAATCAGTGCTGGTTACATAAGGTATGCGCTTTATCTCCAGATTGCCAGTGTCGAACTGGCAGACGGCAGCCCGTACCACTTGCTCTGCCGTTTCACCGAGAGAATCAGAAATTATGTAAACAGTGCCGATCTTTTACGCCCCCTTTGCTACTTATTGGCTTCCCCCAGCTCGACAAAAAGCTTGGTAATGGTCGTTTTGGTAATCCGGCCCACTACTTCTAAGCGGCGGCTATCGCCGGCAGGCCGAACTACGGGCAAAGCGTCTACTTCGTGCTCTATGATTTTTTTGGCAGCGGCATGCACGCTTTCTTCTACCGTGGTGCAGATTATATTAGGCATCCGGGTCATGATCATGGAAACGGGCATCTGCTGGAGGTTGCCGCCGCCGGCAGCCACTTTAAGCAAGTCCTTGCGCGACACGACTCCTTCAAGATAGCCCTCGGCGCTGACTACCATGAGGGTGCCCACGTCTTCCAAAAACATGGTCACAATAGCATTATAGACGGAAGCATCGCTACGTATTACTTTGGGCAAAGATTTAATATCTCCCACCCTGATCTTTTTTATTTCTTCAGCCACCAGGGCTGCGGTAGGCTTCCCGCTATAAAAATAACCTACCCGCGGCCGGGCCTCCAGGATGCCCGCCCGGGTGAGCATGCTCAAATCGGGCCTCAAGGCCGCCCGGGTAACGCTCAAGATCCTGGCTATTTGCTGGCTGGTAATCGGTCCGGAACGCTTGACGATTTCCACTATGCGCTCCTGTCGAGGTGAAAGCTGCACGTCGCCGCCACCTTTCGCTTAAATTTTAAAGCTGGAGGCGGGAAAAATCGGCTACCTGCCGCACCAATCCGGCCGTCTTTTGCAACAAAGCCAGCCGGTTGCGGCGTACCTCGGGATCCGGGGTCATTACCAATACCCCGTCAAAAAAAGAATCGATAGGTTGACGGAGCGCGGCCATCTCCTGCAGGGCAGCCAGGTAATTACCCTGCTCCAGGTAAGGCCCGGCCTTCCGCTCCACTTCTTGTAGGGCTCTATAAAGATCGCGTTCCACATCCTCTTGTAAGGCTTCTGGGTGCAAAACCGGGTCTTCTTTTGCTTGGCGGGCCAGGTTAAAGGCCCGGGTAAAAGCCGTTAAGAGCGCCGGGAATTCCGGTTCCTCCAGAAAAGTACTCAAATCCAGAGCCCGGCGGTAAGCGCCGGCCAGGTCGTCCCAGCCTGCGGCCAGCACGGCCTCAACAACGTCGTGACGTAGGTTTCTTTCTGCCAGCATAAATTCCAGGCGCTGGCGGAAAAATTGACCCAACTGCTCCTGTATTTCTTCAAGGGGATTAAGTTCGACCCCCTGGCGCCGGTAACCGGCATAAGCTTCTTCGATCAATTCGCTTAAAGAAAGTTTTAAGTCTAGGCCGGTGATAACGGCCGCCATGCCCTGGGCCTGGCGGCGCAGGGCGTAAGGGTCCTGCGAACCGCTAGGAATAAGGCCGAGCCCAAAATAACCTACCAGGGTATCAATGCGATCGGCCAAGCCTACGGTTATGCCGGTAAAGGATTCCGGTAGGCGATCGCCGGTAAACCGCGGCCAGTAATGCTGGCGGATCCCCTGGCAGACCGCCTCCTCTTCGCCGGCAGCAGCGGCGTAAATGGAGCCCATAACCCCTTGAAGTTCGGGGAACTCGTAGACCATGCTGGTTACCAGATCGGCTTTGGCAAGCCAGGCCGTCCGCTCTACCTGCGATTTTACCTTGGCCGGCAAATCAAGCCGGGAGGCAATATATCCTGCTAAATATTTTAAGCGGTTTACTTTATCCCAAAGGGTGCCCAGCTTTTCTTGGAAGATAATGGCTTTTAATTCTTCTACCCTGCCGTATAGGGGTTTCCGCAGGTCTTCCCGGTAGAAAAATTCGGCATCGGTAAGCCTTGCCTGTAAAACCTTTTCATTGCCGCGGCGGATAATGTCCAGGTTTTTTTCCGTGCCGTTATGTACGGCGATAAAAAGGGGCAGAAGCTTCCCGCCCCTACCCCGCACCGGAAAATACCGCTGGTGCTGGCGCATGGGCGTGACAATTACTTCTTCGGGTAAGGATAAAAAGTCATCTTTAAAATTGCCCGCCAGGGCGGTGGGGTATTCCAACAAGAAGGTGATTTCTTCCAAGAGTTCCGGATCTTCTTCCACATAACCGCCGTTCCTGGCGGCAAGGGATTGCACCTGTTCCCAAATGGCCAGGCGGCGACGGCGGTGATCCACTATAACATAGGCCCTATCAAGGGCAGAAAAATAATCTCCGGCCCTGGATAAAACAAAGGGTCCCGGCGCCAAAAAACGGTGGCCGCGGGTTTCCCGGCCGGCCTTTATGCCATTTACTTCCAGCGGCACTACCTCTTCGCCGTAAATGGCAACCAGCCAGCGTATGGGGCGGACGAAATGCATATCCCCTCGGCCCCAGCGCATAGTTTTGGGGAAACTCAAACCCTCAATCAAGCTCCTTAAAATCGACGGCAAAACTTCCAGCGCCGACCGCCCCGGATCTGGTTTGCGGGCGAAAACGTAAGCGCCGGTTTCCAATTCCTTAATTACCAGCTCGCCTACCGTCAAACCCTGGCTCCTGGCAAAACCTTCGGCCGCCCGGGTAGGCCGTCCCTCGGCGTCGAAAGCGACTTTTACGGGTGGGCCCTTGATTTCCAGGATTACATCCTCCTGCTTTTCCTCGAGGCCGGTAACGTACAGGGCCAGGCGCCTGGGCGTGCCGTAAGCCGCCACCTGGCCAAAACGCAGCCTGGCTTCCTGCAAAAGCCTGCGGCCCAGTTCTTCCATCTGTTCCAGGGCCGGGCTCATAAAGCGGGCTGGTATTTCTTCGGTGCCGATCTCTAAAAGTAAATCTTGAGGCAAAGCTAGCCCTCCTTGACATCAAACGCGTCCTTCAGGTCTTGCCTTTGGATGAAAGCAAGATCGGCGCTATTGGAAGGGGTTTCTTTTAGCCACGGGTAACCAAGGCGCTCGCGCTGTTTCAGGTAACCTTGGGCACATAGCCTGGCCAGGTGGCGCACCCGGCCAATATAGGAGGCCCTTTCGGTAACGCTTATCGCACCGCGGGCATCTAAAAGATTAAAAGTATGGGAACATTTGAGGGTATAGTCATAGGCGGGTAGGACCAGGCCTTTCTCGATAACCCGCCGGGCTTCTTCTTCATAGGCCTGGAAAAGGGAAAAAAGGAAGGCCGTATCAGCGACTTCAAAATTATAATAAGAGTATTCGACTTCGCTCTGGCGGTGAATATCCCCATAAGTAACGCCGTCAACCCATTCGATATCAAAAACGTTATCTACCTGCTGGATGTACATGGCCAGCCGCTCCAAACCATAGGTAATCTCGGCGCTTACGGGGCGGCAGTCAAACCCGCCGCATTGCTGGAAATAAGTAAACTGGGTGATCTCCATGCCGTCCAGCCAGACCTCCCAGCCGAGTCCCCAGGCCCCCAGCGTCGGCGATTCCCAGTTATCCTCCACAAAACGAATGTCGTGCTCGGAAGGGTTAATACCGATGCGTTCCAGGCTCTTTAAATATAGATCCTGTACCTCATCCGGGGAAGGCTTTAAAATCACCTGGTACTGGTAATAATGCTGGAGCCGGTTGGGATTTTCCCCGTAACGGCCATCGGTGGGCCGGCGCGAAGGTTCTACGTAAGCCACGCGCCAGGGCTCCGGGCCCAGGACGCGCAAAAAGGTAGCCGGATTCATAGTGCCGGCCCCCTTTTCCAGATCGTAAGGTTGCTGTATCACGCACCCCTGTTCCGCCCAAAATCGGTGCAAAGCCAGGATTAACTCTTGAAAGTTCATTTGGAAATCCTCCCGGTCGAGGGAAACCTTTAATAAAAAACCCGCCCTATAGGGGCAGGTCTTCCCCGAGCCCTTGCCTCCCAGCTTTTTATAGCTGGATCTTACGTGAATAACTTTAGCAAAGCAGGGCTCAATTGTCAACTTTACCATCTACATCTAGGTTATGCTCTTCTATTTCTCCGAAGGGGCGTTCGATCTCCAGCGAATAGCGGTTAAATAGCGCCGCCACCGTACTTAGGCCGGCCAGAATGGCCAGTTCGGTACTCGCCAGGATGCCCACGATGCCGAGCGCACCCACTGTCGCCGGAATTTCAGCTACTACTTTGCCGTCTTTCTTGAGCTTGATGCGGGTGGCATTGCCCTGACGCAAAATCTCGCGGATACGGCTGGTAAGCTTTCCCCTCCAGGACTCCAGTTCGGCTTCAGCCTTGGCTTGGTTGCCTTCCTCATACTTGATCAGGGCTTCGAGAACGTCTCCGCCGGCCGCATCTAAAGCCTCCTTGGCTTCGCGGTAGCTTAAACCCAATCGACGCCGTAAAATATCGATCTTTTCCAACTCAGTAGCCACAACTTTCCCCCCTTATCGCGCCGATAAATTCCCTAGATTTGAGCTTGCGTTCAAGCTGGTATTCCAGATAGCCGGGCATTACTACAGCCAGTTCTCTTAAAAGGCCAGGGCCCAGATGCAGGCATTTTAACTTCTCCCAGGGGAAAAAATTTAAACGCTTCCAGGCGGCCAGGGCGTCCGCGTTCATAAATATTACTTTATCCTGCCCTCTACAGCATTTCGGGCAAAGGGCGCCGCCGGCTTTTATGGCAAAGGGAACTTTATTTTGTTGCTTCAGATCTCGCCCGCAGAGGGCGCACTTTTTGAAACGCGGCTGCAACCCCATTAACTTCAAGGTGCGGGCCTCGTAGGCCCGCGCGACGATTTCCGGGTCAGTTCTGGTCAAAAGGCTAAGGGATGCCAGTAATAAATAAAACATACCGGGATTAGGCTCACCGGGCATGACAACGGCATCGGCAATCTCGGCCAGATAATAAGCATGGGCTAGGGTGCCCAATTCCCCGCATAAAGGAATAAAACTCCGGCGGAGTTCGCACTGGGTTACAGTTGCCAACTCCCTGCCGTCGTAAAGAAGAAAGCTGGAATACGCTAAAAGTTGGGTTCCGCCGCGCAAACTACTGTTGGCTTTACGCGCACCCTTAGCAATGGCCTCGATTTTGCCGCGGCGGGGTGTCAAAATACGTATCAATTTATCGGCCTCGCCAAAATCCCGGCTAGAAAGCACGATCCCGTCTGCCCGAAACAGGCCGGCCAAATTTTACCCTCCCTGGCCCTTTAAATTTTCTTCATTGTCTCCCTCTGCCAACCCTCCAAGGTTTTGTTCTTCTTCCTTAAGTTGTTTGTATAGCAAATAAAGGTCGATTTGTCCGGTAGCAGCGAATAGATTCCACAGGGTTTCAATGGTTGGCACGGGTTTTCACCCTTTCTGGAGATTCCTTGGTTTCTCCCTCTTTAATAGACTTGCCTAAAACCGAATACTTATACTAGTTTCCTGTTGCCAGCAAAAAGGGCTCGGGCAATAACGTTTTTAAATTTTTTATTTGCCAGCTTCCTTCCGGCCCGCTTAAGTACAGCTCCAGCTCGGGATTAAATTCGGCCAGCACCTGGCGGCAGGCGCCGCAAGGGAAAATTATTCCCCCTCCATCTGCTACTAAAGCTAAGGCTAAAAATTCCCTTTCGCCCTCAGAAACCGCCTTCCAGAGGGCAACTCTTTCGGCGCAAACGCTTAACCCGTAGGAAGCGTTTTCAATATTGCAACCGGTATATATTTTCCCGCCAGCCGCAAGTAAAGCGGCGCCGACGGTAAAACGCGAGTACGGAGCGTAAGCTTTCTCCCGGGCGGCGGCAGCTCTGGCAAGCAGCTGTGACGGCTCAAAGGTTTTCGTCATTGTATCAACTCCAATGAATTGTTACAATTAAAATACTACAACCTGGCTAACTAAACTCCGACCGAGGTGACCGCTGAGCATGTCTCGCGCTTATCCCACGCATCCCATTGCCGGCGTAGGCGGGTTGGTTTTTAGAGGACGGGAACTTCTCCTCGTGCGCCGGGGTTCCATGCCTTCCGAGGGGTACTGGAGTCTCCCCGGCGGAGCTTTGGAATTGGGTGAAACTTTAACCGAAGCTTTGAAGCGGGAGGTAGCCGAAGAGTGCGGCATTCAAATAAAGGTTGGGCCGCCGGTAGCCATCCTGGATAGCATTTACCGCGATCCCGAAGGGCGCATTGAATACCATTACCTGCTGGTAGATTTTTGGGCCGAATATGTAAGCGGCCAACTCTGCCCGGCTTCCGATGCCAGCGCAGCCGCCTGGGTAGACTTAAAGGAAATCTCGAAATACGACCTAACTCCGCTACTCCGGGAGCTTCTGGGGCACTTGAACCTGCCGGAACAACAAGATCCCCACCCGCCTCAAACCGTCTTTTACTACAGCCTCCGCCGTTAATTCCATTGTACCATTCCTAGCGCGGCATTGCCAGCCTGGGGACAAAAACAATAGCCCCCACCACCACCGCCCCCAGGGCTGCCACCAGCACGGCGCCTGCCGCTACGTCCTTAGCCGCTCGGGCCAGGGGATTAATTTGCCGCGTTTTAATATCTATGGCGGCTTCTATGGCCGTATTAAAAATCTCGGCCATTAAAACCAGGGTGATGGCCAGGGTTAAAGCCACCCACTCCCACGCTTGAACTTTAAAATACCAGCCGGCGATGACCACGACCAAAGCCGTCCCGGAATGAATCCACATGTTTAGCTGGGTGCGCCACGCGTAAAAAAGGCCAGCAAAGGCATCCCGGAATTTCTTCCTCACTCCGGGTCACGCTCCAGGCCTAAAACCGCTAAAACCTCTTCTTCGCGCCGGCGCATCTCCCTGGTATCTTCCTCGTTGTTATGATCATAACCCAAAAGGTGTAAAAAGCCATGAACCGCCAGGTAGCATAATTCGCGCTCCAGGGAATGAGCGAAGGAGGCCGCCTGCCGCTGGGCCGTCTCTACAGAAATGACAATATCGCCAAGAAGCCAGTCGCCGTAAGGAGCGACCACCTGGGGCTCGGCAGCAGTTCGTTCCCGCAGGGCAAAAGACAGGACATCCGTGGCACAATCGAGACCCCTGTAGCGGTAATTTAGCTCCTGCATGGCGACATCGTCCACAAGAGTTATGCCTACTTCGGCTTCTTCCGGAAGGTTCTCAAGTTCGGCAACCGCCTGGGCTACTTTTTGCAAAAGCTCAATTAACCGGGGACTTACCACCAGGCTATCCTGCTGATTGTTTATGAAGCATTCCATTACGGCCCTTTCTCCTTTCCATTTCCCGCAAGACCGTCTCCGGGTACTCGACGCGGGCGTGGAAAATACCGCCCAGAACGCGCATAAAGGCCTCGGCAATGGCTGCCAGTTCTCGTAAAGTCAGGTCGCTGGCATCCAACTGGCCGTCGTCTAATTTTTCCTTGATAATTTTCCGTACAAAACCTTCCATCCGGCCCGGCGAGGTTTTGGGTAAAGAGCGCACGCCTGCTTCCACGCTGTCGGCCAGCATGACGATAGCCGCTTCCTTGGTCTGCGGCTTGGGGCTTTCATAACGAAAATCGCTTTCCACTATATTATTTGCCAGGCTGCTTTCCTTAGCCTTATGGTAGAAAAAGGATATTAAGGTAGTGCCGTGGTGCTGGGCAATAATATCTATTATCACCTGGGGCAAACGGTATTCCTTGGCCAATTCCAGCCCATCCTTAACGTGATAGGAAATAATTAAAGCGCTTAGGGAAGGGGATAGTTTGTCGTGGGGGTTATCGCTGGTTAGCTGGTTCTCAATAAAGAAATAAGGCCGCCTTAGCTTGCCTATGTCGTGGTAATAGGCTCCTACCCGCGCCAGTAAAGAATCTGCTCCTACGGCATCGGCGGCCGCCTCCGCCAGATTGCCTACCAAAATGCTATGGTGGTAAGTTCCGGGAGCTTCCAGTAAAAGCCTTTTCAGCAGTGGGTGGTTGGGATTGGATAACTCTAATAATTTTACGGCCGTAGTTATACCAAAGCTGCTCTCGAGAAAAGGCAAAAATCCTATAGCTAGAACAGCCGATAACAGGCCATTGCCTATCCCCAGAAGGGCGCCGATACTCACCTGGGTCAAGGAATTATTAAACAACAGACTTAAAGAAATTATGCTCAAAAGATTGGCCAGCATTAAATAAAGGCTGGAACGGGCTAAATCCGAACGCTGGTTTAAGTGGGTAATGGCGTATATGCCGACCAGGCCGCTGATTATTCCAGAAACGGCAAATTGGAAGCGGTAGCCTGTCATTACCCCCGTCAGCAGGCCCAGGATCACAGTAACAAATACTGCTAATTGGACGTCCACTAGAATAGCAACCAGCATGGAGCCGGCGGCTACCGGCACCAGGTAGCCCACCAGCGAGCTAATTTCCGGCTGCCCTCCTAAATTAATGGCCGTTACGCCGCGGGCAAAAATAAGGGTGATGACTATAAGCAGGCCCAGCAATAAGGAAAGCCGGCTGTTGTTGTATATTTTGGGCTTAAAAAAGCGCAAATAACCCCATAGGAGCCCGCCTAAAAGGAGCAAAAATAGAGTAAGCCCCATAAGGCCGTTCCAGGAACTGCCCTGCCGTAAAAGGCCGAGCTTTTGCAGCGCCTCAATGTCTTCGGCAGTAACAATCTCGCCGTCACCGACTATCTTTTCATCCTGGCGAATGGTGACCTGAATAGGGCTGACGCTGTTGCGGGCTTTTTCGCGATTCTCAATGGTGGCCGCTACATCATACACTAAGTTAGGGCGCAGTTCGATTATACGGAAAAGCGCCCTGAGCAGGGGCTTAAACTTGTCATCCACTGGGGAGCTATCAACCTGAGCCAGCATTTTAGCGCGGGCTGCTTCTACGGCATCCTGGGGTACGGCCCCGCTCATAACCCGGCGTAAGATTGTTCTAGCCTCCCCTTCCAGGTTATGCAAGGAAGCGGCGTTGGCTCCTGCTAGGGTTTTGAGGAAGTCCTCGTCTAGTTCCAGGAAAGCGAGACCGGACTTAATTTTATTAAAGCGCTCCTTTTCATCTTCTTCGTTTATGGCCGCTTGAAGCTGCCGGAAAATCTCGCCTATCTGCTGCTCCAGGCGCTGAACTACCGAGGTGTCTGCCCGATAAACAGGCTCGACTTGCCGGGCAGCCTCCTGGCGCGCCCTTTCGGTCAGGACTTCGCTCTCGTAAACTATTCCCCGGGGAGCTTTAAAATCTCTGGGACTCGGCTGGCCTTCTTTTAACTCCAGCTTTTGAGGGAAAAGATCGATGGCCATAATAGACCAAACAAGCAAAAATAAGGCGGCAACCCAAATTCCCCTTGGGGCCGCAAGATAGGCGCCTACCTTTTTAAATTCCGACCATTTAACCTCTAGCCTCCGCCCGGGCATTTCCGGCCCCTCCCCTCATAGGCCCGGATTATCACCTGCACCAGCGGGTGGCGTACTACATCGGCTTCAGTTAAATATTCGAAGGCTATACCCTCTATGCCTCGCAGGATATGCTGGGCTTCTATCAAGCCCGAAACGGTATCGCGGGGCAAATCTATCTGGGTAACATCGCCCGTGATAACCGCCCGCGATCCGAACCCGATGCGGGTTAAAAACATTTTCATCTGCTCCGAAGTTGTATTCTGGGCCTCATCTAAAATGATAAAGGCGTTGTCCAGGGTACGGCCCCGCATATAAGCCAGAGGGGCCACCTCTATTATATTTTTTTCCATGTATTTTTGTGCTGTGTCCAGGCCCAAAACGTCGTAAAGGCCGTCGTACAGGGGACGCAAATAAGGGTTTACTTTTTCCTGGAGGTCGCCAGGCAAAAACCCCAGCTTCTCCCCCGCCTCAACCGCCGGGCGCGTCAAGACTATTCTCTCGACTAAATGCGAGCGCAGGGCATTGACCGCCATAACGACGGCCAGATAAGTTTTGCCTGTACCCGCCGGCCCGATACCGAAAACCAGGTCATATTTACGTATGGCGCGGACATAGCGTAATTGACCCAGGGTTTTGGGGCGGATCTGCTTGCCTCGGGGGGTGACATAAATAACTTCGGATAACACATCTGCCAGTTTGAGCTGGGCAGGGGTATCGCCTTTTTTCTGTTGCACCATGTTCCAGGTATAATTAATGGTAGCCGTGTTTATAGTCGCTCCTTTACGGGCCAGGGCTATCAACTGGCGAAAAAGGCTTTCCACTTCCCGCACCGGCTGCTCTTCGCCCGAGATGACCACCTCGTTGCCACGAGCCACTATTTTAGCCGGGGTACGGTTGGCAATAAAACGCAAATTTTCATCCTGATGGCCAAAAACGGCCATAGCTTCGCCGTTGTTGCCTACTACCAGCTTAACTTCTAAATGTTCAGTCAAACTTTGTTGTCAACCTCCCTTGGTTCATCACCGTTATTATACCTTTACCTAAACGGGCAGTAAAGGGGTTATAAAGCTGGTGAATCCCCAGTTTTCGCTGGGGGAGCCTGCTTTGGCTTGAAAGCGAGGTTCTTTCCCCTTTGAATTTGCCGGGAAGTCCGCCTTAAGCCCTGAGGCCGAGCAAAAGTCCTGCCCGCGAGGATTCTAGAGCGAGCGTAAGCCAAAGCAGATTGAAAAGTAGGGATACGCCAGGTTATAAAGGGGCGACGGCACCTATATCTTCCGAAGTTTCCAATAACACCCTTACTTTTACTTCATCTTTCTGGGTGGAGGGCAAGATAATGATGCGCTCCTTTAGCACCCTGGCTCCGGCCGGTAAAGAATTTTTTAGCTCTGCCAAGGCTTTTTCACCGGCAGCGGCAGCCGCGCGCTCCGGCGTAAGGTGAAAATTACGCACAAGGGTTTCCTGGTAATGCAGGATTATCAGCTCTGCCGGCAGGTTAAAATGCCCCCAGGACGGCGGAGCAAAAACTTTCTTTTTTACTTCAAAGGATGAAAAGGGTATTTGCGGCGGCCCTTTTAAAAGGAATTCTTTTCCTCCGGCGGCCAGCTTAACCTGCATCGCCTTTCTCCCGGTCAACCTGGTTTCAGCGATAACCAAAGGGGCAGTTAAGTCTTTTTCGTACCAGACTCTGGCCCGCACTATACCCCGCGCCCTTACCAGCCGCGGGGTAAGGTTATTATTCTTTTTGATAGCATCTTTATCCTTACCTTCTTGCGATGGCAGAATGATGCCTGAAATTAAAATTTCTCCCCGGCGCACCGTCTCCCCAATCTTAACCCTGGCTTCTCCTGCCAGTACCACCAGTTCCTGGATGAGACCGTCTTTAGAAGCTACAATATGCGCCGGGCCCGTTAATCGGTCTTCTTCCGGCAGGGCTATTTTTTCTACAACTTCGATTTCTGCCTTCGTACCGGCAAAAATTATCCCTACCCAGGCCAGCTGGGGTAAACGGCGGCCAATGCCATATTCCAAAGCCCTAATGTCGAGGCCCGGCTTCCAGGCAGCCGGCTTCAGGCCCTCGGCAGCGGCAGCTTGTAAAATTTGTGCCCTGCTTAATTGCTTTAATTCCCCTTTAACGCGCACCTCGACTACCCAGATGAAGTTTGAAAGCAGCCATAAGGCCAGGCAGAAAAAAACACCGCCTAAAAGAAGAAGCTGGCGCCGGCGAACCGACCGCCACCAGAAAGCTAGGCCCTGCTTGTCCTTAATACGGATGCGACACCGGCCTTGCCGGGCCAACTCCCTTAAAACTTTGTAGTCGCTCAAGCGCATTTTGGCCTCAATATTTCCATCAGGGCGCCGGTGAATATCCCAGAGGGCCACTCCGCGGGCAAGGGCCAAATTGAGAAAGCGCTCGCCGTTTCTGGGGCCAATCTCCAGGAGTAGATAACCGGGCAGGTAGCTCAACCAGTTATGCCAAGCCATACTCAATCCCCCGGATATCCCCCTCGACGGTAATTAAGTCGCTTTTTATATGACGTAAAATCATATTTTTGCCGTTAATTTTTATTTCGCCTAGGGTGGTGCTGATTCTTATCGCTTCCGAAGTATAGGCAATAATGCCGCGGTGGTTTTCCAGTATTAATTTCAGGTTCCCGAAAAGGGTAATTTTGGGCAGGTCCAGGGCTGCATCCTGGGGCAATTCCAGAAACGAAGCAAGAGATTCCTGGATTCTAACAGGCAAACGCCGGCGTCTGGACAACTCCTTTTCCCCCTTTCCTAATTTATGCCTTAAAAGGGTAAAAAAGACCGCCCTCCTGATGAAAGAAGGGCGGTCCTGTCCGCTCCGCCATTTGCCGTGGGGGGAAAGGAGTTTTAACGCCAACGCCGTTTCCTGGCAACCTGAGATTTCTTTTTCCGACGTACGCTGGGTTTCTCGTAGTGTTCCCGCCGCCTGGCCTCGGAGAGGATACCGGCTCTCTGGCACACCTTCTTAAAGCGCCTCAAGGCGCTGTCCAGAGTCTCATTTTTACCTACTTTGACCTCGCTCATTCCAAACATCCCTCCCCCCTAAGGCCAATTAATAGGCTTTATTATACTATATCTTTTTTCTCAGCGTCAACCCAGGGTTCGCATTTGCCTCCCGCCTAAAAGATGGAAATGCAGGTGGTAGACTACTTGCCCTCCTTCGGCTTTGCAGTTGTTGACCAACCGGAAACCCCGCTCGGCCAGGCCCTGGTCGGCAGCTACTTTTACTGCGGCCAGATGCAACCGGCCTATAAGCTCCGCGTCCTCAGGAGTTATTGCTGTTAGGTCAGGGATGTGCTTACGCGGGATGAGCAGGATATGTACCGGCGCCACGGGGCGGATATCTTTAAAGCCTACGATTTGATCGTCCTGGTAGACTATTTCTGCAGGTACTTCGCCGCCGGCAATTTTACAAAAAATGCAGTCAGACATTTTATCACCCTCTCTTTATTTATTTTTCGCCATTGCATCTTCTTTTCCCTGCTGGCCGGAAAATATTTTCCCCCAGGTTGTTTCACCCCGTATCTCTTCTAAAACCACCGGCACGATCTCGCCGGTCAGCTCCCTCCCGGGCGCCTGAAAATTAACTTTTAAATAGTTTTCGCTGTGGCCTTCCCAGGTGTTTTCCCGGCCCGGTACCTGTTTTTCCACCAACACTTTAACCACGCGCCCTATAAAACCGGCAGCGTATTTTCTTGCCAGGCCCCGGCCTACAGCGATTAATTCCCTCACCCGCTCCTTTTTAACTTCGGCAGGCACTTGGTCTGGCAGGGCCGCCGCCGGCGTACCGGCGCGCGGGGAAAAGGGAAAGACATGCAAGCGGGCAAAAGCGATTTCCCTAACAAATTCGAGGGTGCGGGCAAAATTCTCCTTCCCTTCGCCGGGGAAGCCTACTATTACGTCGGTGGTAATGGCTACTCCGGGCTTAACGGCGCGGATGGCCGCGACCAGGTCCCGGTATTGCCCTACCGTGTACTTCCGCCCCATGCGCTGCAAGATATAATCGTCTCCGCTCTGCAAAGGGATGTGGAAATGGGGGCAGATATTATCTGCCGCGCCCAGCGTAGCTATCAACTCATCGCTAAAATCGGGAGGGTCCAGGGAACTGATGCGCAGCCTCAAAAGGCCAGGCAGGCGAACCAAGCGCTGCAGTAGGTAATTAAGGTCGATGCCCCGGCCCAGGTCCCGGCCATAAGCTCCCGTATGCACCCCTGTGAGGACGATCTCTTTAAAGCCGGCCGCCAAAAGCCTCTGGACGGCAGCAACTGCTTTTTCCGGCTCGAGACTCCTGAGCGGGCCCCGGGCATAAGGTACGATACAATAGCGGCAATATTCTTCACAGCCTTCCTGGATCTTTAAAAAGGCGCGGGCGCGGCTGGGTTCACCTACCGGCAATTCCTCAAATGGCTCGCCAGCGGTATGTTCCTTAACGGCGTTAATTGCCTTTCTGGTCTCCCTGGCCCTGGCGATCAGTTCTGGGAGGCGGTGGCGACCCCGCGTACCCACCACCACATCGACTCCGGGTATGGCCAGGACCTCATCCGGGGCAACTTGGGCATAACAGCCCGTCACCACTACCACTGCTTCCGGGTTTTGGCGATTGGCACGCCGGATTAGCTGGCGCGATTTGCGGTCGCTCAAATGGGTCACCGTGCAGGTGTGGATAACGTAAACGTCCGCCGGCTCTTCAAAGTCCACAATCAGGTAACCGGCCTGCTGGAAAACGGATTTTATGCCTTCCAGCTCGGCCTGGTTGACTTTGCAACCGAGGCTTATGAGAGCCGCGCGCTGGGGTTGCTTATCGCCGGGCACAGCCTAGATCACCTAGTTCATACATGATGGCCGCCAGGCAGACCAGCCCGGCGGTTTCGGTACGCAAGATGCGGGGGCCCAGGCTTACAACTAAGCCCCCTGCCTGCCGGGCTTTCTCTACTTCCCTCTCGGAAAGGCCGCCTTCGGGCCCAATCAATACGGCCAGGGGCCGCCCGGCAGCGACGGAATCCAGGGCATATCTGAGGTCCAAACCGCCCTTTTTTTCCCAGGGCACCAGCAAGAAAGTATCTGGCGCCAGCCTGGCAAGGGCGGTCTCCAGATCGTAGAGCCCTTCAACAACCGGTATCCTGCCCCGGCGGCTCTGGCAGGCTGCGGCCTCCGCCTTGCGGCGCCAACGGCTAAGGCGCCGCCGCTCGCCGGCTGCGTCCAACTTTGGTATAACCCGTTCGGTCTGCAGGACCCAAATTTGCCCTACCCCTAATTCTGTGCATTTCTCGATAATAAAATCCATTTTATCCCCTTTGGGCAGGCCCTGCAATAAAATAACTTCTATCGGGGCCTCGCTTCCTGGGAGCTCGGCCAGCACGTTTAATTCCACCGTTCCACCCTTTAATGCTACCACCTCGGCCCGGTAACATTTACCGCAGCCGTCGGCCAGGGTAACTTCTTCTCCCGCCTTTAACCGCAAAACGCGTACCGCGTGATGGCCGTCGGGACCGGTCAATACGGCCTTCCGCCCGCTTTTGATGCCGGGCAGAAAAAAATGGTGGGTCAAAAGCTCACCCCTTCTGCGCTAACATCATAACCCATCCTGCCTGTCGCCAGCTTTCCACCCATTTAAAACCTGCCCCCCGCACCGCGGCCTCTACCTGGGCAGCTCGGGAGGCTATGATACCACCGGCTATAAAAAAGCCGCCCGGCCGCAGGAGGGTTATAACCCCGGGAACCAGGCGCAAAATCGCATCGGCGATAATATTGGCCACAATCACATGGGCCGACCCTTCCAGCCCGGCCAGAAGGTCGGCTTCGCGTACCCGCACTCGCTTCTCCAGGCCGTTGCGCCTGACGTTATCCTGGGCCACTTTTACGGCCAGGGGATCTACATCGCTAGCCTCAACCCTGCTCGCCCCTAGAAGGGCGGCGGCAATGGCCAGAATACCGGAACCGGTACCTATATCGTAAACCACATCCCCTTCCTTGACCACCTGCTCCAGCGCCCGCAGGGCCAGGGCCGTAGTTGGATGGGTACCGGTGCCAAAAGCCATACCGGGGTCAAGCTCAATTATGATTTCCCCCGGCTTGGGGCTATACGCTTCCCAGCTCGGTTTAACGACCAGGCGACGCCCAATTTTTAGGGGACGGTAATACCGCTTCCAGCACTCGCTCCAATCCTCATCGTCAATCTCCCTAAATTCTACCGCCTTCAGGTACTGGCCAAAATAGGCCTGTAACCCTTCTATCTTTTCCCGGAAAAAGCCTAACCGCTCGGGAAGATGGTTGTCTACCGGCAAATAACCCTTAATAATTACATCTTCTCGCTGTAGATATTCAGGCGATATTTCCCAGGCATCCCACCTGGCCTCATCAATATACCGGCGCAAATCACGCGGGTCTTCGATATATAAGCCCCCGGCACCAGTTTCATAAAAAATATTGGCCACCGCTTCGCACGCCTCGGCAGCCGTAGTAACCGTTATTTCTTGCCAGCGCATCGCAAACCCCATCTAACCCATAAAGGCGTCTTTTACTTTTTTAAAAAATCCTTTATCCTTTCCCTGTTCTACCGGCTCCCATCCGTACTCTCTAGCAAACTGCCTTAAGATCTCCTTCTGTCGCTCGGTCAGGTTTACCGGGGTTACCACCCGTATCTTAACATGCTGATCCCCCCGGCCAACGGCACCGAGGCGGGGGATACCTTTCCCCCGCAGGCGGAAAGAAGTCCCCCCTTGCGTCCCTTCGGGAATTTTAAGCCTCACTTTCCCGTCTAAGGTGGGCACCTCTATCTCGTCCCCCAGAGCAGCCTGGACAAAGGAAATGGGGACTTCGCATATTACATCGTAACCCTCGCGCTGGAAGAATTTATGGGGCAAAACATTGATATACACATAAAGATCGCCGGGCGGGCCTCCCCGCAGCCCGGCCTCACCCTCGCCTGCCAGGCGCAGGCGCGAACCGGTATCTACGCCGGGCGGCACCTTAACTTTAATCTTGCGCGTTCGTTCCACCTGGCCACGGCCACGGCAGGCCTTGCAAGGAGTAGAAATAATCTGCCCACTGCCGCGGCACTGGTGGCAGGTACGTATAGTCTGGAAGTGACCTAAAGGTGTACTCTGAGAAATGCGAATCTGTCCCGTTCCTTTACACGTAGGACAGATCAGGGGCTGGGTGCCGGGCTCCACTCCCGAACCTCCGCAGGCAGAACAGGCTTCCGTGCGCGGTACCTTAACCTCCTTCTCTACGCCGAAGGCGGCCTCCTCAAAAGTTACATCCAGGTCCAAACGTATATCGGCGCCGCGTTCGGGGCCGGGGCGCCTCCGGCCGCCGAAAGCGTCGCCGAAAAAGATATCGAAAATATCCCCGAAGCCGCCAAAATCGGAGCCGCCAAAACCTCCAAAGCCGCCGAAGTCGGGGCCGCCGGCGGTGCCGGCATGGCCAAACTGGTCGTAGCGCGACCTTTTCTCGGGATCGCTTAGGACCTCGTAAGCCTCCTGGATTTCCTTAAATTTTTCTTCAGCTTCTTTATTCCCCGGATTCATGTCGGGGTGGTACTGGCGCGCCAGGCGGCGGTAGGCTTTTTTTATTTCCTCCGCCGTAGCGTCCCGGGAAACTCCCAGGACTTCGTAATAGTCGCGCTTGCTCATCAGCCATCACCAGCTAGTTTTTCTTATCGTCGTCCATCACTTTATAATCGGCATCAACTACCCGATCGCGCCTGCCCTGGGGTCCCTCAGTACCTGTAGCCTGCTGGGCGGCTTGAGACCCGGCCTGCTGGTAAATTTTTGACGTCATAGCATAAAGAGCCTGCGACAGGCCTTCCATCTTTTCTTTAATCTTGGCTATATCTTTGCTATCCATAACCTGCTGCAACTCTTTCTTGGCCTGCTCGATGCGGTCTACATCGGCCTTGTCGGCCTTATCCTTAAATTCCTTCAGCGTGCGCTCCGCCTGGTAGATTAAAGAATCCGCCTGGTTTCTGGTCTCGGCCTCCTCCTTGCGCTTTCTGTCGGCCTCGGCATAGTTTTCAGCATCTTTAATCATCCGCTGGATCTCTTCTTCCGTTAAACCGCTGGAGGAAGTTATGGTAATGGCCTGCTGCTTGCCGGTGGCCAGGTCTCTAGCCGAGACATGCACGATGCCGTTAGCATCGATGTCAAATTTGACCTCGATCTGAGGCACACCCCGCGGCGCAGGCGGAATGCCGGTTAGCTGGAAACGACCCAGAGTCTTGTTGTCGGCCGCCATTGCCCGCTCGCCCTGCAGTACGTGAATTTCTACCGTGGTCTGATTATCGGCAGCCGTTGAGAAAATCTGGCTCTTGGAGGTAGGAATGGTAGTATTGCGCTCGATTATCTTGGTAAATACGCCGCCAAGGGTTTCGATGCCCAGGGAAAGGGGCGTAACGTCTAGCAGGAGCACATCTTTTACTTCTCCCGCCAACACACCTGCCTGAATAGCAGCCCCTAAAGCCACACATTCATCGGGATTGATGCCTTTATGGGGCTCTTTGCCTAAAACTCGCCGCACGGTCTCCTGGACCAGGGGAACTCGGGTAGAGCCGCCTACCAGCAAAACCTTGTCGATATCTTTAGGCTCCAGGCCGGCATCGCTCAAAGCCTGCCTAATCGGTTCCACCGTTTTCTCCACTAAATCCCTGATGAGTTCCTCGAACTTGGCGCGCGTCAAAGTTACGTCCAGATGGATCGGCCCACTGGGCGTAGCCGAGATAAACGGTAAATTGATATTGGTGCTGGTCATACTGGAAAGCTCGATCTTGGCCTTCTCGGCAGCCTCCTTAAGGCGCTGCATGGCCATCTTATCGTTTCTCAGATCGACGCCGTGTTCCCGGCGGCAGATATCGATCAGGTAATTCATGATGCGCTCGTCAAAGTCATCTCCGCCCAAACGGTTGTTGCCGCTTGTAGCCTTAACCTCAAAAACGCCGTCGCCGAGCTCCAGGATGGAGACATCGAAGGTACCGCCGCCTAGATCGTAGACCAGTATCGTCTGGTCTTCTTCCTTATCCAGGCCGTAGGCCAGGGAAGCGGCCGTAGGCTCGTTGATAATGCGCAAAACTTCCAGACCGGCGATGCGCCCGGCATCTTTGGTCGCCTGGCGCTGGCTGTCGGTAAAGTAGGCAGGTACGGTAATTACCGCCTGGGTAATTTTTTCGCCCAGGTAGGCCTCGGCATCGGCTTTGAGTTTTTGCAGGATCATGGCCGAAATTTCCTGCGGCGTGTATTCCTTGTCGTCGATACGCACCTTATAATTGGTACCCATATGCCGCTTAATGGAAAGAATGGTTCGCTCGGGATTGGTAATCGCCTGGCGTTTGGCTGCCTGGCCCACCAGGCGCTCACCGTCTTTAGTAAAAGCCACTACCGAAGGCGTGGTACGGCCCCCTTCGGCGTTCGGGATAACTACTGCCTCCCCGCCTTCCATGACGGCTACGCAGGAATTCGTCGTGCCCAGATCGATACCAATAACTTTGCCCATATCTAAAAGCTACCCCCTTAAGCTTGGAAGTAAGAAATTTTTATTAGCAGCATAAAAGCGATGTGCTAGTCGTCCTGAGGCTGATCCTGGTCTATTTCCTGCCCGGCCGGCTCCGGCCCTCCGGCCAACGCCACTTTAACCAGCGCCGGCCGCAGCAATTTATCCCTTAAGAAATACCCCTTGCGTAGCTCTTCCACTACGCGATTATTTTCCTCTGGTGCGGAAGCAGGTACGCATTCGACTGCCTCATGCAACGCCGGGTCAAAAGGAAGGCCAAGCACTTCCATAGGTTTAAGCCCTTCCTGGCGGAGTATATCTACTAGCTGGCGGCAAATCATTTGAACCCCCGCCAGCAGACCCTCCTTTTCCCCTTCTGCCGAAGCTGCCCGCAGGGCCATCTCCAGATTATCCAAAACCGGGAGCAAAGCCTTGATCAACCGCTCGGTAGCAAACTGGCGCACCTCAATCTGTTCCCGGCGCATGCGCTTGCGAAAATTATCAAAATCAGCCTGCAGCCGCTGTAGGCGGCTGAAGAGGTTTTCGCATTCGGCCGATTTAGCCTCCAACTGGCTTTTTAAATCCCCGAGAAGGGCGCGCATCTCTTCCAAGGTTAGTTCGGGTCCGACTTCCCGTTCTTCTTCCTCATTCGTCTGCTTAGCTTCTTCCTCCGTATATTCTCCTCCAGCCTGGTTAACTTCTTCCATGCACTCCTTAACCTCATTTTCCACTTTGATTATACCCACTCCTTTAAAGCAAGTTCTGGCTTAAAAGCTATTCTCGCCCGTAAATTTTAGTAAGGGCTGCAGACAAGGTGTTGGCTACGAATTCGAGAATAGGGATGACGCGCGCATAATTCATCCGTGTCGGCCCAATAATTCCCATGCTCCCAATTGTCTCTCCGCCTAACTGGTAATTAATTGAAATCACGCTGCATTCCCTGATGTTGTAAGCCGCATTTTCCTGGCCAATCTTAACCGTCAAACCTATGTTAGGATTTTCTACCAGCAGCCTGCGGATGGCGTCCTCGCGCTCCAGGAAAGCCAGTATCTTTCTTACTTTTTCTACATCCTTCTTAAATTCTGGTTGCTGTAAAATGTTTAAAGTGCCGTCTAGGTAAACTTCTTCGTTACCTTCGAGATTAAAAATCTGTTCCAAAAGCTCCAGCGCCAGCCGGCATACCTCTTTTTCGGCGGCAAACTGGTGATAAATATCATCTAAAACCGAGCGCTTGAGTTCTTCTAATGCCAGCCCTTTTAAGCGCGCTGTAAGGACTTTGGATATACGCCTCAAGTCCACCTCGTTAATGGTATTAGGAATACTCAAAATACGGTGATCCACCAGGCCGGTATTAGTGACGACCAACAACAAAGCCTGGCCTCTTTCTATGGGCAGAAGCTCGATCTTTTTAAAAGAGACGCGACTGCGAAACGGGCCTACGGCAATGGCGGCATAATTGGTCATTTCCGAGATCACGGCTGTGGCATACTCAAGCACCTGCTCAATCTCTCGCATCTTTTCATTGAAACGCCGCTGAATATATTCTTTTTCGTAAGGCTTGAGCTCTTCTTTTTTCATAATGAAATCTACATAATAGCGGTAGCCGCGATCTGAAGGTATGCGGCCGGCAGAAGTATGCGGCTGTTCGATCAGGCCGAGTTCTTCTAAATCGGCCATTTCGTTTCTAATTGTTGCCGGGCTAACTCCTAAATGGTAACGCCGCGCTATGGTCCGGGAACCGACGGGTTCCCCCGTAGCGATATAATCTAAAACTATAGCCTGCAGCACTTTCTTTTTTCTTTCGTCCATCATTTTCTCACCACCTTTTGTTAGCACTCTGTGTTTAAGAGTGCTAAACCTTCCTTATCACCATAGCACCGCCGCATTTATTTGTCAAGAAATTAAATAAACTCCCGAAAAACCACGTTGGCCAAGGGTAGGCCTTTAGCAGTTAAAGCCAGCCTGCCATCATTATATTTCAGCAAACCCAGACTCTTTAACTTGGAAATGGAAGCACCATATTCCTCCAAAGCATCAACTTTAAACCTCCGGTAAAAAGCGGCCAGGTCTACGCCACTAATCAGGCGCAGGCCCATAAACATGGTTTCGGCCATTTCTTCGCGGAGGGATAGGTTTACTAAGTTTTGGCGCGGAAGTCTGCCGCTAAAAACAGCCTCCTGGTATGCCTCAAGGTTCCCCGGGTTTTCCCAGCGGCAATGCCGGTAATGGGAAGCTGCCGCCACGCCTAATCCTAAATAAAAGCCGTTTTCCCAGTAGATGATATTATGCCGGCATTCGTAACCGGGACGGGAAAAATTAGAAATTTCGTACTGTCGGTAGCCTGCAGCTTCCAACTGCGCCCTGGCCGCATAATACATGGCTAAAACCAGATCTTCACCCGGCAAGGGCAACCGGCCGGCGAGAAATTCTTGCCCCCAGGGCGTACGTTCGTCTAGCTCCAGGCAGTAAATGGAAATATGTTCCGGCGATAAAGAGATGGCCGCCTCCAGCGTGTCTTCCCAGGTTTCAAGATCCTGACCAGGCAGTCCGTAAATTAGATCTAAATTAAGGTTAGTAAAACCCGCTTTTCGGGCAGTAGAAACGGCATCATTAATATCGGAAGAGGTGTGAACCCGGCCCATGGCCTTTAAAAGCCGTTCGTTAAAAGACTGGGCCCCCAGGGACAGGCGGTTGACGCCGCTATCCTTAAAAGCCCTGAGCTTGGCCAAGTCTACCGTTCCGGGATTGGCCTCCAGGGTGACCTCGATATCGCCCTTCCAGGGAAAATATTCCCTGCTCTCCTTTAAGATTTTACTCAGAGAAGTGGGCGAAAGCAGGCTCGGCGTACCTCCGCCCAGGTAAAGGGTGCTTACAGGGCTTCGGCCGGACATCAACCGGTCGGCTACCAGCTTCATTTCCCGGCACAAGGCTTGGATATAAAGTTCCAGCTCCTCGGCCGTTGGGGTAGGAAAAGAAACAAAGTCGCAATAATGGCACTTTCGCAAACAAAATGGAATATGGAGGTAAAGGCTTTTTACTCCGCCCGCAGCACGGCCATAAAGGCTTCCTGGGGAATCTCCACGCTGCCGATTTGTTTCATGCGTTTTTTTCCCTCTTTTTGCTTTTCCAAAAGCTTGCGTTTGCGTGTTACATCACCGCCGTAACACTTGGCCAGGACATCTTTTCTTAAAGCCCGGATGGTTTCCCTGGCGATAACCCGTGAGCCGATGGCCGCCTGTATGGGCACATCGAAGAGCTGGCGCGGGATAATCTCCTTTAAGCGTTCCACCAGCGCCCGCCCCCGCTGGTAAGCCCTGTCCCGATGGGTGATAAAAGAAAGGGCGTCTACTACTTCGTTATTGACCAGAATATCCAGTTTTACCAAATCAGATTCTTTATATCCCACCATCTCATAGTCTAGGGAGGCGTATCCCCGGCTACGCGACTTGAGCTGATCGAAGAAGTCGTAAATAATTTCCGCCAAAGGAAGTTCGTAAACCAGCGCTACCCGCTTTTCCGAAAGGTAATCCATAGTAATGAAAGTCCCCCGCCTCTCCTGACAGAGCTCCATAATGGGCCCCACGAATTCGGCCGGCAGCATTATGGTGGCCTTGACAAAGGGCTCGGCCATACTTTCAATCTGGGCGGGGGGCGGTAGGAAAGCCGGGTTATCCACGTCTATTACCTGGCCGTCCCTCTTAGTAACCTTATAAATAACGCTGGGCGCGGTAGTGACCAAGGTTAAACCGTATTCTCTTTCCAGGCGCTCCTGGACGATTTCCATATGGAGAAGCCCCAAAAAACCGCAGCGAAAACCAAAGCCCAGGGCTGCCGAAGTCTCCGGCTCAAATACCAGGGCCGCATCGTTTAACTGCAGTTTTTCCAAGGCCTCGCGCAGGTCGTCGTACTGATCCGCATCTACGGGATACAGGCCGCAGTAAACCATGGGTAAAACCGGCCGGTAGCCGGGCAGAGGGGCCGGAGCCGGCCGGGCAGCGCTGGTAATCGTATCGCCTACCCGGGTATCCTTGACGTTTTTTATACTGGCAACCAGGTAGCCGACTTCGCCGGCAGACAGGCTTTCTACCGGCCGCGGAGCCGGCGTAAAGACGCCTACTTCCGTAACTTCGAATTCTTTACCCGTGGACATCATCCGGATGGAGTCGCCTGCCCTGACCTGTCCCTGGGCAAGACGCACGTAAGGTATGGCTCCGCGGTAAGAGTCAAAAGTAGAATCAAAGATCAAGGCCTGTAACGGCGCTCCCGGGTCCCCCTGCGGAGGCGGGATGCGCCGGACAATGGCTTCTAAGATTTCCGGCGTGCCAAAACCGGTTTTGGCCGAAGCTAAAATAGCCTCTTCGGCATCCAGGCCGAGCACTTCCTGGATTTCGCGCTTTACCCGCTCCGGGTCGGCACTGGGCAGGTCTATTTTATTGATTACCGGGATAAGCACCAAATCGTGCTCCATCGCCAAATAGGCATTCGCCAGGGTCTGGGCTTCAATCCCCTGGGTGGCGTCTACGACCAGAAGGGCTCCCTCGCAGGCAGCCAGGCTGCGGGAGACTTCATAAGAAAAGTCCACATGGCCGGGAGTATCGATTAAATTTAGGATATAGTCCCGGCCGTCCCGCGCCCGGTAACATAAGCGCACCGCCTGCAGCTTAATGGTGATACCGCGCTCGCGCTCCAGTTCCATCTGATCCAGAACTTGTTCCACCATTTCCCGCCCGCTTATAGCGCCGGTGTATTCCAACAGCCTGTCGGCCAGGGTTGACTTGCCGTGATCGATGTGGGCAATAATGCAGAAGTTGCGGATATATTGCTGCTGCAATGAAGCCACCCCGGCACCTCCTCTAACAATGAGATACATAAAATATTATAGCAAAAAGCAGGCCGGGCTAAAAGCCCGGCCTGCCCTGGCACCAGCAGCCAGTTTATCGCAGTTCTGTAGGCACGAAGGCATCAATTACCCCGATGACTAAAGCAGCCAGCAAAGCGCCTAAAACGTTGACGGAAAGATACATAGGGATGATGAATTGGGCCAGGTAAATAACGACCGCTGCCACAATAAAGCCCACGATACCGCGGCCATGGGGCGAAATGCGCTTACCAAGAAGGGTTTCGGCAATCCAGCCCAGCACGGCAATAACAACCGCAGCGATAAGCGCACCTGTAAACCCGGCTACTCTAATGCCGGGCAAAAGCCACCCGACCAGCATGAGCACCAGGGCCGATACGACAAAACGGACTACCGCCCCGATCCAGTTGACATTGTTCACCGATTTCACCTCCTTTTTGCTCTTGCAATAGCTTTACCCAAAAAGGAGGTGAATTATACAATTGTTGGTTAAAAAGGTACCTACATCTAATTCTTTTTAAGTCTGGTTATAGCCGTAGCCAGGGCAGCGGCGCCAAAACCATTATCGATGTTGACCACGCCTACGCCACTGGCGCAACTATTAAGCATGGCCAGTAGGGCGGCTAGGCCCCCAAAGCTCGCGCCGTAACCGATGCTCGTCGGCACGGCGATTACCGGGCTTTCTACTAGGCCGGCCACCACGCTGGCAAGGGCTCCTTCCATGCCGGCCACCACAATAATAACGTCCGCCGACCGGATGTTTATCAGCTGCCCCAACAAGCGGTGCATGCCGGCGATGCCGACATCATAGATCCGCTCTACCTCGTTCCCCATAACCTCCGCCGTCACGGCCGCTTCTTCGGCGACAGGCAGGTCGGCCGTACCGGCGCTCAAAACGGCCACCAGGCCGCCGGTCGGCTTTATCTCTCCCCGCCGGACCACGATGGTACGGGCCAGGGGGTTATATTCGGCCTCAGGCAAATGCCTGACGGTCTCCCGATAAACTTCTTCGCTAGTACGGGTAACTAATACCGTAGAACCCGACTGGGCCAGGTGGCAGGTAATCCGTACCACCTGCTCAAGAGTTTTTCCCTGGCCAAAAATTACTTCCGGAAAACCTTTACGTAATGACCGGTGATGATCGATTTTAACAAACCCCAAATCTTCATAAGGAAAGACCTTCAAGCGTTCCAATGCCTCCTCCGGCTCCAGTCGCCCCTCTTTGATCTCGTTAAGTAATGCCCGCAGTTGGTCTTCGTTCATGAAAAATTCACCTTTCCTCTTTTAAGTAATAAAAGACAGGAATAAGGAATATGATTGTTAAGCAAAAGGAGCCAAGCCTACAAAGGATGGATAAGCCAGGAGGCCGGGTGCATTGCGCGTTTATTTTATTACTCGGTGGTCTAAACCGGCGTTCTTCAACTATCTTTTTTCTTTGCCTGTTTTTCTTTTTATTATAGCGGCTGCAACCCTAGGTTTTTTCGCCCCCCGCTTCCTGCCGGGCTTAAAATCCGCCTGGGAGCCTCCGCTAACCCTTCTGGAATTGGCCTTAAGGGAAGGCTTGCCCGATTTAAGCTTGGTAGCTCCTGGCCAGGCCGGCGCTAAAACCGGCTATTTCTGGGAGGTGGCGCAGAATATCGCCGGCCCTTTAAAATTCCTGGATCAAGAAACTTTAACTCAACCGGTAACCGCACAAGAATATTGGCCTCTGCCAGATGGGGAAAGCCCCCCGCCGCCTCCTCCGCCGGAAAAAATGCCGCCGGCAGACTCCAAACATCCCCTGGTGGCCATTTATAACACTCATAACTCCGAATCCTACCGACCAACCGAGGGCAGCGATAAATTTCCAGGCAAAAACGGGGGTGTAAGCAGAGTAGCAGGAACCCTGGCCCAGGCGCTTACCCAGGACTACGGCATATCCGTAGTTCGTTCCACAACCATTCACGATTACCCGGATTTCACCCGTTCTTACATCAACTCCGAACAAACGCTCCGGAAAATACTGGCTCAAAATCCCTCCATTCAGGTGGTGCTGGATATTCATAGAGACGCCGGCCTGCAGGAAGCGCCGGTAGTAGAAATCAACGGCCAAAAAGTAGCCCAGATATTATTAATTGTGGGCACCGACGCCCGCTTGAAACACCCGAACTGGCGACAAAACGAAGCCTTTGCCCGCAGAGTAGAAGCCAAAATGAACGAGCTTTACCCGGGCCTCTGTCGCGGCATTCGCTTACAGGAAGGCAGGTACAACCAGCACCTTCACCCCCGCGCCCTTTTAATAGAAATAGGCAGTAACGATAATACCCTCGAGGAAGCCGAAAACGCAGCTAAACTTTTAGCCCGTGTTGTTGCCGAGATAATTAAAGATTTAAGGCAAGAAAGCATCCTTTAAGAGGCAGTTAACAGAGCCCTCATCCTGCCCGTCGCTCGTGGGGAAGCGCCTCTGCCTGGAAGGCGTACGGACGTAGCTACTTAAGCTGCAGGTCTTTTGCGACCCCGGCAAGCAACCGGTTGACTGTTTGGACGACTTCATCAGGCAGCGTCCCAGCGCCGCCTAATTCGACCCGCAGCCTGAACACAAGCTCGTAGCCAACAGCGGCGTTAACTAACTCGCCGATGATCTCCGCTAAATCCTGGATCTGATGGGGACGCAACTCTGCCTGGGCCACTTTGAAACCCGGCTTCGGCGGCAGTGGCGGAGGAGGTGTGGGTGGCGCCACCACCTCCTCGGCCGGCACCCGGAGCTTGACATACTGCGCGCCGCCGAAATCACAAGGCCAGGGACCTGAATCTATGGTTTTTTCCAATAGCCGAGCTTTGATCGCCCCGTCTATGGCTTCCCGCACCGTCACCCACGGAAGACTCTTGCAGGCCTTCTGCGAAAGAGCCGCCGCAATGCCCAGCGCGGTTGTCTCCGGACCCGGCCAGGCCGCCGGGAGGTTATCCGGGAGCACTGCGGTCACCGGAACCGGAGGCGGTGGGGGCTGTAGTTTGGCGTCGTCGGTCAGGATCCCGGCCGGTATCTCTTCGGCGAAGACGCTGGCTGTATCAGTGGTCAGCCATAGCTTCCCTGCCTTAACCGCCTCCGCTATCGCTGCGTAAACAACTTCCGGTTCAGCTTTAGGAATGACTACCGGTTCAGTGTATCCTTCTCTGGGTACCTGGACGACATTTCCGCCGCGGAAATAAGCTACCACGTCCCGAACGGTGATCTCGGGCGGGGTAGGCCACAGCCCCGGCAAAACCCCGGGAACCAAAAGATCAGGAGAAAGCGCGGACAGTATAGCCGCCTCGGGCAGCACAAGTTCCAAGCCGGGGTCCTTCAAATCCGCCTCCAGCGGCTCTTCGTGCCAGATGGTACGAACAGACCGGTCCGGACGCACGGCGCGCAAAACAAACAACCCGTCCCTGACACCGCGGAGTAACGTCTCCAGGATTGCCTTCCGGCGCAACATCTTCGGCAGGTGGGGGAACTGGGCAAAAGCACCGACTAAATCTTTTACCCGGCGCGCCGTTTCTCCCTCGCGCCAGAGGTTATAGGGGCCTTCGGGTAAGAGCGCCTCCGCGCTTATTGCTGTCTCCTGGATGCGGACGCGGGGATCGGCCTTGATAATGTTAAAAAGGGGCTCTGTTCCCACGGTAAGCTTATAAGCCAGGATTTCATTCTTCTCCGAAACCGTTACCACAAGGCAGTAAGCCTGCCGGACCGCCTCGGCGATCTTCTTTTTAGCGCCCTCCGTGTAGGCGTTGAGCAACTCGGCACGTAGCGGATCCACCTGCTGTCCCTTGAGCATGTTGCGGACCTCTTCCCACCCGAGGTACTCCCTAATCCGGTCGCGGGCGATCTCCAGCCCCTCCCGTGACGGCACCGCCAGCACGATGGCGTTGCGGTAAACTCGCGGCCTGTCGGGACCGGTCGTTTCTTCGATGAAGCGCTTGGCCTCCACGCTCGGATTACCCGCCGTGGAGGCCGCCTTCGGCCCCAAAACGGCGTAATGGAACTCGCCGTCGTCCTCGATATCCTTCGGCCGTTCCGGAAGGTTGTGCACCCTGGCGCCGGCCGCCGCGGCACCAGCGGTCAGGCTTTTCAGGCCGCTGATTGCGTCAATGAGCTTGGCGTCAATCAGTTCGGCCGATACCCGCCGGCACGCCTCACTGTGCATCTGCCGCAGATTGGGCTTCGAACCCAACCGCCAGGTTTTGGGCAGCGCTTTGCGACCATCGCCGCCTGTTTCGACGTCGCTGAGCGCCGCCTCGTCGAGGAACCAGGAAACCTCGGCCCAGCGCCCGAGCGCCTTTTCCAGCTCGATCCTGTCCGGGCGCGTATGGCCGAGCAGGACAAAAAGCTCGCGGGTCAATGCTTTCTGGCCGATGGGCTGCGAGTGGATAAAAGTAGCCATCACGGCCTGCTCGACTTCCCGGAATTTAAGCCCCGGGGTTTCGGCCTGAATCGCCCATGCCTTGGCTAACTCTCCTTCCAGGATACCCGCCCACTCCTGCCGCTTTCCTTCATACTCCTCGCTGGCGGCAACCGTGGTCAACTCCCTAGCGGCAGCCGAGATCTCCCCGCTACCCGGAGCGCTCAGGAAGACATTGGCCGCGATGAGCGGGCAAGGATCCCATTTCTCGGCCTCCCGCAGGGCCAGCGCAAAAGTCCGCAACACGCCACGCGCCCGCTGAAAACCTTCAAGCTGGGTCCATTTCACGTAGAAAACCTCCGTCAGGTCCGGGTGGAAGGGAAAACTGCGCAAGAAGCGCTCCTCGGCCGCCTTACCGTCTTTTTTCGTCTGGTCATCCAGTTCCGTAATACCCTTAAGTGCGGCCATCACGTGCGGACGAAAAGCCTCCCGGTCGCGGATGGATTCCGCCGTAAACAAACGGCGCCGCAGCACCTCCGCCACATCTTCCTTCACTACGGGCTGAACGCCCTCTTCCTGCTCGCGCCGGAAGATATCGTACATCTCCTTGGCGATTTCCTTGCCGAGGGCGTCACTCTTCTTAGGATCACTCGCCAAAAGGGAAACGACCACCGCGCACCGCTCTACTTTCGTGGCCGCCTGGGTTAAATACTGGAAGAAATTCTGCAGCCGGCCGCGCCAGACCGGGTCAAGTCCGATCTTCTCGCGGGCGTACACGAGCACCTCGTCCATGAGGATGAGGGTGCTCAGCCCCTCCCGGCCCGGGAGGGCAAACAGGTCCGAAAGCAGATTCTCCGCCGGAGCGCTCTCCCGTTCGGTATCCTCGCCGTCAGGGTGTAAGAGGCGCAGACCCTCGGCCCCGGCGATCTGCCAGGCCAGCACGCTCCACGGGTGCTTGAGCCACCGGGCCTGTCCGTCCGGTGCTTTGATTTCCATCCCCTTTTCAACGTCAAGCTTATCAAAGGGCAGGCAGGCCACCCGTGCCCTGGGCGGGGTGATTCCCGCGTGTTCGATAAACTCTCTCACGGCGGGCAGGTCCGGCAGTCCTGCCGGGTCGGCAACCAGGTGATAGAGGGTGATCAGGGTGTGCGTCTTGCCGCCGCCGTAGGTGAGCTCCAACTGCCGCACGGCCTTCTCATTTTTCCCCGCAAGGCGGCCCAGCACGTCCTTGACCAGCTCGCGCAGGTTAAAGGTCGGGTAGGTCAGCGCAAAAAACTCGGCCGGGTCCTGGTAAACCGGTTTGGCCCGACCCATAACCACGTCGTAGAGGTCGGCCGCAAAAACGGCCAGCGACAGCTCTCCTGACCTGATATCGTCCCGCAGTTCAACAACCTGGTGCCACGGTGTCCAGGGGAGTTTCGCCACTTCTTTTCACCTGCCGAACCATTTCTGCATTACCATCTTAAACTTCAAGAAAGCCGGGTCGATACAACGTTCAAAGCTTACCCGTTGCGCAAGCAGCTTGTAAATAGCGGAAGACCGCGGCTTTTTCACCTGCCGCAAGACCTGTTCAACCGCAAGTCGCGGCCTACAACTCTTCTCACCAGAGAAACAAGCTGGCGCAGTAGATTATAACTAAAACCGCAATCGAACCGTAAAACCAGCCCAGGGTTACAGAGAACATAATCCTGAACGGTGACTGGACTTCAGCCCGGAAGCGGTAGGCGTTCATATCAAAGAGATACTCGTCGGTGTTCCATCTATTTTGAACAACCCAGTCGTAAAGTTTCCGGTACATTCTCTCCTGCCACAAAAAGTAGGCATCCAGAAACCAGAAGACAAGCAGTGGAATAAAAGCGATAAAAGCCTGGATTTTAGTCCCTCGCAATAGCAAAGTGACAACTACCAGCGTTACGGCCCACCCTTTGATCATAAAGGAGTTATAGGCCATTCGTCTGATGATCTCCTGGATTATCTCGATTTCTTTAAGCAAACATTCCTTTAAGTTTTCGCCCTTTGGCACCCGACACCACCTCCTTGGGACCTATTATACCATTTAACTGTTTCATTTTTGCTATCAAGTTCTATCAAAAGATAGCACCTTGACAGCAAAGCAGGCCTAAAGTTCACGCTCTCCTAGGGGCCGGGTTTTCCCCACCCGTCCGGCTGACGGGACAGGTGGACCGCGGCTTCTGGAGTCCCGCCCGAAACAGTCACCCCGAAGGGCTTCCAAACGGCGGAGTGGTACATGCACCCGGCCTGCCGGGCTCCCACCTGGAGAGGATAGGGACGGTTAGCACCGCTGCCAGCGTGCCGCTGCGCATGCACCCCCAGCAGGGTACCCGGCGGTGCTCAGGACCCTAAGGCCCGTCATCGTTAAAGCCTGCCTTCGCGTGCACCCACCGCCAGCCGGCGCGCGTTCCGACAGCACTTTCTCCCGCCGGGCCTCCCCTACCTCCCACGCCCCGGGGACACCCGGGGCAGAACAGCCATAGTTAAACCGCGTTCTCTTCGTAATACCGCCGCAGGAGTATTTCTTTAACTTTTCTATAAGGTGTGTACCTCGTTATTTCTTCATCGTGTAACCTGCTCTTCACATTTACGGCGTTGACCTGGTCCGCATCAGCAGTAAAGCCGCATTTGCGGCACTTGAAAATGTCCCCGTTGCGGTTCCGCGGGTCTACCCAGTGGCAGACCGGGCACTCCTGGCTG
>JASUSV010000016.1 GCA_030445865.1 Clostridia bacterium
CGGGCATCCATGCCCTCGGGTCCGCCTCCGCTTTCGGCCTCGTTAAGTTTGGCTAGCCGCTCGGGTTTAGTCGCTCGCTTTCAAGCCAAAGCAGGCCTCTCCCAGCGAAAACTGGGGATAACCCAGCATTAACGCCTCAGATTGTAAAAGGCTTTTAAGCCCGGGTAAAGGGCGGCGGCGCCCAGTTCTTCTTCGATGCGCAGCAACTGATTGTATTTGGCCACCCGGTCGGTGCGCGAAGGGGCCCCCGTCTTGATTTGGCCCGCATTGGTGGCCACCACCAGATCGGCGATGGTGGTATCTTCGGTTTCACCGGAACGGTGGGAAACGATGGCCGTATACCCGGCCCGTTTGGCCATCTCGATGGCCTCCAGGGTTTCCGTGAGGGTACCGATCTGGTTTACCTTAATAAGGATGGCGTTGGCCGTTCCGGTGGCAATGCCCTTGCTTAACCTTTCGGTATTGGTAACAAAAAGGTCGTCGCCTACGAGCTGGACTTTCCGGCCTAAACGCCGGGTCAATTCCTGCCAGCCTTCCCAATCGTCTTCCGCCAGGCCGTCCTCCAGGGAAATTATGGGGTATTGCTCCACCAGGCGGGCGTAAAATTCCACCAGTTCGGCACTGGTGCGGCTTATACCCTGGCCGGCAAAAACGTATTTGCCGTCGCGGTAAAGCTCGGTGGCCGCCACATCCAGGGCCAGCCATACATCTTCCCCCGGCTTATAGCCGGCCCGCCGCACCGCCTCTAAAATTACCTCGATGGCCTCTTCGTTAGACCTCAAGTTAGGGGCAAAACCGCCCTCGTCGCCAACCGAGGTACTGAGCCCTTTTTCTTTCAGAACCCCCCGGAGGTGATGGAAAACTTCGGCCGCCATGCGTAAGGCGTCGGCAAAAGTGCGGGCTCCGGCCGGCATAACCATAAATTCTTGGATGTCAACGTTATTATCGGCGTGTTTGCCGCCGTTGAGGATATTTAACATGGGTACGGGCATAGTATGGGCGTTGACGCCCCCCAGGTAGCGGTACAGAGGAAGGTTTAATGCCGACGCAGCCGCTTTGGCTACGGCCAGGGAAACTCCTAGAATGGCGTTGGCCCCCAGCCTTCCTTTATTGGGCGTACCGTCCAGTTCGATCAAGCGCTGATCGATGGCCCGCTGTTCCAGGGCATCGAAACCGATTATTTCGGGAGCTATGGCCTCTTTAACGTTCTTAACCGCCTCTAAAACGCCTTTGCCCAGGTAGCGGCCTTTGTCGCCATCGCGGAGTTCAACCGCCTCATAGGCGCCGGTAGAGGCTCCGGAAGGTACGGCTGCCCGGCCTACAGCGCCGCTCTCAAGATAAACTTCCACTTCCACTGTGGGGTTTCCCCTGGAATCTAGGATTTCCCTTGCATGTATATCGCTGATTATAGTCAACTCTGACACCTCCGCTTTTGAGAAGTTAACTTAGCCATCTTACACCTCAATTAAATTCCGGCCCGTCATCTCGGGCGGCTGCGGCAGGCCCAAAAGGGCGAGAATGGTGGGAGCCACATCCTCCAGAGCCCCCTCGCGGAGCTTAACGCCCCGGTAACGCCTGTCCACCAGAATAAAAGGAACGGGGTTGCTCGTGTGGGCCGTATGAGGCCCGCCGTCCGGCTCCAGCATCTCTTCGGCGTTGCCGTGATCGCCCGTAATGAGAAGCGGAGCCCCCCTTTCCTCTATGGCCGCCGCAATACGGCCCAGGCAAGCATCCACCGCCTCTAAAGCCTTTACCGTAGCTTCCAGCACGCCGGTATGCCCGACCATGTCCGGGTTGGCAAAGTTGAGGACGATAAAATCGTAGAGGTCCAGTCGTTCCAGCACTTTCTCTGTTACCTCATAAGCGCTCATTTCAGGCTTGAGGTCGTAAGTAGCCACTTTCGGCGACGGCACCAGCACCCGGTCTTCCCGAGGAAACGGCTCTTCTAAGCCCCCGTTAAAAAAGAAGGTCACGTGGGCGTACTTTTCCGTCTCGGCGATGCGCAGTTGCTTGAGCCCGGCCGCGGCTATTTCCTCCCCCAAAGTACGCCGCAGCTCCTGTGGCGGGAAGGCCACCGGCGCCGGGATGGTGGCGTCGTACTGGGTCAGGCAGACGAAATATAACTGGAGCCGGCCGCCCGGGCGCTCAAAGGCCGTAAATTCACGGTCTACAAAGGCCCGCGTCAACTGGCGGGCCCTATCGGCGCGGAAGTTAAAGAAAATAACGGCGTCGCCGGTCTCCACCGTAGCCACCGGCCTCCCCCGTTCTTCAATTACCGTTGGCTGCACAAACTCGTCGGTTTCTCCCCGGGCATAGGCCTGCTCTACCGCCGCCGTTGCCGCAGGAGCCTTAAGCCCTTCCCCGGCCACAATGGCCCGGTAGGCCCTGGCCGTCCTCTCCCAGCGCCGGTCGCGGTCCATGGCGTAATAACGCCCCATAACCGTAGCAATGCGGCCTACTCCCAAACGGCGGCATTCTTCTTCCAGAGGCACAATATATTCCAGGGCATTGGCCGGCGGAACGTCCCGGCCGTCGAGAAAAGCATGGATATAGACCTTCTTTAAATCCTCCCGCCGGGCCAATTCCAACAGGGCAAACAGGTGATCTAAATGGCTGTGTACGCCGCCGTCGGAAACCAGGCCCATGAGGTGCAAGCTGCCGCCTGCTTCCCGCGCAGACCTGACAGCCTCAAGGAGGACCTCATTGGCGAAAAAAGACCCTTCCCGGATGGCGCGGCTGATGCGCGTTAATTCTTGATAAACGATGCGGCCGGCCCCCAAATTGAGGTGGCCCACTTCAGAGTTGCCCATCTGGCCGGCCGGCAGGCCGACGGCTTCTCCTGCCGCCGCCAGTCTGGTTGTGGGATAAGTAGCCTCCAGCCGGCGATAATTGGGCAAATTAGCTTTAAGAATAGCGTTTCCTTCTTTTTCTTCCTTTAAACCCCAGCCGTCGAGAACGACTAATAAAAGCGGTTTACCCAACTCAAATTCCCTTTCCACGGTAATTAATAATGGCGGCAAAACTTTGGGCCTTAAGGCTGGCCCCGCCTACCAGGGCGCCGTCGATGTCCGGCTCGGCCATCAGGGCGGCAATATTCTCGGGCTTAACGCTACCGCCGTACAGGATACGTACCTGCTCGGCCGCCTCCGGGCCGTAGATCGAGCCCAGTACGCCCCGAATGAAACTTATTACTTCCTGGGCATCTGCGGGAGTGGCCGTATGGCCCGTGCCTATGGCCCAGACGGGCTCATAGGCCAGTACCAGGCCGACAGCCTGCGCCGTGGTTAAACCCTTAACCCCCTCTTCTACCTGGCGCTGGCAGACGGTTAAAGTCTGGCCCGCCTCGCGCTCGGCCAAGGTCTCGCCCACGCAGACAATGGGCCTGAGCCCGTGCTCCAGGAGCGCCTTGACCTTCCTGTTAACCTTGGCATCGGTTTCGGCGAAATACTGGCGCCGCTCCGAGTGGCCGACGATGCAGTAGGAGCAGCCCAGGTCTTTTAACATTAAAGGGGAGATCTCGCCGGTATAGGCCCCTTCATTTTCCCAGAATACATCCTGGCCGCCTATAACGATATTCGAACCGCGGGCAGCTTCTGCGGCCGCGGCCAGGGCCGTAAAAGGGGGGCAGACGACCACTTCGGCCTCCGCCCCCGCTACCAGCGGCTTTAATTCCCGGATAAAATCCGCTGCTTCCGCCGCCGTCTTGTACATCTTCCAATTACCCGCAATAACCGGCCTGCGCAAAACTACTCTACCCCCTATTTCTCCCCCAGAGCAGCTACGCCCGGCAGGATCTTGCCTTCTAAAAATTCCAGGGAAGCTCCGCCGCCGGTAGAAATATGGCCGATACGCTCCGCTACCCCGGCTTTTTCTACGGCAGCTACAGAATCGCCGCCGCCCACAATGGTCAGTCCCCGCACTTCGGCCACTGCCCGGGCTACGGCCTCGGTGCCGCGGGCAAAAGGCTCCAGCTCAAATACGCCCATGGGCCCGTTCCAGACCACCGTCCTGGCCCCGGCTATAGCCCGGCTAAAGGCCTGCTGCGTCTCCGGCCCGATATCCAAGGCCATCCACCCATCCGGTACGGCATTTACTTTTACTACCTGGTGGGGAGCATCGGCCGTCATTTTCGAGGCCACCACCAAATCCTGGGGCAGGAGCAGCTCCTTCCCCAGCCGCCGGGCCTCCTGGATGAGTTCGCCGGCCAAGCTTACCCGGTCTTCCTCCACCAGGGAAGCGCCTAGGTTTAACCCCATCGCCTTCAGGAAAGTGTTAGCCATGCCCCCGCCGATGAGCAGCTTGTCAACTTTGCCCAGCAGATTCTTGATGACGCCGATTTTGTCGGAAATTTTGGCCCCGCCGATGATGGCCACAAAGGGCCGCTCCGGGTCAGCCAGGGCTTTGCCCAGGGCCTCAATTTCTTTCTGCATTAAGAAGCCGGCGGCTGCCGGCAGGTAATGGGCCACTCCCTCGGTGGAAGCATGGGCCCGGTGGGCGGCGCCGAAAGCATCGTTGACGTAAATGTCCGCCAGCGCGGCAAGTTTTCTGGCAAATTCCGGGTCATTGGCCTCTTCTTCGGGATGGAAGCGAAGGTTTTCTAGCAAAAGTACTTCTCCCGGCTCCAAGGAAGCAACTGCCGCTTCTACTTCAGGCCCTATGCAGTCGTGTACTTTTTTTACTTTTCGTCCGAGAAGCTCCTCTAAAGTTCGGGCCACGGGGTCCAAGCGCAGCTCCTCTTTTACTTTCCCCTTGGGCCGCCCCAGGTGGGACATGAGGATTACCCTGGCCCCTTTGTCCAGCAAATAATTTATGGTCGGCAGGGAGGCCCGGATGCGGGTAGCGTCGGCAACCTGCCCTTCTTTCAAGGGAACGTTAAAATCTACCCGCACCAGCACCCTTTTGTCCTTTACGTCCAGATCTTTGAGACCGAGCTTGGCCAATAGAGCTACCCCCTCAACATATAGGCGGCCAGGTCGATTACCCGCTTGGAGTAGGCCCATTCGTTATCGTACCAGGCAATTACTTTAACCAGGGTACCGTCGATGACCATGGTGGAGAGGCCGTCTACAATGGAGGAACGCGGGTCGCCGTTATAATCGCGCGATACCAGCGGCTCCTCGGAATAACCGAGAATACCCTTAAGTTCTCCCTCGGCGGCGGCGCGGAAGGCGGCGTTAATTTCTTCTACCGTGGCCGGCCTGACGATCTCGGCGACCAGGTCCACTACCGAAACATTGGCCGTAGGTACGCGCATGGCAAAACCGTTGAGCTTGCCCTTCAGCTCCGGTATAACCAGCCCGATGGCCTTGGCCGCCCCCGTAGTCGTGGGGATGATGGAGAGGGCCGCTGCCCTTGCCCGTCGTAAATCCTTATGGGTGAGGTCGAGGATGCGCTGATCGTTGGTGTAGGAATGGGCCGTAGTCATAAGGCCCCTCTTAACGCCGAAGTTTTCCTGCAAAACCTTGACCACCGGCGCCAGGCAGTTGGTGGTGCAGGAAGCATTGGAGACGATATGGTGCCGGTCGGGATCGTATTTGGTATGGTTGACCCCCATGACGATGGTAATGTCCTCATTCTTGGCCGGCGCCGTAATAATTACTTTTTTGGCTCCCGCTTGGCGATGGGCAGCCGCCTTGGCGGCGTCGGTAAAGACGCCGGTAGATTCTACTACCAGATCGACACCGAGATCGCCCCAAGGCAGTTTGGCCGGGTCGCGTTCGGCAAAAACTTTAACCTCCCGGCCGCCTACTACCATAACCCCCTCCCGGGCCTCAACCTCCATATTAAGACGGCCGTGCACGGAATCATATTTCAATAGGTGCGCGTTCGTCTGGGCATCGGTTAAGTCGTTCACGGCTACTACCTGGAGTTCATCCTGCTCCAGGGAAGCCCGGAATACCAGCCGGCCTATGCGGCCAAAACCGTTAATCGCTATTTTTTTGGTCATTATGTAACTCCCCCTTAAAAAGTACATTTTTATCTTAGGCTTGCTATTAGCTTGCCCCGATTTAGCCAAAGTTTTGCTTTCTTCTCAAGACTGTATTTCAACAGTGACTCCGAAAATCCTTTCATCATATATAAAAAAATTTAAGGCGACTTTTAAGTCGCCCCGCTAATATCGCCTGCGCTTGACAGCCGGGGGTATACCCAGATCCCCCCTGTACTTGGCCACCGTGCGGCGGGAAATGCAAAAACCATTTTTATTCAAAATCTCGGCCAGTTCCTGGTCCGTCAGAGGTCTTTTGCTGTCTTCTTTGGCTATGGCTTCGGCCAGCGCCTTTTTAATGCTCTCGGTGGCCGCCGCTCCCTCGCCCTTGGTTATGCCGTTGGCAAAGAAAAATTTCAACTCGAAGATACCTTGGGGCGTCTGGACGTATTTATTTGCCGTAGCCCTGCTGACGGTGGATTCGTGCAAGCCCAGGGCTTCGGCTACCTTACGCATAGTCAAAGGTTTCAGGTATTTGCAACCTTTTTCCAAAAATTCCCGCTGCTCTTTAACAATACAATTTACCACCCGGTAGAGGGTCAAGCGCCGCTGTTCGATGCTGCGTATTATCCAGGCGGCGGCATTCAGCTTGCCTTCGATAAATTTACGGGTGGAAGGATCGCAGCTTGCCTCCTGGCGCAGCAGGGCCTGGTAGGTAGGGTTGATCCCCAGGCGCGGGGCACCGACATCGTTGACTAACACCACATATTCATCGCCTACGCGCTCTATGATCACATCGGGGATGATATAACGCACATCGTGGGCGTGGCCGTAAGTCCGACCCGGTTTGGGATCTAAAGTACGGATGAAATCGACCGCCGCCTGCACCTCGGAAAGGGTCATCTGCAAGCGCCGTGCAATCTTGCTAAAACGGCCGGCAGCCACATCTTTAAGATGATACCGGATAATATCTTCCACGCCGTAAGGCACGTTTTCCCGCTGGCGCAACTGGAGGAGCAAACATTGCGTCAAATCGCAGGCACCCACTCCGGGGGGATCAAAACGTTGAATTATTTCTAAAACTTCTCTTACTCGACTTACCGGCACCTGCAAGTGGGCTGCCGCCTCGTTCAAGGAAATACGCAGGTAACCGTTATCGTCGATATTGCCGATTAAAAACTCTCCGATCCTGTACTGGTACGAATTGCTGATGGCAAGCTTAAGCTGGAGCAATAGGTAGTCGTGCAGGCTCGAGGCGCCGGCTAAAAAATTTTCGTAGGTCAGCTCGCGTTCCCTATCCTCTTTCTGGACGGGCAAATAACCCAAATCGCTACCGTCGGAAAAATATTCCCGCCAGTCGATGTCATTCTTTTCCATTTCTTCTGAAAGGTCTTCGGCATAAGATGGTTCTTCATCTTTTAATTCTAAAATCGGGTTCTCCTGCAATTCCTGCTGAATATATTCCGCCAATTCCAAGGTGGATAGCTGCAAGATAACTACCGCCTGCCTCAGCTCGGGCGTCATGATGAGCTTCTGGCTCTGTTCCAAGTTGAGGCCGACTCCCGATCGCATTACCTCTCCCTCCTTATCTTATAATATTCTTTCTTTTTTTTGCTTTTCCTGCCATGGAGAAGTTTTTTATTGCCGAAAGGAACAATAACAGGCCGAGGGCAGCCGTAAGAATTGCCGCGGCAGCCAAAGCGAGCCCAAACTGGTCGTTTCGAAAAAGATAAGGATGGAGGTCTAACCGGTAGTCCAAAAAATCATTTAAGGCCATCCAGAAAAAGAGGCCGGCCGCCTGCCGGAAATTTGCCGGCCAGTGGCGCAGGTAGAGAAGGCCTTCCGCGGCCATACCCAAATGGGAAAGCCAGAGGAGGAATTCTATTATCCCTACCGGAGCTCCTCTCAACCAGTAATGGCTAATGAGCACCATAGCCCAGAAGCCGTACTTAACGACGGCGGCAGCGGCCAGAAGGGCAAGCCAGCGGGAATGACGGCCGGAAAGGGTCAAAAGCAAGGCCAACCCGAAAAGGGTGGTCGATAGAGGGCTATCCGGTATAAAGGGCCACCAGTAGGCAGGGGTGGCGGCCAATTGCTGGTGGTACCAGTAGTAACCGTAGACAGAGCCCAGCAGATTTATAATTACCAGGCTGGCAAGGAGCCGGGGCCGGAAGGGGTCGTACCAGAGAATCGATTTCATATCATGCCACAGCTTATTCAAGGCCATTCTCCCCCAAAAGCCGCGCCGGCACGCCTCCTACCCTGGCCCCCGGGGGGACATCTTTCGTCACCACCGCCCCGGCCCCCACAATGGCCCCATCGCCTATGCGGACGCCGGGAAGTATAGTGGCATTGGCTCCAATCAGCACCCAGGAGCCGATTTCAACCCGCCCCAGCCGAAACTCATGGGGTAAAAATTCGTGGCACAGAATGGTAGCATTGTAGCCGATTATGCTTTCCTCGCCTATGGTAATTAAGTCCGGCCTTAAAAAGTCCAGCATAACCATGGCCCCGATAGACGCGCCGGCGCCGATCTTTACGCCCAGGCCGTGGCGCAGCAGCCAGCGCTTCCAGCTTAGAAAGGGCAGAAGGCGGGTGAGCTGGATGAGGGCAAAATTCCAGGCCACCCGCCATAAGGGGGCTACTTTCCGCCAGTAACGCATGGAATTGCCCCTGCTTACCGGGTAAACTTCCACCCGCCGCAAATTAAGTACCGGCCTCCTTCTGCCTTTCCGCCAGCTTATCGGCCAGGGTTTCTAAGCGGCGGAGGCGGTGGTTGATGCCGGATTTGCCTAACCGGGGCTCGAGCATTTCTCCCAGCTCGCGCAAGGAAGCCTCGGGATGGGCCAGGCGCAGCTCCGCCACCTCCCGCAATGAAGCCGGCAAATGCTCCAGGCCAATCCGTTCCTGGAGGTAGCGGATTTTGGCCGTCTGGCGCAGTCCCGTATTAACCGTTTTATTTAGGTTGGCCGTTTCGCAGTTGACCAGGCGGTTGACGTTGGCGCGAACTTCTTTATACACCAGAACGCTTTCGTACTCCAGCACGGCGGCATGGGCGCCCATAATGCCCAGGCAGCGGATTATCTGCTCGCTGTCTTTAAGGTATACCGCATATCCCTGACGGCGCCTGTTTATTTTGGGTTCTAAATTAAAACCCCGGAGGAGCCGCACCAGGAAGGCGGCATCGCGCCTTTTCATGGCATTAAATTCTAGATGGTGAGTTACTTTAGGGTCGCTGACCGAACCGGAGGCCAAAAAAGCCCCCCGCAGGTAAGCCTGGCGGCAACATTGTTTCACAATGCGTTCGGGCGCGAGTTCGGAAACCCCTGCCCCTCGGGAGTCGATCTCCAACCGGTAAATGACGGACCGCTTTAACCGGCGCTGGTGGCAGGAGTCAATTTTGGCCCTGAGGTTGAAGACCTCTTTAAGAAGCAAGTAAGCTTTTCTGGCTACGGCGGCATTTTCGGTCACCAGCAAAATCCTGCCGCCCTGCCCTTGATTTTCCCTGGGAGCGCCCAGCCTTAGGAGGGCCGCCAATTCGGCCAGGCGGCAGCAACTTTTGCTCATCCCCCCTCTGGCCAGTTCTTCTTTTGTCCTGTAGGAAAAAGAAGGTGCCATCCTATTACCCCCCAAAAAGAGCGGCGACGGCGCCGGTACCGGTGCATTTCTTCCAGAATCAACCTTGCCAGGCGCTCAGGATGATGACGCACTACCTGGGATTCTTCGATTAACCACCCACGCAGCAGCTGCACGCCCAGGCGCTTGATGGCTTCCGGATCTATTTCTACCAGGCTTGCCCCCTGGAGCTGGTAGCGCCGGCGCAGGCTGCGGGAAACCGGGCCGCTGTGTACGATTATATAATCCACCAACCCTGCTCCACAGTGATCGAAAATAGCCTGTAAGTGGTCGGCAGCCGTATAGCCGTCGGTCTCGCCGGGCTGGGTCATGAGATTGCAGACGTAAAAAGTTAGCGCCGGCGACCGGCGAACGGCCTCGGCCACGCCGGGTACCAGGAGGTTGGGCAAAATGCTGGTATAAAGGCTGCCGGGGCCAATAACAATTACATCGGCGGTGGCAATGGCCTCCAGGGCCGCCTGGGGCGGCACACAGTTTTCCGGCTGCAGGAAAACCCTTTTTATTTTCTTGCCCACCGCCGGTATTTTACTTTCCCCCCAGACGACGGTGCCGTCGTCAAACTCGGCCCCCAGGTTAACCGTAGTCAGAGACGAAGGCAGTACTCTGCCGCCGAGGGCTAAAACTTTAGAAAGCTCTTGGATGGCCCGATCGAAATCTCCTGCCAGATCGGTCACCGCCGCCAACAGGAGATTTCCCAGGCTATGACCGGCCAGCCCTGCTCCCTGCTGAAAGCGATAATTCAGCAAATCCTCCATTAAGCTTTCCGTCTCGGCCAGGGCCACCAGGCAGTTGCGCACGTCCCCCGGCGGCGGTATGCCTAAATCCGCCCGTAACCGGCCCGAACTCCCGCCGTCATCGGCCACTGTGACCAGGGCCGTCAGGTTGCGGGTATACTTTTTTAACCCGCGCAGCAGCACGGCCAGGCCCGTACCACCGCCGATGGCCACAACCCTCGGCCCTCGCTCCAGGTATCGCCGGCGATAGAGGGTTTCCAGCAAACCGATCCTGGGTTCGGGAATAAAAACGCCCACCACCGACCGGGTCAGTTGCTGCAATCCCCAGATAAGCAAAATCAAGCCACCCAGGGCCGATATAATGCCCCCCGTTAAAGGCGAACCCAGGCGGCCGAGGGTCTGTAGGATAAACCAGGTGAGGCTCCATTCGGCATAGGCCAAAAGGGTAATGCCAAAAGTAAGGGTTAACCCCGCCACCAAAAAAAACAACCCTACCCCCGCCACCAGCACCCAGCGTTTAACCCTTAGCCCCGGGTAAAGCCATTTAAAATTTAACAAAGCGCTACCTCCTTTTAGGGGCGTTTTTGGTGGCGTATGACATCGCGGTGTTTGACGGTCACGCGGTAGCCTTCTTCCTGGAGCAAGGAACCCAACTTGTTGGCCAGCGTGACGGAACGGTGCTGGCCGCCGGTGCAACCTATGGCTATAACCAGATGGTTTTTGCCTTCGGCTGTATAGTGGGGAAGGAGAAAGCGCAACAGGCCGGCAAACTGATCTAAAAAATTATGGGTCAGCGGAGAGCTCATAATAAACTCTTCCACGCAACGGTCGTGTCCGGTAAAGGGCCGCAGGGAAGGGATATAATGGGGGTTGGGAAGAAATCTTACGTCCATAACCAAGTCGGCGTCCAGCGGGATGCCGTATTTATAGCCAAAAGAGATTATACTTATGGCCAGCTGATTCTCCGCGCCCGCGGCAAAGAGCTCAATAATCTCCTCTCGCAACTGACGCGGGGTAAGTTCTGAGGTATCGATAATTTTGCTAGCCCTGCCTCGGAATTCCTGCAACCTCTCCCTTTCTTCGATTATTCCTTCCAGGATACGCCCTTCACTGGAGAGGGGATGGCGGCGCCTGGTCTCTTTATAACGCCGTACCAGGACCTCATCGGCAGCCTCCAAAAAAAGGATCTCGTAACCCAGTTTCTCCCGGTCGAGATAATTTAGAGCTTCGTCCAGGCCGGCAAAAAACCTGCCGCCCCGGATGTCCATAACTACCGCCGCCTTTTTAACTTGGTTACCTTCTTCAACCGGCTGGCGCAATAATTCGATGAAACCGGGCAACAAGGTAGGCGGCAAGTTGTCGACGCAAAAAAAGCCCAGGTCTTCCAGGCAGCGGAGGGCCTGGGTCTTGCCAGCCCCCGAGAGGCCGGTTATTATTACCAGACGCAAGTTATTTTCCGCCATATTACTTTACTCCTCAAACCGGCCCCTTTAATATAAATCTTTCCAGGGCCTCGGCCACGCCCCCATCGTTGTTGGTACCGGTAACGTAAACAGCCGCCGCCTTAACTTCCTCAGGCGCATTGCCCATAGCCACCGCCAGGCCGGCATACTGAAACATCTCCAGGTCGTTAAAACTGTCGCCGATGGCCATAATCTCCTCCCTGGCCACCCTCAGATACCGGGCAACCGCCTCCAGGCCCCGGGCTTTATTGGCCTCTGGATGGACGAACTCTAAATAATAAGGGAAGGAACGGGTCATATGAACCTGTCCACCGAATTCCCGGCGGCAGTCGGCTTCCAGGGCATTTAATTTGTCGGGATCTTCCATAACTAAGATTTTAATCGGCTCGCGGTCCCCAACAAACTGCAGCATATCGGGAGCGATCTGAAAAGGTACCCGGTTTTTGCGAGTATATTCCCTTAAGGCAGGGCTGTCTTCCTCGGTGCATAGAAAATCGTCCAGGTAGACATTGAAGGGAAAGCCGTAGGATTTTATTTTCCGGATTATCCTCCGGGCCAGGTCAGGACTCAAGAAGCGAGCATAAAGAACTTCGCCGGTGCCGGAATTTTTCACCAGAGCCCCCTGGTAGGTAATTAAGGGCAAATTTAGCCCCAGCTCCCGGGCAAAGGGGAGGGCGGCACAAAACATGCGACCGGTTGCTAGGGTGACTTCTACCCCGGCGGCGCGCGTAGCCCGAATGGCTTCCCGGGAGCGCCCGGATATGCGAGTATCATCGTCCAGGAGGGTGCCGTCAAGATCTATGGCCACCAACTTAATCTCGGGCATCAACAGTCCCCCCAAAGTAGCGCAGTATCTCTCCTGCCGCCCGGCGGTCCATCCCTTTAACCTTAAGCAAATCTTCCAGGCTGGCCCGGCGTATCCCTTCCAGCGAACCGAAGTGCTGGAGCAGGGCCCGCTTGCGTTTGGGACCGATGCCGGGGATTTCATCTAAAATCGAGCGGTAGGCCGTTTTAGCCCGGATCTGGCGGTGGTAAGTGACGGCAAAACGGTGAACTTCATCCCTTAGATGTTGTAATAACCTTAACGCCCGGCTGTCGCGCGGCAGGGCCAGGGGAACCGGGTTATCCGGGCTAAAGAGCAGTTCCTCTTCTTTGGCCAGGCTAAAAGTAGGGATGCCCCCTACTCCCAAAGTGAGCATAATTTCCCTGGCGGCATTGAGTTGCCCCCGCCCGCCGTCAATTAAGACCAGGTCGGGGAGATCACCAAAGCGTTCGTCCCCCAGGCGCCGGAAACGCCTAGCCAGGACTTCCCGCAAGGCCGCATAATCGTCGGCGCCGGCTACTGTCTTAATCCGGAAACGGCGGTAAGCGCCGGGCTGAGGCCGGCCATCGACAAATACGGCCATGGCCCCCACCTGTTCGCTCCCCTGGATGTGGGAGATGTCGTAGGCCTCCATGCGCCGCGGCAGTTTTTCGAGGCCCAGAAATTGTTGCAGTTCCATAAGGGCGGCCTCGCCGGCGGCGGCCTGTAACTGCCGGGCCAGCCGGTGCTCGGACAAAATCTGGGCGGCGTTAGCCGCAACCATCTTTATCAATTTTAACTTTCCCCCCCGCCGCGGCACTTTAAGCTGCACCTTCCTGCCCAGTTTTTGGCTCAGCCATTGCCGGATTACTTCGCTGTCTTCCGGCGGGTACTCAAGCAAAATTTCCGCCGGTATTTCCATTTTATTACTATAATATTGCTTTACAAAAGCAGCCATGATTTCTTCCTGGGATTGATCGGCAGCCCCATCAAGGAAAAAATGCTCGCTGCCGATCACTTTGCCATCGCGGACAAAGAAGATCATCCCTACCGCTTCGTCACCCTCCCGGGCCACCGCCAGGGCATCGCGGTCGCCGCCGTCGGTACTCGCTACCCGCTGCTCCGCCAGGACATCGGTAATGGCCTGGAGCTGATCCCTTAAAATGGCCGCTCGCTCAAATTCCAGCCTGGCCGCCGCCTCGTTCATCTGCCTTTTTATTTCTTTTACCAGATCATCCTGCTTTCCTTCCATGAAGAGGAGTAGCGCCTCCACCGCACGGCGGTATTCCTCCGGGTTTACCTTGCCGGTACAGGGCGCCGGGCAGCGCCTTATGTGAGCGTTTAAGCAGGGGCGGCTTTTGGGCTGTAAAGGCGTCTCGCGGCAGGTACGAACCGGGAAAAGGGCGCGTAAAAGCTTCAGGGTTTCTTTCAGGGCGCTTACCCGGGTATAAGGGCCAAAATAGCGCGAGCCGTCCTGCAACGGCTGGCGCGTTACCTGGATGCGGGGAAACTCCTCTTGCACGGTAACCTTCAAGTAAGGATAGCTTTTATCGTCTTTAAGGTTGATGTTATAGTAAGGCCGGTGCCTTTTTATCAAGTTGCATTCCAAGACCAGGGCTTCGACTTCGGAATCGGTCAGGATATATTCCAGGTCGGCAACACGCCGCACCATGGCCTCGGTGCGCGGCGGGTGCTGGCCGTGAAAATACGAGCGCACGCGGTTTTTAAGGGAGGCCGCCTTTCCTACGTATATAATCTTACCCTGGTCATCCTTCATAAGATAGACGCCGGGATGATCGGGTAGATGCTCTAATTTTTCCTCTATATTCATAATCGCCTCGCTCCCTGCTAATTATAAGTTTAACACAAAATCTCTCCGGGGCGTATATCTCCATCCCATTCAAAAAGCCGGGGCAGCAATTACCCCGGCTTTAGCGAGCGAATTATACCGCCGCCTCTTTAAACTTCTACCCTTACACCGTCCGTGGAACCCCGCCTGCGCCTCAAAATGCGGTCCCGGACATCCTCTAATACGGTGTAAATTACCGGGACGACTACCAGGGTCAGGACCGTTGAGGTGAGCAGGCCGCCGATTACCGCCGTAGCCATAGGCGACTGCAATTCCGCGCCCTCGCCGATGCCGATGGCAATGGGCAGCATGGCCAGGATGGTCGTCAGAGCGGTCATAAGGATGGGCTGCAGCCTCACCTTACCCGCGGCCACGATGGCCTCAAGGCGCGGTATGCCGCGCTGCCGCAAAATATTGATAAAGTCCACAAGGACGATGGCGTTGGCCAGCACGATGCCGGTCAACATGATTACCCCGATAAAAGCGGTAATGCCAAAGTGCCGCCCTGTAATCAAGAGCGCCAGCACCACCCCGATTAAGGAGAGGGGGATGGCGAACATAATGACAAAAGGATAAAGCAGGGATTCAAATTGGGCAGCCATAATCATATAGACAAGCAGGATGGCGACGATGAGTACAAAACTTAGATCGCCAAATGTTTCCATCATCTGCTGGGTTTCGCCGGTATAATCAATATAATAGCCGGACGGCAGTTTCATATCTGCCAGCTTCTGCCGTATATCCCCCATGACTTCGCCTAAAGGCCGCCCCTGCAGGTCGGCCGTCACGCTGGCAACCCGGTCCTGGTTGTAACGTTCAATGGTGCTGGGCGTAGTCCCCAGGCGCAGCCGGGCCACTTCTTTTAAAGGCACCTGTACGCCTGTAGGAGCCGGTACAGTTAGATTCTCCAGGTCACTCAGGTTCTGCCGGCTGGCCTCTTCCAGCCGCACGCGAAGGTCGTACTCGTCGCCGCCGACCCGGTAGCGGGTGGCCACCTTGCCCTGGATGGCCGCCGCCACCGTGTTGCCGATCTGAACAGCGCCCAGGTTGTAAAAGGCCGCGCGCTCGCGGTCTACCACCACTTCTACCTGGGGCCGGCCTTCTTCCAGGGAGCTCTTAACCGAAACCGCCCCCGGAACGGTTTCCACCCGCTTTTTAACTTCGGCTGCCAGCTGTTCCAATACCTTGAAGTCCTCGCCGTGGATGTCTATCTGGACCGGGGCCCCGCTTATACCATGCCTCATGAAGGAAGCTGCCGCTACGGTAATTTCCGCTCCCGGTATGTGGGCCACCTCTTTACGGATGGCCGCAGCCACTTCGGCGGCGCTGCGCTTGCGGGCATTGAGGTCAACCAGGGTGACCTGGATATTGGCCGCCTCCGGCGTTTCCCCTCCCAAAAAAGAGGCCGTACCACCGGAGCTACCTATTTCCAGATAAATGTCCTTTACTTCCGGTTGCCTTTGGATTATTTCAACTACCCGGTCGGCCACCCGGGAGGTTTCCTCCAGTACGGTTCCCTTAGCCAGATTAATGCTGACCGTTAATTCCCCCTGGTCGGAAGCCGGAAAAAATTCAAAACCGACCAGAGGCAACAAAAGCAGGCTCAGGATGAAAATAATCACCGCCGCCGCCAGGACCAGCTGCCGCCGGCCCAGGGACCAGCGCAAAAAGCGGCCGTAAGCCTCGCTTAGACGGTCGAACCACTGCCCGGACATGAGCTTCTGCCAAGTATTCCGCGGGTTTACAATCTCCCCCGGGAGCCTACCGGCAAACACCTTGGAGGCCAGCATGGGCGTAACCGAAAGGGCGACAGCCAGCGAAGCCATTAAAGCGCTGAAGACCGTCAAGGCCATGGGAGTAAAAATCTGGGAAGCCAGCCCCTGGGCAAAACTTATGGGCAGGAATACGGCCACCGTAGTTAAAGTTGAGGCCACAACCGCATTGGTTACTTCGCCGGCACCGAAGGCCGCCGCCTCGCTGGCCTCCATGCCCTCCTGGCGGTGGCGGTAAATATTATCCAGCACCACAATGGCGTCGTCGACCATGCGCCCAATACCGAGAGAAAGGCCGCCCAGGGTGATCAGGTTGAGGGTCATATGGCCAAAATACATCAAGACGAAGGTAGAAATTAAGGAAATGGGGATGGTTATCCCGATTATAAGGGTACTGCGCAGGTTGCGCAAAAAGATGAAAATAATGAGCATGGCCAGTATGCTTCCCAGGATAATATCCTGGTATATACTGTTAATCGATTTCTGAATAAAGTCTGCCTGATCTAAAACCGTCTCGATGACCACGCCCGGAGGTAGCTCGCTCTTTAATTCTTTTAAAGCCTTCTTCACTTCCCGCGACACGGCCACCGTATTGGCGGTGGTCTGTTTCTGGATCGACAGGCCAATGGAGGGCTGGCCGTTAAAGAGGGCGAAGCTCGTCCGGTCGGCATGGTAATCGCGAACATCGGCAATTTCGCCCAGGCGAACCGTCCCCCCGGTCGGCAAGGCCAGCGCTACCTGGCGTATATCATCTAGACTCTTGAACTCGCCGGTCACGCGGATAAGCAGGTCGCGGCGCGCATCCTCGAGTTTTCCGCCGGAAAAGGTGAGGTTCTCCGACTGCAGGGCCTGCACGACCTGGAGCAACGAGAGGTTAAAGGCGTGCAGGCGCTCCGGCTTAAATATAACCTGGATCTCCCGCTTCAGGCCGCCCTGCACGCTAACCGAAGCCACGCCTTCCAGCCGCTCCAGGCGGTTTTTAACCGTGTTCTCGGCCAAATCTTTAAGCCGTTGCTCGTCCATATCGCCGTGCATGGCCAGGGTAATAATAGGGAACATATTGGGATCCATTTTAAGCACCATGGGCTTCTCCGCCGCATCCGGCAGGTAAGCCTCGGCGAGGTCGACCTTCTCCCGCATGTCCAGGGCGGCGAAGTCCATGTCCGTGCCCCATTCAAACTCCAGCATGACAACCGAGGACCCGGTCATGCTCATAGAGCGGATATTTTTGACGTTCTGCACCCTGCCCAGCACATCCTCAAGCGGCCGGGTCACCGTTTTTTCTATTTCTTCGGGCCCGGCTCCGGGATAGCTCGTAATGACCGCCGCCATGGGCAGTTCCAGTTCGGGCAGGAGGTCGATCCGGAGGCGGGTAAGAGATACGATACCTAATAAGATAACCACCAGGACGGCCATGGTAACCGCAACAGGCCGTCTAACTACAAATCGCGACCAGTTCATGGCTTCTGGCCCCCAGTCCGAACCTCCACCCTCCGGCCTTCCTCCAAGAATTCCTGGCCCTTAACGACGATTTCCTCTCCTTCTTTTAACCCGGAGCGAATCTCTACCCTTTCAGTATCGCTCAAGCCCGGCTCTACTACCCTGGCGGCCGCCCTGCCTTCACGAACGAGAAAGACCAGATTCTGGCCGCCGCGGTTTATGACCGCCTGTTTGGGTATAACCAGCACATTTTTAGCCTGGGCGCCGGTGAAGGTAACCCTGGCGGTCATGCCGGGCTTGATTACGCCGTTGGGATTAGGAATTTCTATTTTAACGGTATAAGTCTTAAGCCTGGGGTCTGCCGCCGGGCTGATATTGGTCACTTTACCTTTAAATTTCCCGGATGCAGCTGTAGGCACCTCAACGCTTACTTCCTGGCCTACTCTCAGGTAATTTATATCTTTTTCGGTAATTCCCAGAGTGACTATCACGCTGCTTAAATCGACAATGGTTAATAACGGCCCCTGGGCCATCTCGCCGGGATCCACCATGCGGGCCGTAATCACGCCGCTGAGAGGGGACTTCACCCGGGTGTTATCCAGGGCTACCCGGGCCTGCTCGACGCTGGCCGCCGTACTTTCTACCTGGACCTGGGCTACTTCCAGGCCCACTTTAGCGACCTCGCAGGCCGTCTTGGCCTGGTCGAGCTGCTGTTCAGGCACAGCCCCGGCTTCAAAAAGCGCCTGGGTGCGCTCCAAACTTTTACGGGCGTTGTCGTAATTGGCCTGGGCCTGCTGCACGTTAACCCTGGCCTGGGCGGCCAGGGCTTCGGCCTGGCGCAGCCGGGCCAGAATATCGCGGTCGTCCAGGCGTACCAGCACCTGGCCCTCCGTAACTTTATCGCCTATATCTACTGCCACCTCGGCAACCTTACCGGGCACCTGGGCGACAAGATTTACTTCCGCCTTGGGTGCAACTGTGCCGCTAACTATCACCGGCGAGGCAATATCACCGCGCGCAACCCGGGCCAACTCCACCGGCACCACGGCCTCCTGGGCCTGCCCGGCGGCGGGATTGCGACGGCCGCAGCCGCCTGAAAGCATAATAAGTACTCCTGCTAAAAGCAGGGACAGGGCTATAGTAGGCTTCAACCCCCGCATTTCTTCCCCTCCAATTAAACTGACCGGACGTTCGGTCGGTTAAACACATAACGATTATATCCTCCCGCCCTATCGGTGTCAATGCAACCTCCTACCCCAGAGCCGCCAGTCCGCCCTTCCTGCCGCGCTCCAGGACGGGGCGCAAATACTGGCCGGTATAAGATTCCTTAACCTTGCATACCTCTTCCGGCGTGCCGGCAGCCACCACATACCCGCCCCGGTCGCCACCTTCCGGCCCCAGGTCGATAATGTAGTCGGCAGATTTGATTACATCTAGATTGTGCTCGATGACGATGACGGTGTTACCCGCATCCACCAGCCGCTGCAATACGGCCAGGAGGCGCTGGATGTCGGCCATATGCAGGCCCGTAGTGGGCTCATCGAGTATATAAAGCGTGCGGCCGTTGCTGCGGCGGGCCAGTTCGGTAGCCAGCTTCACCCGCTGCGCCTCGCCGCCGGAAAGGGTGGTCGCCGGCTGGCCGAGCTGGATGTAGCCCAGGCCGACATCCTGGAGCGTCGCCAGTTTACGGTAAATGCGGGGAATGCGGGCGAAAAACTCCACCGCCTCGTCTACCGTCATAGCCAGCACATCGGCAATGGACTTCCCTTTATACTCTACCTCCAGAGTTTCGCGGTTATAACGCTTTCCCTTGCATACTTCGCAGGGCACGTAAACATCCGGCAGAAAGTGCATCTCGATTTTAATAATACCGTCGCCGCTGCAGGCTTCGCATCGGCCGCCCTTAACGTTAAAGCTGAAACGACCCGGCCGGTAACCGCGGGCCCTGGCTTCCGGCGTAGAGGCAAAAAGCTGGCGAATGTCGTCGAAGACGCCGGTGTAGGTGGCCGGGTTGGACCGCGGCGTGCGGCCGATGGGGGACTGGTCTACTTCAATGACTTTCTCTAGGTGTTCGCTTCCCCTGATCTCCCGGTGGGCGCCCGGCTGGGTGCGGGCGCCGTTGAGCTTCTGGGCCAGGGCGCGGTAGAGGATCTCGTTGACCAGCGTACTTTTGCCCGACCCGGAAACGCCGGTAACGCAAATAAAGGTGCCTAGCGGGAAGCGCACATCGATATTTTTTAAGTTATGCTCGGAAGCGCCCAGGACTTCTAGCCACTGGCCGTTGCCCGGACGCCGGGAATCCGGTACCGGGATGGTAAGCTGCCCGCTTAAATATTGCCCGGTCAGCGACTGGGGCACGCGCATGACTTGGGAGGGCGTACCGGCAGCCACCACCCGGCCGCCGTTGGCTCCGGCGCCGGGGCCGATATCGATGATGTAATCAGCTGCCCGCATAGTCTCCTCGTCATGCTCCACCACGATTACCGTATTGCCCAGGTCGCGGAGGTGTTTAAGGGTTTTAATGAGCCGGGCGTTGTCGCGCTGATGGAGGCCTATGCTGGGCTCATCCAATATATATAGTACGCCTACCAGCTGGGAGCCGATCTGCGTGGCCAGGCGAATGCGCTGGGCCTCGCCGCCGGAAAGGGTAGCCGCCGGCCGGTCGAGGGTTAAATAGTCCAGGCCCACGTCCAACAGGAACTGCAGGCGGGCCAGGATTTCTTTTAATACCTGGCGGGCGATGAGTTCTTCTCTTTCAGTCAACCTAAGGTTGCGGAAAAAGGCCGCGGCCTGGGCCACCGAGAGGCCGGTAACTTCTTTGATGTTCCGGCCATTGACCAAGACGGCCAGGGCTTCCGGTTTAAGCCTGGCCCCGCCGCAGGCCGGGCAGGGTTTCTGGCTCATGTAGGACTCGATTTCCGAACGCGACCAATCCGACTGCGTTTCCTGGTAGCGCCGCTCAAGATTGGGGATTACCCCTTCAAAAGTCCCATACCAGCTACGCACCTGGCCAAAGCGGTTGGTATAACGGAACTTTATCTTTTCCCGCCCGCTGCCGTATAAAATAACCTTTAGATGCTCGGGGGCCAGCCGGCTTACCGGCACGTCCAGGCTGAAGCCGTAATGTTCGGCCAGGGATTCTAAAAGTTGGGAGTAGCCGTTATTGCTTTTGCTCCAGGGCAAGATGGCCCCTTCACGCAGCGTTCTGTCCTTATCGGGAATAACCAGGTCGGGATCGACTTCCATGGTCGTCCCCAGGCCTGTGCAGGCCGGACAGGCGCCGTAAGGGCTGTTGAAAGAAAAAAGGCGGGGCGTTATTTCCGGAAGACTTACTCCGCACTCAATGCAGGCAAATTTCTCGCTTAAGAGAAATTCTTCCTGGCCGACTACTTCTACTGCCACAACCCCGTCCCCCAGGCGCAAGGCCGTTTCTAAAGAATCCGCCAGGCGCCTGGCTACCCCCGGGCGGACAATTAAACGGTCGATGATTACCTCCAAGGTATGTTTTTTATTTTTATCCAGCTTTATTTCCTCGCTTAACTCCCGTATTTCGCCGTCCACCCGCAAGCGCACGTAACCCTGTTTGCGCAGTTCTTCCAGGAGCTGGCGGTATTCCCCCTTACGCCCCCGCACTACCGGCGCCATAATTACCAGGCGAGTCCCCTCCGGGTAACCCATTAGCCTGTCCACCATTTGGGAAACCTCCTGGGGGCTGATGGGCCGGCCGCAGTTAGGGCAATGGGGCCGCCCGACGCGGGCAAAAAGCAGGCGCAGGTAGTCGTAAATCTCGGTTACCGTGCCGACGGTAGAACGCGGGTTGTGGCTGGCCGTCTTCTGGTCGATGGAAATGGCCGGCGACAGGCCCTCGATGTAGTCCACATCGGGCTTATCCATCTGGCCCAAAAACTGCCGGGCGTAAGCCGAAAGGGATTCCACGTAGCGCCTCTGGCCCTCGGCATAAATGGTGTCGAAGGCCAGGGAGGATTTACCGGAACCGGAGAGTCCGGTAATTACCACCAGGCGGTCGCGCGGTATTTCGACATCGATATTCTTTAAGTTATGGGCGCGAGCCCCTTTAACGATAATTTTGTCCTTAGACAACTATAACCCTCCGTAAACCTGGACGCCCTCATTTGCTGAAGTTATTGCCTACTGTGGCTGAGGGTATAGGCCTGAGGCTTCGATGGTTCTCGGCTGACCCATCCCGTTCACCGCCGCAAAGCTAGCGGCTTCGCGCAAGTATCCTAACTTCGGACCAAGCCGACCGCGGCCTTTTCCCCAGCCTCAAAATAGAACTAGAATAATTACCTCCTAGCTATGCTATCCAGCCTGCTGTTTCAACTCCAGGATGGCGTCGCGCAGCTCGGCTGCCCGCTCGAATTCCAACCGCTTGGCTGCCGCTCGCATTTCTTTTTCCAAAGAGCTAATCAGCTTCGTTAACTCTCGCTTACTCATTTTCTTGCCAGGCTGCCGCACTACCCTGTAGGTTGCCCGTTCTTCGGCCGCCCGCGTGGCTTCAATAATATCCCGCACCGCCTTCTGCACCGTTTGGGGAGTTATGCCGTGCTTGCGGTTGTACTCCATCTGTATCTCGCGCCGCCGGTTAGTCTCTTCGATGGCCCGGCGCATGGATTCCGTTATGGTATCGGCGTACATGATTACCTGCCCTTCGGCATTGCGTGCCGCCCGGCCGATGGTCTGGATAAGAGAGCGCTCGGAACGCAAGTATCCTTCCTTATCAGCATCTAGGATGGCCACCAGCGAGACCTCCGGCAGGTCCAGCCCTTCCCGCAGGAGGTTAATGCCCACCAGCACATCAAACTCGCCCAGGCGGAGATCGCGGACTATCTCCATGCGCTCGATGGCGTTAATGTCCGAATGCATGTACCGTACCCTGATGCCTACTTCGCGCAGGTAATCGGTAAGATCTTCGGCCATGCGCTTGGTTAGAGTAGTAACCAGCACGCGCTGCCCTTTGGCCACCCGCTTGTTGATTTCCCCTATTAAATCGTCTACCTGGCCGGCCACCGGCCGCACGATCACCTCCGGATCCACCAGACCCGTGGGCCTGATGATCTGCTCCACCACCTGCTGGGAATGTTCCAGCTCATACGGCCCTGGAGTGGCGGAGACGTAAATAACCTGGTGGACGCGATCCATGAATTCCTTAAAGGTCAACGGCCGGTTGTCCAGGGCCGAGGGCAAACGAAAACCGTAATCTACCAGGGTCTTTTTACGGCTATAGTCGCCTTCATACATACCGCCGATCTGGGGTACGGTGATATGGGATTCGTCGATAAATAGAATAAAGTCTTCAGGAAAATAATCCAGTAAAGTGTACGGCGGCTGGCCCGGCTGCCTGCCGGTAAGATGCCTGGAGTAGTTTTCGATGCCCTTACAGAAGCCAATCTCGCGGATCATTTCCAGGTCGTAGCGCGTACGCTGCTCCAGCCTCTGGGCCTCCAGGAGCTTGCCCTGCGCCCGCAACTCGGCCAGCCTCTCCTCCAGCTCCTTTTCGATAGCCTGTAGGGCGCGCTCCCGCTTCTCATCCTCTACTACATAATGGCTGGCCGGGAAAATGGCCACATGGTAGCGCTGCCCTAAAATCTCGCCCGTTAAAGTATCTATTTCTAAAATGCGCTCCAGGGTATCGCCGAAAAATTCCAGGCGGATGGCCTTCTCGGTAAAAGAAGCCGGGAAAACTTCCAAGGTATCCCCCCTCACCCGGAAGGTACCCCGGCGAAAGTCGTACTCGTTGCGCTGGTACTGTATATCAACCAGTTTGCGCAAAATGGCGTCGCGGTCGTAATCCCGGCCCTCCCGGAGGGAAATCATGAGATTACGGTAGTCCTCCGGCGAACCCAGGCCGTAAATGCAGGAAACGCTGGCCACAATGATTACGTCCCGGCGTTCAAAAAGGGAGGCGGTGGCCGAGTGGCGTAGTTTATCTATTTCATCGTTAATCGAACTATCTTTTTCGATATAAGTGTCGGTCTGGGGCACGTAAGCTTCCGGTTGGTAGTAATCGTAGTAGCTTACAAAATATTCCACAGCATTATCAGGAAAAAATTCTTTAAACTCACCGCAGAGCTGGGCCGCCAGGGTTTTATTGGGGGCCATAACCAAAGCCGGCCGCTGCACGGCCTGGATAACCTGAGCCATAGTATAAGTTTTACCCGTACCCGTGGCTCCCAAAAGAGTCTGGTGGCGGTAGCCCCTGCGGAGGCCTTCTACCAGGGCGGCAATCGCCCGCGGCTGGTCGCCCTTCGGCTCAAAATCGGACTTTAATTTAAAAGCCGGCATACAGTCCTCGCCCCCTCGCCCTATATTTTATCACGGGAGGGAGGGAAATACTACGGAAAACAAAATACCCCCTTGAAGGGGGAAGTACCGGGGATTGGGGCCTGGGGCCCGCCAAAAGATGCCGCTTAAAAATCGAGAAAATGGCCGCCGCGAAAATCTGCGGCGGGCGGGACAACGCCAGCCGTGGTTACCTTGGTAACTTCAACCCTGCCTTGCTCGTCAATCTCTATCTTAACATAGTCACCTCCTTTCCACCCGAGTCCAGCAAGAACCTCTGGTGGTAACTGAACCCTTCCGTTATGCCCGAGTCGCGTCAGGTGTACTCTCCTACCCACCAAACAAAAGCCTCCTTCAACCCGCTTCCTTCATTGTCATCCGGCTAAGCACCCTGCAAGTGAGGTCGTCTCTTGAATGTAAGAGCCATCCGTGCCGCAGGGCTTCTCCAATAAACCTCAAGGCATTAACGTCAAGCTTCACCGCACCGGGCATGAAGTCAAGGGCAATATGTTTTCCCTCGGATTCCAGCGCGTCCCCGTATTCTTTATATCTCTCCCAATCGGCATCCCGGATTTGCAGCATATACCTAACGTCAACATCTGTCACGTCCGGATAGCCCGCCAGGCGCTCATACACTTCTCGACCCTCGATTTCACTCTCTAAGACCACCGTCATGGCGTCTGGGAGCACTCTTCCGCACATCAGTTCACCCTCTGAAGGCCGGGCAAACTCCAGCCTACCTATCTCTTCTAGCCGCTTCAGTATAACGAACGCCCTAGCCGCGCGCATTTCTGAAGAGTTGTCCAGCGTGACCCGTACGAACAACTTCACGCACGGTTTATCGTTTTTCGCAGGACTGGAACCGCCTCCCGAGGCGCGCTCAAGCTCGCTGACTACCTTGTTATACTCCGGGGGAGCGCAATTCGCGATCCCTTCCTCAACGCCGCGTATTAGCGCCCGCAGCACATCCCCCGACTGCAGCAAGAGGCTGCAAATGCCCTGGCTTACCAGTACTTCCCCTTTCCGGATAGCATCCAGCAAATTCTCCATCTTATGGGCAAACTCCGCTACATCTTTAAGCCCTACACAAGCCGCCGAACCTTTGAGGGTGTGGGCAATCCTGAAAACCGCGTCAATAGCCCCCCTATCGTTCCACTCCAGTTTTAAAAGTAGCTGTTCCAACATATCCAGTTGCTCATGGGCTTCATTTAAAAACTCACGCATTAAGTCCACCGCCATAGAGATTACACCATCCTTCCGACCACACCGGAATCTAAAATCAAAGCAATGTCCCCGTTCCCCAGCACCGCCGCGCCGGTAAACAACTTCAAATGGGACAGTTGGGGCGGGAGATTCTTCAACACTACGTCTTGTTCACCCAAAACCTTCGGCACGGCTACCGCGACACCGGCCAAGAGGACTATAAGTGTAAGCTCATCACTTTCTACCCCCTCTGCACTGGTGTCGAGCAGGCGGGAAAGCCGGACAACGGGGTATACGGTCTCCCGCAGGGCCACTACTTCAATATCCTTTAAAGAGTGCGGCCTGTACGCCTCCACTTTTACTATCTCTTTGACCTCCCCTACCGGGATTCCGTACAGACCACCACACTCCAAGAGCACAACCTTGGTTATGCTCATCGAGATAGGCAGTTCCAGGGCTACCTCTGTCCCTGCCCCCTGCTCGCTGTGCAACATTACCTTCCCACCTAGCCGCTCGACCGTTTCACGTACCACATCCATACCTACGCCCCGGCCGGACACTTGGCTGGCCTCCTCCCTGGTGCTGAACCCAGGTATAAATATGAGCTGCAACGCTTCCTCAAAGCCCATCCTGTCTGCCTGTTCCTGGGTAATTAACCCCCCACCAACGGCTTTGCGCTTGACTGCCTCAGCATCAATCCCCGCGCCGTCGTCCTTCACTGTGATAACCACCCGCTCTCCTCTCCGCTCGGCCTTCAGCAGCAGTTCTCCCTCTTCCGGCTTTCCGGACCGTATCCTCTCTTCCGGCCCTTCTAAACCGTGGTCGAGAGCATTGCGGACCAGGTGCAGCAAAGGCTCGTAGAGGGTAGCGGCTACATTGCGATCTATTGTGACCTCCTCGCCGGATACTTTAAACTGCACCTTTTTCCCCAGCTCCTGTCCCAGTTCACGGATTACTCGTCGGAACCGCTCAAAGACAAAACCTATCGGCATAAGCCGCATTTCCATGATTATATCCTGAATTCCCCAGCTCATCCGGCTAAGCGACGCCTGGTATTCTTTAAACTGCCTTAGTATCTCCACCGGCAACCCCACTTCTTCCAGACGTCTTAACAGGTGAGTGATTCCGTTCGTGGTAACTATAAGCTCGCCCGTCAAAGCCAGGAGCTTGTCGATTTTGCTCTGCTCCACCCTGACTGTCTGGGTGTCTCCCATCTCCCGTCCCGCATCGCGCGCTGTACGGGAAGCATCACCTAAAACCGATTTGCCCTGCAGATAGTCCTCGACTAGCTGCCGGGAAGGCGCTACATATTCTTCAGACCTGACCTCGATTTCAAGGCCGTAGTCTCCCCCGTAATCCAGAATACTTACCTGAGCAAGCCACCCTTTTTCTTCCATTTCCCTCAACAAAGGCCACGCATCGCGGCCCGCCAGCTCCTGAGCCGTTATCCTTAAAGTCTTGGGCCCCTTTTCCATACTACGCTCCCCCGTCGTGGTTGCTCCCACCTTTTGCACGACTAAACATTACACATACCCTTTCCAGTTCTTCCGGCCTGACCGGCTTGACCAGGTAAAGATCAGCTCCGGCTTTGTACGCCTGAAACCTGTCATTAGAGCCTGCTTCCGTAGAGACCACGACAATTCCCACTTTCTTGCCCCGCTCGTTCTTCCGGATCTCTCGCACCAGGTCGTAGCCGTGCATCCTCGGCATATTAATATCTACCAGCACCAAGTCGTAATCAACCGCACAAAACTTCTCCAACCCTTCGTACCCGTTGTCCGCAAGGTCAACTTGGTGGCCCTGCCCTAACAGAATGCTGGCATGGTACGCCCGCACAGCGCTGGAGTCGTCCACAATAAGCACACGGGCCATTGAACCTCCATATTCCCCCTCACACTGTCACTTTTTGTAAATTATAGCGTTTTTAAACCGCACAGGCTTAAATACTGTAGTTATCCGGCTCATCGACTCCGAATGGCCCAAGAACACGTATCCCCCAGGCTCTAGTGCCTGGTAGAAGTGCAGCGCGACCCGCCGGCGCGAAAGGTCGTCAAAATATATCAGGACATTGCGGCAAAATATGGCGTGGAAGCCCCTTATGTTCCGCATGGCAGCGTCGTCCACCAGGTTTAACTGGTAGAACCTTATCTTCCGTTTCAACAGGGAAGAAATAGCGTAATTATCCCCCAGAGGGGTAAAGTATCGCTTGAAATAGACTTCAGGCACCTGGCGGACGGCATAGTGATTATAAATGCCCTTCTCGGCCTTGTCCAATACTTCTGTATTTATGTCGGTAGCGTGGATCTCCCACTGCACATCCGGCGCCATCTCCTGCATTACGATAGCCAGGGTGTACGCTTCTTCGCCGGATGCGCATCCCGCACACCATATCCTGACCCCGCTATGACCTATACCGTTCTGGCACCAGAGAGGAACGACTTCTTCTGCCAAGCACTTCAACTGGTCGTACTCGCGGAAAAAGTAAGTCTCGTTCACGGTGAGACTGTTCAAGAGCTCCTGGCGCATTCTGCTCGTAGTGTCAAACTTCAGAGCCCCCAGGTACGCCGTGAAGTCTTTGAACCCGTATTTTTCCATCTGCTGTTCCACGCGCTTTTCTACATAGTAGAGCTTGGTATCCTCAAAGTAGATGCCTGATTCGCGATATATGTATTCCCGCAGGCGTTCAAACTCTGCCTTCGTCATCGTTCTTCTCCTTTGGAACCCCTAGCTGGCAATTTTATCGAACTCTCCGCGAAGGCGGGCCAGAGCCCTCTGGACTATAAAGTCAAGGTATGGGTGGCTAAACCTTTCCCTGCACTTCTCCACCAGCTCGGCGTCGCCCGGTTCCCCTATCTCACTTATGTATTCAATCGCAGCCCCGACTACGTTTATATCTTGGTCCACAGCCGCCGCCTTCCTCAGCAGGCTCAAGGCCCCAGGACACGTGCCCCGGCCCAAAGCGTGGACCGCCATCACCCTCACGTCGCGGTCAGCCTCTTGTAAAAGGGCCTCAAAAATGCTCATACACTTCTCATCGCCCTTATACGCCAAAACCTCAAAGGCCATGCTGCGCAGGGACGCGTCTTCGCTCTTTAAGAGAGGCGCTACCTCCTCAACCACTTCTTCCGTGTCGCATATAAGGAGCGAAGCCACAATAGTTTCCCTTACCATCAGGTCCGTCTCACGGGCAAAGGCCTGGACCAGGACTTTCGCGGAGCCGGGAGCCCTGAGCGCTGCAATCTTACACACGACATCTACGCGCTCGCCCGCATCCTCTGTCCTCTCCAATACCTCGGTAAGGGCTGTTAACTCATCCATATTACCTACCTCCTACCTTCCGCCGTATAATGTCCGCTATCTGATAGCTAGGGGCTACCACGTCCACGCCCCCGCGTTCTATCGCGGCACGGGGCATGCCCCACACCACCGCCGTCTCCTCGCTCTCGGCTACAGTCCACCCGCCGCGCCTCCTTAACTCTACCAACGCATCTGCACCGTCGTCTCCAATTCCTGTAAGGAGGACCCCAATGGTACGCCTGGGGTCGAACGCCTCCATCAAGGCACGCAAGGTTACATCTACTGAGGGCCTGAACTCGGCGTCTTCTGGCCTGAGAGAGAGGTGACAGGCGACGGCACTGCCCTGCCGCCTGAACACAAGATGGTAGCCGCCAGGAGCAATTAGCGCTAGACCATTGCTCAATTTCATCCCCTCCTGGGCCTCACGCACATGAAGCCTGCAGTACTGATCGAGGCGTTGCGCGAGGCTCGCCGTAAAGCGCGGTGGCATGTGCTGTACTACCACTATGCCGGCAGGCAGATCCCCCGGAAGCTGCGGCAGTATGTCCTCCAGGACCCTGGGGCCCCCCGTGGATACACCTATCATTACTACCCAGTTTAAGTCCGAGACGGCCACCAGGACCCGTTTTTCCACGCGGAGAACCCTTCTCCCAGGCGCTCTCCTCCGCACCCGCGCCCTGGCCGCCGCCCGCACCTTGCGTATGATCTCATCCGCAAGCCTGTTTATACCCAGCGAGATGGTGCCGTCCGGTTTGGCTACAAAGTCCACCGCCCCAAGCTCAAGTGCCTCAAACGTTATGAGCGCGTCCTCCTGGGTCAACGACGAAATCATGACTACTTTTGCGGTGGTCTTCGATGTTATATGCTGCAGGGCCGTGAGGCCGTCCATGCGGGGCATGTTGATATCCAGGGTCACCACGTCGGGCTGGAGGGCGATGGCCTTCTCCGCACCCTCCAGCCCATCCCGTGCCACATCCACTACTTCGATATCAGGTGCTCTTTCCAATATTTGCTTTATGGCTCTCCGCATGAACGCCGAATCATCCACTACCAGCACCCGTATAGACTTCATCCGCTGATATCCGTCTCCTCCGTTGCTTCCATAGGCCCGACTCCCTCTTCCCAGGACAGCACGCGCCCCGGGTCCAAAAGTATTACGTTACGCTCGCTGCTAAACTTGGCTATCCCTGCCACGAAAGACTGGATCCTGTCCTTCACCAAAACTTGTGGAGTAGCTTCAATGCTGCTCACACTGATCTTCGCTACTTCCTTTACGCCGTCAACCATGAGACCCATCACTGAAGCATCCCCTTCGCAGATTAAGATTCGCACTTGTTCATCCATTTCTCTCTCGGGATAGCCGAATTTGCACCGCAAGTCGATAATCGGAACTATGCTCCCTCGAAGGTTCAATATCCCCTTCACGAAGTCAGGCGTCCTAGGTACGGCGGTTATGCGTCCCACGCGAATTATCTCGCGCACACTGTCTATAGGCAGGGCAAACTCTTCCTCACCCAAGATGAAAGTCACAAGTTGCCGCTCCTCTTCCAGTACCCTCCGGCTCCCAACACTGACTTCCTCTGCCTCACCCTGTTCCCACTCCGTAAGAAACGAAACGTCCCGCAACAGTTTGGAGGCGTCAAGCACAAATAACATACGCTCGTCAGATAGGCGACATATGGCGGTAAACTCGTCTCCGGCACGCCGCACTACCACAGGCACCGGCTCCAAGAGCCGCTCCGCCACCCTCAGAACCTCAGCTACGCTGTCCACTACAAGTCCAACCGCTACTCTCTTGCCTTCCCCCACGTAGACCACTACTATCCTACCGCCAGCAACCTCGCCCTCAGGAAGGCCGAAAAGCCTCCTCATACTGATAAGAGGTAAAACCCTGTCCCGTAACGACACCAATCCCAGTACGTAAGGAGGAGCATCAGGCACTGCATTCCAGCTTTCCGGCAAATGCACTATTTCTTGAACACCAGCGATGTCCAAAGCATACTCCTCTTTCCCTACTCGGAAGGTCAAAAGTTGTTGCTCGTTCTCCTGGGCCCTGCTTTCTTCTTCTCCCGCACCACGGTTCTCGTACTCTTTAGTGTCGTTAAGGAAAGCAAGCTTGCTGTCGTTTAAACCCAGGTCTTTAAGCATCTGATCCATCTCTATAAGAAGCACAAGCTTGCCCTCGCCCACACGTGCTGCCTTGGTTACGTAACCTTCGGTATCACCTTTTTCCCGGAATTCATCTACGGCTTCTCTTGGGATATCTACAACGCCGTCTACCCGGTCCACTACATACCCCGCCTGCTTCCCTCCAGCATTGGCCACTATCACCCGGTTGCTCTCGTCATCATCCGTACCGCTTATACCTAACCGTAAGCGGGTGTCATAAATCGGGAGAATGTTGCCCCTGAGGTTGGCGAGCCCCCGCATGTACGGGGGCATCAGGGGCACCTTTACTACGTAAGGAACTCGAATAATCTCCTGGAGGTACTCTATGGCTATGCCGAAGCTTTCCTGGCCCAAACGAAACACCACGTATTGATCAAGGCTTGCAACCGAACCACCGGCTACTGCCATATACCTTCCTCCTCGTTTGCCCCGATTTCTTTAGCCCTGCTGGAGTTCGTCCGCCAGGGCCGCAATCTCCTCGATAGCCTGGGCAAGCTCCTTCATGCCTTCGGCCTGCTGGCGGCTGGCCGCGGCCGCTTCTTCTGCCGCCTTGCTGGCTTCCTGGGCAGACGTCGCTATCTGCTCTACTCCTTTAGTTGCCTCTTCCACCCTTAGAAGGCTTTCGTCTGCCTGCCTTTTAACTGCTTGCACCCCTTCAAGGACCACTCGCATGTCGGCCTCGATAATATCAAGGTCGGCCGTCGTCTTTTTGGCCTTTTCCGCTTCTTTCTGAACTACTTCTCCAATACTGGTAATGTCGCGGAGAACGTTCATGACTTGCTCCTGGATACCCTTTACCATTTCCTTGATCTGTTCAGCGTTGCGGGCGCTCTCTTGGGCAAGGTTCCGGATGTCCGACGCCACTACCGCGAACCCCTTCCCGTACTCGCCCGCCCGGGCCGCCTCTATGGCGCCGCTTACCGCCAGCATATTAGTCTGGATGCTCACGCTCGCAATAGTATCCACTATCTTATCGATCATGCGGGCGTTCCGCTCAAGCTGGTTGACCTTTTGGGCATTCTCGAGGTTAACCGCCGCTGCACGCCTGATACCTTCGATAAGCTCATTTGCCCTCGCTTTGTTGGCAGCCAGCAGGTCGCTTAGTTCCTGGGTCGCCGTCCTGGACTCTTCGGCTTCCTTCGCAATTACCCCCATCGATTTTTCAATCTGCTTGATGGCGCTGGAAGCTTCTTCGGACGCTGAAGCCTGCTGCTCTGCCGATTTCGCAATTTGATTTAGGGCCGCGTTGATCTCTTCTGCCGAACGGCTGGCCTCCTCAATGGCCGAGGATAGCTCTTCCGCCGCTGCCGCCAGACTCTCTGCAGATTTGACCACATCAGTCGAGTGCTTGAGTTCATCAGCCAGGTCTGCTAAATTATTACTGCTGCTACTTACCTCGGCCAGCGCCCGGGCCTGTTGTTCAACCCCCTGCAAGGCCTGCTCGGTGGCGCTGGCCTGCTCCTCAGCTGTGGCCGCTATCTGCTCGCTGCCCTTCTGGAACTCGGCTACCGCTTTTTCTACTTCAGTGATAAGCTGCTCAATTCTGGCGGCTCCCTCCACTACATTGGCTATGGAAGCAGCTATCTTCTTAAGCTCCTCAGTGATAACCTTGCCCTTTTCCGTCTCGCCCCTGGCTACCTCAGCCGCCTTGTTGATGGCTTCGGCCACCATTCGTACGTCTTCCTGCACGCTGTCTACTATCTTTCGTATGTCGCTGGCCGCCTTCTCGGAAGTTTCCGCTAGAGTCCTCACTTCGTCCGCCACCACAGCAAACCCGCGGCCGTGCTCCCCAGCCCGCGCCGCCTCAATCGCAGCGTTCAAGGCCAGGAGGTTTGTCTGGTCGGCTATCCTCACCACGGTCCGCACGATCTCGCCGATCTTGGACGCCTCTTCTTCCAGCTGCGCTACCAGCCTGGCTGACTCCTCGCTCCTGGCTGCACTGGCGTCTACCCCTTGTATCAGAACCTCAATATCGTCACTCGTGCGGCCTACAAGGCCCCTGATGGCTTCGCAGCGGGCCAGCGACTCCCGGGCCTGCTTCACCGAAGCTCTCGCAGCTTCGCCAATAACCCGAATGGCGGCCAGGGACTGCTGGGTAGCTCCGCTGGCCTCCTGCGCCCCGCTAGCTATCTGCTCCATGGCGGTGCGCAATTCCTGTACTGCACTGGAGGCCTGCTCCACGCCAGAGGAGAGCTCCTCCGTCGCACTGGCTATCCGCTCGGCTATCTGCTGCTGCTTCGCAAAGGTACGCGCTTGCCGCCGGCGCGCCTCCATTTCCTTCTTGTCACCTTCTCTGACCACGCCGGCCTTGGCGGTCTCGCTGTACACCCCCCGGGCGCCAGTCGGTAAAGGTTCCAGCGTCTTAGCAGGATTGGTGGGCATAATTATCAAGCCTCCTTGAGTTTTAAATTAAGTTTTAAAATCTTATTTTACCCAAAATTAGAAAGAGCGAATTAAGTCAAATTTTTGGTTCGCTATTACTTTGAGCAAGTAACCCGCAATCTCAGCGTCCAACTTCCCCTTGTAAGCCTCCTCCATGACGATATCCAGGGCTTTCCTTACCGGCAGCGCCCCGCGATAGGGCCGAGGACTTACTAGAGCAGAAAATACATCGGCCACTGCTATTAAACGACCGCCTGCGCTTAATCCCTCCCCCGTGAGCCCCCGCGGGTACCCGCTGCCGTCCAACCTCTCATGGTGTTGCTCGCACGCCTCGATAATAGCAGGGTGGTAACGGTAATACTTTAATATCTGGCCAGTGTACGTAACATGTGCCTCCATAGCCCGGCGCTCGGCAGGCGTAAACACCTTCCTGCTCATCAAGACGCTCCGCGGTATGTACATCTTGCCTATGTCGTGGAGCAACCCGGCCTCGTAAAGCCACCCGTACCCGCCCCCAAAACCAATCTCCGCACATAACCGCCAGACTAGCTCCGCCACCGCAAAGCTGTGGGTAGCAGTTACACGGTCTACCGCCTCTAACTGTTGCATAAGATAATTTGTAGTCCTCGATGGTGTCGCGCCGGAAACCATATTTTGCCTCTCCTTATACAAGAACCCTTGGGCTTAGCCCTGAGCCCTTGTGGCGTCAGCGCTTAATAACACGCGTAGAAAAAACCTCGCTTATTCTCCACCCATGGCATTTTCGCCCCTATCTGTCTCCGCGATGCCCTGCCCCACGAAAATACCAGACTTAAAGAAAAGCACACGGGAGCAGGCGACCTGCTCCCGTGAACAGTGACAACCTGACTCCCCGGTACCCTGGCAGCCTGCCGACAATAGCCGATGAGGGGCTTCATGCCCTGGCCCTGCCCCGACCTCTTGGGGGCTTGCCCCTAAAAACAAGCGGCAGCACATCTTACCGGAGGAGCCCTGTTAAGTTGTTTCTTACTTGAAATTAATCTATGCCTTTGGCCAAACTTTATTTCACCTAGGGGAGGGTCCCCCCCCCCCCCCGTTACCATATATTACCAACAATTGCATCACTAATCTTCTTGTCCTCCCAAGAGCCCGTTTTAGCCTTCTTAAATCCCTTTCGCGTTGTTCTCACTATACACTGCTTTTAGGCTGTATCTATAATTCGACATTCCTTGCCAAATTCCTCCTCAA
>JASUSV010000017.1 GCA_030445865.1 Clostridia bacterium
AGGGGTGGTCATGGTGGTGGCTCCAGCAGGGGTTGTGGGGGCCACCTGGCCACCGGTCATGCCGTAGATCTGGTTGTTAATCATGATGACGGTGAGGTCTATATTTTTTCGGGCGGCGTGGATGAAGTGGTTGCCGCCGATGCCGACGCCGTCACCGTCACCGACAAAGACGATCACCTTGCGGCTGGGATCCGTTAGCTTAAGAGCCATGGCCGCTGGTAAAGTGCGGCCGTGGAGGATTTTCATAAAATCTACATTGAAATAGGTGGCAATCCAGCTGCTGCACCCGATACCGCCCAAGGTGCAGACGCGGTCGAGGATTCCCAGTTCATCAATGGCCCGGGCAACTATCTGGACAATAATACCGTCGCCGCAGCCGGGGCAAAAGAGGAAGGGCATTTGGTCCGTACGTAAGACTTTTCTCGCCAGGCTGTGCATTATCTATAAGCCTCCTTGATGGCTGTTAAAATCTCGACAGGGGTATGACACCTGCCGCCGAGTTTGGGCAGCGGCTTAACCTCGCACAATCCACCGCTTACCCGCTCCACTTCAAGAACCATACGGCCGATGTTCATTTCGGGCACTAGGATCTTTCTAACCTTTCCGGCTATGGCGCGTACCTGCCCGGCCGGGAAGGGCCATAGGGTTTTTAGTTTAAGCCAGCCTACTTTTAGGCCCTGTTCCCTGGCATCTTTGACTGCCCTTAAGGCCGAACGGGCCACAGCGCCGTAGGAAATTACCGCCATTTCAGCATCGTCCAGATAAGCTTCTTCTACCTCGACGATGGCGTCGGCGTTCTTTTCTACCTTGTCGTTTAACCTCTGGATAAAGGCGGCGCCTTCTTTGGCATCGGCCCGGAACCCTTTTTCGTTATGCAACTGGGATAAAACCGGAACTTTATACCCCGAATTAAACGCCGGCATAGGCGGTATGCCATCGGCGTCGGGTCTCCAGGGAACAAATTTTTCCGGCGGCACGGCAGGCTTTTTGCGGTTGATTATTTCCAGTTCCTCTGCCGGCGGGATGTAGACCTTTTCGCGCGTATGGGCCACTATTTCATCGGAAAGGATGATCACCGGCACGCGGTATCTTTCGGCAAGGTTAAAGGCCCTTACCGTCAGGTCAAACATCTCCTGAGAAGTAGAAGGCGCCAAGGCGATTACGGCATAATCGCCGTTAGAGCCGTACCTGGCCTGGAAGACATCGCCTTGGGAGGGGGCCGTGGACTGGCCGGAAGCCGGACCGCCCCGCTGGACATTGACGATAACGCAGGGGGTCTCGGTGATGGCTAAAAGGCCAATGCCTTCCTGCATGAGGCAAAAACCCGGCCCGCTGGTGGCGGTCATGGCCTTCCAGCCGCCCCAGGAGGCGCCTGCCAGGGCCACCACTGAGGCTATTTCATCCTCCATCTGGACAAACACCCCGCCCAGAGGCGGCAGGCGCCGGGCCATGCCTTCGGCGATTTCGCTGGCCGGCGTGATGGGATAGCCGGTAAAGAACCTGCAACCTGCCGCCAGAGCGGCTTCGACGCAGGCCTCATTTCCCTGCATGATTTTGACTGTTCCTTTAGCTGTTGCTGCCACGGTTAAACCTCCTGTGGTATAGTTTCTACGCCCAATTCGCGGGCTGTTGCCAGCAATTTGCCAAGCAATGTCTCCCCTATGGGAATGCCCTTTTGCCTGCGTTCCTGCATTTTTTCCTCTTCTATTTCTCCGGGGAGATAGATCTTCTCTACTCCTTCCGCCTTCGGGGAGTTCTTAATGCGGGAGCACAGGTCTTCCATTCGGGCGATAAATTCTTCGTAAGGAATAAAGGCTCCAATATCCAGGGCGCAGAAGAAGTTACCGATGTTTCTCTTTTCTTGCGCACCCTGGGGGTTTTCCAGGTACATAGGGGTAATAAGGTCGGCGTAGGCTGCTCCGGTTAGGACGCCGGAAAAAATATCTACCATTAAGGCCAGGCCGTATCCCTTAGGGCCTCCTACGGGAAAAAGGGAGCCCTCTAGCGCCTTTTTCGGGTCGGTGGTTGCCCGGCCCTCGCTATCAAAAGCCCAGTCGGGCGGTATGGGCTTTCCGGCAGTTGCCGCCAGTCGGATTTTGCCCCTAGCTACGGCGCTGGTGGCCATATCTAATATTACTACACCGTATTTACCGGCCGGGACGGCAATGGATATAGGGTTGGTTCCAAGCATGGCCCTGCGCCCGCCCCAGGGAGCCATGGCCGGAGGAGCATTGGTCAGGGCGATGCCGATGTAGCCTCCCCGGGCCATTCTGGCCGTATAGTAGGCGGCAGTACCAAAATGGTTGGTGTTTTTAATGCCGGCTACGGCCACGCCAGTTTCTCTAGCTTTAGCCATACAGATTTTAGCGGCTTCTAAGGCAATTATCTGGCCGAGGCTGTTTTCCCCGTCTATTAAGGTTACGGTTTTTGTTTCCCGTAATATTTGAAAACAGGCCACCGGGCTGACCAGACCGTTTCTAATCCTGGAGATATAGACGGGCAGGCGGGAAACGCCGTGGGAATCTACGCCGCGTAAATTGGCCCAGATCAGGGAATCGCTTACCAGGTCGGCTTCATTTTTTGGCACGCCTGCCGCCTGCAAAACTTCGCTGCAGAACTGCTGCAGGGAATCCGGCCGGTAAAATTTTTCGGTCATTGGCTTCCAGCGCTCCTCTGAGCGAGGATTTTTTCTATCGCCGCCAGCACTTCTTTATAAGAAGATGGGGTCTGGCCGCCGAAGTATTCTTTTAGGCCTAGGCCGGCCGACCATTCCAGCCTTCTTTTAGTAGCTTCGGACATTATGGGTTCGATGCCCATTTCCCGCAAGGTGGAGATAACCCCTTCCATTTCATGCACCCTGCGGGCAGCATGGATAGCATCGCCAGTTACGTAACGATTGGCCGAAGCTATAAAAGGCGTCTTTTCCAGGGTTTCGGCTATGGAAGCAAGAACTTGCTCATCGGCGTTATATTTATAAGCGGCAAGCAGCATCTCCAGGAAAAGAGCCTCAATGCCTTTCATAAAAATGCTGCGGAACATCTTTATGGCCGAAGCCTGGCCCGGATGCTTGCCGATTACCGTAATATCCATGCCGTAAGGCGAGCACAATTCCTTAAAAAGTTCTGCGCCATCGCCGCAGGCCAGCATGGGCACTTTGTGGCCGTAAACAGGTAAAGGGCCGACTATGGCTACATCCACAAACTTGCAACCTGTGGGGGTGACAATATCGTGAAGTTCCTTTTTCAGAGCGGGGGCCGAAGAACTCACATCTACGTAAAGCTGGCCTTTCTTCAGCCACCTGGAGGTTTCCAGGGCCACTTCCTTAGCTACCGAGGTGGCTACGGCGACTATAAGGAGATTACAATTCTGGGCGAGTTCCCCGAGGTCATCTACCAGTTTAACCCCTGCCTCCCGGGCTCTCTTTTGAATCAGGGGGCCAAAGGGTTCGGTATCCCAGAACTTATCGTAGGCAACTATGTTATGTAATCCGGATTCTTTTAAACCCCTGGCAAATCCAGAGCCCACTTCGCCAAAGCCGATAATGCCTAACTTTAAATCCGGCAATTGCATAAGGCTTTTCCCCTTTACGGTTTTATTTTTTTAGAGAGCTTAATACGTCCTTCTTTAAACCTTCTAAATGGCTGATAATGGCTTCTTGCGCCGCAATATAATCCTGCCTTTGAATGGCGTTAAATATTTCTTTATGCTCCTTTAAAGACCGCTTCTTTCTTCCGGGTATGGTGGAAGCCATGTTCTTCACTAAATAAGCTTGATCATAAATCATCAGGGCCAATTTTATTAATCTTTTATTTTCAGAGGCCTTCACGATGTATAGGTGAAAATTACTGTCTAAATCGTTACACCTAAAGATATCTGCTATTTCGACTGCATGTTCATATTCATTAAGAATCCTGGTAAGATTTTTATTTATAATTTCTTTGTTATTATTTTTAGTAATTAACAACCGGACAGCATAGCCTTCGATGGCCTGCCTTATTTCATATATTTCTTTAATATCCTCTTCGGTAAGGTTGACTACAAAACCCCCGATCCTCGGCTTAATAACAATTAAGCCATCGGCCTCCAGCTTGCGCATAGCTTCCCGTACCGGGCTTTTACTTATTCCTAATCTACTGGCAATCTCGGTTTCGATGATTCTCTCTCCGGGTTTCAGCAAACCCGTCAATATACTTTTCCTGAGGTAACTGTATACGTCGTCCTGCAGGGTAAAGAAGGAGAGAGGTTGATCCATATAAATTCACCTTTCGACAGTCGACTATCGACTATCTACTTATATTCTACTTCAATTTTTAGAATCCTGCCGGCAAAAAATTTTTTATATAAAAAAATAAAAGCCCCCGGGTAAAGGAGGGCTTGTCGAAGCCTGCCATCATATAAATCGGCTGTTTTTCACCCGCCGGTTATATCCACGTAATGCCGGCAGCGGTCGCCGCGCACGATCCAGGTGCATACGGCCACCACCTCGCCGTTTTCCGCGTAGGTGATTCTTTCAAGAAGAAGGGCCGGCGAGCCTTTCTTTACGCCCAGCAGGGAGGCTTCGAAATTATCGATAACTGTAGGCTCGACGTATTTTTTAGCTCCTTTTATCTTTAACTGGTACTTTCTGGTCAGCAATTCATAGAATACGGGGTTAACCGAAACTTCTTCAAAGGTAAGGTCGGAGAATAAGGCATACGGCAGATACGTTTTTTCTACAAATAAAGGTTCATCATTTACCAGCCTCAACCTTATGACGCGCACCACCTTTTCCCCGTCGGCAAAAGCAAAAAGTTCGGCCAGGCGCCTGGGGGCGGGTATTACTTCAACACTAATGGGCTTGACGCTGGGGTTGTAGCCTTTGGCCTTCATCTGGCTGGTGAAGTTATAAAAGCCCAGCAGGTTTTCCTCCATTTTAGGTGCCGATACGAAAGTACCCCGTCCCTGCTGGCGCACCAAAAGCCCTTCCCGCACCAGGTCGGCCAGGGCCTGGCGCACCGTGGCCCGGCTTACATCGTACTTTTCACATAATTCTCTTTCTGGGGGGAGACAGTCGCCCGGTTTCCAGACGCCGCCTTCAATCTCCTGGCGGATGATCTCCTTAAGCTGGTAATAAAGGGGGATTACGCTTTCTTTGTCGATGCCCATTTCTCTTCTGCCGCCCGAACCGGATTAAAAGGATATGGCTTATTGATATATATTTATAGCCATTATTTATTATAGCACAATAAATCTTAAACTGTCGATAAAAAAATTTAAGCCCCAGGAAGAACAGAGTACCCGGGGCAAGAAGAAATCTCACGGCGAAACTTTTCCTAAAGCAGTTTGAGGTCGAGATAATGCCGGCAGCGGTCGCCGCGCACGATCCAGGTGCATACGGCCACCACCTTTTCTTCGTCATAGGTAATGCGCTCGAGGATTAGAGCCGGAGATCCTTCACTGACCTGCAGCAAGTGGGCTTCAAAATTGTCAAGCAAAGTCGGCTCAATAAACTTTTTAGCTTTAGTGGGCCTTAGACCCAATTTTTGGGTCAGAAGCTCAAAAAAAAACCGGCGTGGCCGAAAGTTCCTCCGGCTGCAACAGTCCGTAACACCCAGAAGGTAAATAGGTCTTTTCGAGAAATAAAGGCTCGTCCTCCAGCAGCCGCAGCCGGAGAATTCTTACCAACATCTCACCGGCATTGGCTTGGAAAAGGTTGGCCAGGCGACCCAGGGCAGGTACGCGGTCGATGCTGATCATTTTAGATGAAGGGCGCAACCCTTTGGCCCGCATTTCCCGGCTAAAGCTATAGAACCCCAGCAGGTCTTCTTCTACTTTAGGCCCCCGCACAAATGTACCTTTACCCTGGCGGCGCTCAACCAGGCCGCTCTGCTCCAGGTCGGCCAGGGCCTGGCGCACCGTGGCCCGGCTCAACCCGTATTTCTCGCAAAACTCTTTTTCTGCTGGGAGGCAATCGCCCGGTCCCCAAAGGCCTCCTTCGATCTCCTGGCGTATAATCTCCTTCAACTGGTAGTACAACGGTATCGGGCTGCTTTTATCGAGCCCCATTTTCTCTCGCCTCCCTGGCCAACCAACCTTTCTTATTTTTGAGCCTGCACCAGCCTCTTCGTCTTCTCGGCCACTTCGGCCGGGTCAATTTTCAGCCGGGCCACGCCCGAATCTATAGCCGCCTGGGCTACGGCCTGGGCCACTGCCGGAGCCACACGGGGATCTAAAGCATCGGGGATTACGTAGTCGGGGTTAAGCTCGTTTTCGGCAATTAAGCTGGCGATGGCTCTGGCAGCTGCAATTTTCATAGCTTCGTTAATGTCCCGCGCCCTCACGTCCAAGGCCCCGCGCAGCACCCCGGGGAAGGCCAGAACGTTGTTGATCTGGTTGGGGAAGTCGGAACGGCCAGTACCGATTACTTTGGCGCCGGCAGCCTTGGCCTCTTCCGGGTAAATTTCGGGCACGGGGTTGGCCATGGCAAAGATAATGGCGTCTTTGGCCATAGAGGCCGCCATTTCCCTGGTCACGGCTCCGGCTACGGAAACGCCTACGAAAACGTCGGCGCCTTTTAGGGCTTCGGCCAAAGTCTTATTTTTTTCTTTGTTGGACCTGGTCGCCAGTTCTTCTTTGTAAGGGTTCATGCCCTCTTTCCTGCCGGTGTAGATGGCCCCTTTGGTGTCGCACAAGACGAGGTCGCCTACTCCCATATCCAGCAGGAGCTTGCTGACGGCTATACCGGCAGCACCGGCGCCGTTTAAGACCACTTTGATGTTGGCAATGTCTTTACCCACGATTTTCAGGGCGTTGATTAAAGCCGCGCCCACAACGATGGCTGTACCGTGCTGGTCGTCGTGGAAAATGGGGATGTCGGTTTCCTTTTTCAGGCGCTCTTCAATATAAAAGCAGCGGGGGGCGCTGATGTCTTCCAGGTTAACGCCGCCGAAGGTAGGGGCGAGGAGTTTTACGGTTTCCACGATCTGGTCGGGGTCCTGGGTGGCCAGGCAAATGGGGAAAGCGTCCACGCCACCGAAGGTTTTAAAGAGGACGGCCTTGCCTTCCATGACCGGGAGGGCGGCTTCAGGGCCGATATTCCCCAGCCCCAGGACGGCGCTGCCGTCGGTCACTACGGCTACCAGGTTGCTCTTGGCGGTATAGTCGTAGACCAGGTCTTTTTCTTTGTGGATCTCTTTGCAGGGTTCGGCCACGCCGGGAGTATAGGCCAAGCTTAAGTCCTGGCGGGTTTTGACCGCCACTTTGCTTATGACCTCGATTTTGCCTACCTTTTCCCGGTGAAGTTTCAAAGCTTCAGCACGCAGGTCCACTCTTGCATACCTCCCTTTACAGGCGCTAGGCCAGCTTGCGGTATTTCGCCTGGCCGACCTGGTAGAGGTTGTTGCCGTAGCAGTCTATGCCGACGACTACAGGGAAATCCTCCACCTCCAGGCGGTAGATGGCTTCCGGGCCTAAGTCTTCGTAGGCGATTATTTCCGCTTTTTTAATCCTCTGGGCGAGCAAGGCCCCGGCGCCGCCTACGGCCAGGAAGTAGACGGCAGTATGCTCTTTCATGGCCTCAATTACCTCCGGGGTGCGGCCGCCCTTGCCTATCATGCCTCTAAGGCCCATTTTTTCTATTATCAAGGGAGTGTAGGCATCCATGCGGCCGCTGGTGGTGGGGCCGGCGGCTCCTATTACTTTGCCGGGCTTGGCCGGGCAGGGGCCCACGTAGTAGATAATCTGGTCTTTGAGGTCCACCGGCAATTCCTTGCCGGCTTTATAGGTTTCTACCAGGCGCCGGTGGGCGGCGTCGCGGCCGGTATAGATGACGCCGTTAATTAAAACCTGGTCCCCGGCTTTAAGGTCTTTTATCACTTCGGCGGTTAAAGGAGTAGTTATTTTGATCATTTTCAAGGCACCTCCTTAAAGGATGGCTTCGGCATGGCGGGCGGCATGGCACTGGAAGTTGACGGCTACAGGCAGGCCGCCTATATGGGTGGGATAGAGTTCCACGTGTACATCTAAAGCGGTAATGCGGCCGCCCAGCCCCTGGGGCCCGATGCCGGTGGCGTTGACCCGCTCGAGAATTTTTTCTTCCAGGGCCGCGGCATGGGGCAGGGGGTGCCTCTGGCCTAAAGGCCTGAGCAAAGCTTTTTTGGCGATGAGGCCGGCTTGTTCTAGATTGCCCCCGATGCCGACGCCGATAACTACCGGCGGACAGGGGTTGGCTCCGGCCGCCTCGACCATATCTACGACGTATTTGATGATGCCTTCTTCGCCGTCGGCGGGCTTCAACATTTTAATGCCCGACATATTTTCCGAGCCTACGCCTTTGGGAGCTACGGTAATTTTTAAGTTTTCGCCGTCTACGATTTCGGTATGGATGATGGCCGGAGTGTTGTCGCCGGTGTTCTTGCGAATTAAAGGATCGCCGACAACCGACTTGCGCAAATATCCCTTAGTGTAGCCTCGGCGCACGCCTTCGTTAATAGCAGCATAAAGGCTGCCGCCGGTGATGCGCACATCCTGCCCGAGTTCTAAAAATACGACGGCCACGCCGGTATCCTGGCAGATGGCCTCATTAGTTTCTACGGCAAGCCTGGCGTTCTCCTGCAGAAGTTTTATCAGGTCGCGGGCCAGAGGGGATTCTTCTTGGGCCAGGGCTTTGTTGGTAGCCTCCCACCAGTCGTCGCCCAGGACGGTGCAGGCTTTGATACACAGGTTTTCCACCGTAGAGGTAATGAGTTCCACCGGTATTTCCTTCAAGGCAACTTCCCTCCCCGATAAGCTCCATCATAATAGAAATAAACCGGGTCCAGCTCTCCCTGGCCAGACCCGGTTACATAAATCAAACTATATCTCGATACCGAAGGGCCTGACGGCTTCGGCGTCGGTCTCCCGAGCCTTCTTGATGTAATCCACCATTCTCTCGGCCTGGATGTCGGCGGTGCCGTAGTAGGTTTCGGGGTTGGTAAGCTCGTCGATTTCCTCGGCCGTTAGGTACTTGCGGGCTTCCTCGTTCTCCAGCAAGACATCCTTAAGCGGCCGCCGTTCCAGGAAGGCCTTCATGGAGACGTCGTGCACCAGGGTGTGGGCCGTTACTTTCTTGCCAGTCTTCTTGTAGAGGGCCAGCATGACCAGCTCGGACATAGCGATGCCGTTGGTGATGTAGAGGTTCTCGCGCATGCGGTCTTCGTGCACTACCAGTCCTTTGAGGTTCTTCAACGCCGTGGCGAGAGCAGCGGAAGCAATCAGGCAGCTCTCCGGGATGCAGGCGAACTCCGGAGCCATACGCGTAGCGTCGCGCTCGTGCTGCATGTTGATCTCCATGACGGCCACCGCGTTGCCGCGGGCGATCTTGGTGAGACCTTCCAGCCACTCGCTGGGCTCAGGGTTACGCTTGTTGGGCATGGTGCTGCTGGAGTACTGTTTTTCGGAGTCGAAAGGCTCCTCGACTTCCTGGACTTCCGTCCGCTGCAGGTTGCGGATTTCGATGCCCATCTGAGCAAGGGTGGTCATCATGACGGCAATGGCATTAGTAAACTCCATATAGCGGTCCGGCCTCTGGTGGATGTCCATTACCGGAACGCCCAACTTCAACTCGCGGGAAACGATTTCCTGGACCTGTTCGGCCTTCTCAGGACCTACCAGGTATTTGAAGGTGTTGCGGGAACCACAGGCAGCCGAAATGTTAGCCAGGAAGAGCCTCTTGGCCAGCTCTTTAAACCTTTCGATGTGGTCGCGCATGGCATAAGCCCAAATGGCGCACTTAAAGCCAAAGGTAATGGGTACGGCGTGCTGGCCGTGGGTGCGGCCCATCATAACCGTCTTCTTGTATTTCTCAGCCAACTCGCAGAGGGCGGCCTCTACCTCCCGCATTTGCTTCATGAGGATGGTGTAGGCTTCCCGGAGCTGGAGGACCAGGCCGGTGTCGAGGATGTCCTGGGTGGTCGGCCCTACATGGTAATGCTCCCCGGCAGGCCCGCACATCTTGGCAAAGGCCTTAATGAAGGAAACGATCAGGTGGGCGGCGCCGGCCTTAACATCGGCGATCATCTGGGGGGTTAAGTACTTGACGCTGCTCTTGGCGATAATTTCTTCCCCGGCTTCTTTGGGGATGATGCCAAGCTCCATCTTGGCTTTAGTAATGGCTACCTCCATGTCCAGCCATTTCTGGACCATGTTCTCCTCGGTCCAGACCGCGCGCATCTCGGGTGTGCCGTAGGCGTTTTGCAGCAATACATAATGATCCTTCATTTTACTTCCTCCCTTGTCATGATAGTAATGAACGCTTTTTGTTTTTTAATGCCTCTTGGCCAAACCCCTGTAACAGGGCTTAACCAGGATCAGAACGCTAAAATCTTTCCGAAACCACCACCTCCTGAATTATTCCATCCTCCAAAACTAAGTTAGCAGGTCTTGGATGTACGAACCTCCGAATAATAGTACTACGACATACACGCCCAGATTTCCTGCTAAGTTATAAAATTTTTTTTGGCAAATGGCACCACATAGGGATAATAATAAAAACCCCGCCCCCGGAATGCTACGCATAAAATGCAAGTAACCCACCCCCAGGGGGCTCTTTTAGTTCCTGAGTCTAATATTGCCCAACAATTTAACTTTCTAAGCATTTTGTTTGGCCCTTACGTTCTGCCCCGCCCTGCGCATCAGCCAGTTACGGACAAAGGGGGAACCGAAGGATAGGACTGCCAGGATAAGGATGACCAAACTTAAAGGCCTGGCAAAAAAGATTGTGTAACTTCCTTCACCCATCAAAAGGGCCCTGCGGAAGTTGCTCTCAGCCATATAGCCCAAAACCAGTGCTAATACCACCGGGGCCGTGGGAAAACCAAACTTGCGCAAGACATAGCCAATGATCCCAGAAATAAAGGCAACCCAAACCGGGAACATAGAGTTGCCGAAGGAGTAGGCCCCAAGGAAGCAGATGCATAAGACTACTGAAGCCAGGACGCTTTTGGGGATAAGGGTAACCTTAGCGAATAGTTTTGCTCCACCAAGACCGATTGAAAGCATGATAGGGGCGGCTATCAAGAGACAGGCAAATACCGAATAGGGTACTTCCGGGTGTTTAGTGAAAAGCAGGGGGCCGGGCTGGAGGCCGTGAATAGTAAGGGCGCCGATAAGGACGGCCGCGCTGGCCGATCCCGGGATGCCTAGCGTCAAAAGAGGTACCAGTACACCGGCCACGGCGGAATTGTTGGCGGATTCGCTGGCCGCTATTCCTTGAATAACGCCGGTGCCAAATTTTTCCGGATTCTTGGAAGCCCGCTTGGCTTCGTTATAGGACACGAAGGAGGCAATGGTAGCGCCGGCACCAGGTATCATACCAATTATATAACCAATGCCGATACCCCTAGCAATTGTTGAAGCGCAGGATTTTATCTCATTCAGGGTAGGCAGGGCGCCGGCAGCTTTTTCAATGATCAACTGCCCGGTTTTGGTTTCTTCAAACAACATGAGAACTTCGGAAACGGCAAAGAGGCCTATTAAAGCAGGCACAAAGGGTACGCCTTCCATCAGGTCGTTGATAAAGGTGTAACGCGTAATACCAGTGATGGGATCAAGACCGATAGTGGTCACCAAAAGACCCATAGCAACTGCCAAAAGCCCTTTTAGCCAAGATTCTGCCGATAGGCCGGCAACAACGCTCAAGCCGAACACGGCCAGGGCAAAATACTCAGGCGGGCCAAACTGGAGGGCAAAATTAGCCAGAGGTACAGCAAATAATATAAGCAGAATGGAGCTCACAAAAGCGCCTATACCAGAAGATATAATAGAAATGCCCAGAGCCTTTCCTGCCTTTCCTTGTTTAGCTAGAGGATATCCGTCAAAGGCAGTGGCCGCTGCAGCCGGCGTACCCGGGGCGTTAACCAGGATAGCCGTTATACCGCCGCCATACTCCGCCGCCATATAGAGGCCTACCAGCATAACAATACTGGCAACGGGGTCCATACCAAAAGTAAAAGGAATCAACAAAGCAATGCCTACAGTGGGGGTTAAGCCCGGCACGGCACCAACAAAATAACCCATCAGGGTGCCGGCCAACAGGGCCAGCAAGTTGCTCCACTGTAAAACGACCTGAAATCCCATCAGGAGGTTTTCAAGCATAACTTATATCTCCCCTATTTAAACAGGTAACGCAACTTGCAGAAATTTGAAGAAGACGTAGTAGCTGAAAAGAGCAAACCCTAACGCTGTACCAAAAAGCTGAACCCATTTTCTATTGCCCAGCACCAGCATCAATACTAATAAAAAGATCGGGGTAACATGAAAATAGCCAACTCTGGGAACGAGGTATAAATATATAAGGGTTAAAATAAGGCTAAGAAAAAAGCTCCATTTATTATCGATGTTGACTCGATCTTTGGCACGGCCGAAAATAGACATCAGTAGTTGAGCCAAACCCAGCAAAATAGTCAGTCCTGCCATTAACCGGGGGAAGGCCGCAGGCCCTACATCAACCGGGTTCATGGCCGCCGGGAAATTATTGCTAATGATATAAAAGGTAACGGCAAAAACAATCAAGATTACAGATATAAGAGCCTCGCCTATCCATATTGGCATATCCTGCCCTCCTTTAGCCGCCAAAAAAATGATATTGTTAGGGGTGCCCGGCCACAATGGCCGGGCACCAAATCATAACACTTACTTCTTCATTTCCAGTTCAGCCAATATTTCCTTTAGAATTTTATCCGTCTTTTTAGCGGCTGCAGTAAACTCTTCGGGGCCCATGCTACCGTCAAGCTGGTTAGTATCTTTCAAGTACTTCTGGAACTCGGGTTCCTTAATCGCCTTTAGGAAGGCATCGGCCAGCTTGTCAATTCTCTCTTTAGGAATGCCCTTCTTAGCAAAGATCCCCCGCCACTGAATCCAGGAGGTATCCACGTCGTAACCAGCTTCTTTGTAGGTAGGCACATCCGGTAGCGCATCGAGTCTTTCATCATACATAACTCCTAAAACGCGCAGTTTACCGGCCTGTACGTGCTGCAAGACGTTGCCGGGATTGGTATTACAAACATCAATATGGCCCCCTAAAACTGCCGCCACTGCCTCGGAGCCACCGTCAAAGGGCATCCAGGTAAACGGCATGTTGGCTGCCTTAGCCAGCAAATTAAACGCCACGTTGTGGCCAGAGCCTGTTGATCCGAAACCGCCGGCCTTCAACTTTCCAGGGTTCTGCTTGGCCCACTCGACCATATCTTTAAGGGTCTTAAAAGGGCTGTTGGCGTTGACCACAACTACGTAGGGATCAGCCTGGACGCGGACAATAAAATCATATTGATCCATACTGAATTGGCCTTTAAGATTGGTATTCCAGGCGCCGATGGCGCTGGGCGTGACTGTTCCCAAGGTATAGCCGTCGGCGGGAGCCGCCAACATGGCAGCCTGCTGGTTGGCCGTCGATCCTCCGGTCTTCTGGACCACGGTAATCGGTTGGCCGAGATACTTCTCAGCGTGCTTGGCCAAAGTACGGGCCATGACATCAACCGGAGAACCGGCCTTTGAAGCGCAAAGGATCTGAATAGGTTTAGTCGGGAAGTCGTCTGCCTTTTTTTCTGCCTGCTGCTCTTTCTGTTGCGCCTCCTGTTGACCTTTGGATGTCTCTTGGGGGGCTTGGCCTTTGCCGCCGCAGCCGGCCACTACCAAAGCCACGACCAGCCCCAAAATTAGAACCCAGCTAATCTTCCTGATGCTACGCAAAATTTGTCCTCCTCTCTTGATTTAAAAAATAACCAGCAACTCCAACCTGCTTCCTTAATTACAATAACATTGTTTATAAACCTCCGGCACCACCTCCTGCATTAATTTTAAGGAGTTAATCCCACCAGCGGCCAGTAGAACATGGCTAAGGCCACTGTAACGATAACCAGAGCGAGGGAGACCCAGATCCCGGCTTTAAACATATCCCCTATGCTGTAATAACCGGTGGCATAAGTGGCCAGGTTGGTCGGCGACTGGGTAGGCATACAGAGACACAGATCGCTACCAATTATAGTGATCATCCCCAGCCATACCGGGTTAATTCCCAAAGTGGCTGCAGCCGCCATCACCACCGGTAACATGGTTGTCGTAGAGGCCAGAACGCTGTTAAAACCGAAGCGGACGAGGGCGGTAATAACCAGGACGAAAGTGGCCATCGTTGCCGGGCCAAAGCCCTTGGCCCAGCCAAAGGCGATCCTTGCCAGCCAGTCGACGGCGCCGCTTTCTTTTAGGGCGCCGGCCAGGGCCAGGCTGGAGCCGAATAGTACCACCGTCCCCCAGTCGATCTTCTGGGCCGCCTCCTTCCAGGTTATGAGTTCAATGCCGGGAAGGAAGACCAACACGGCCACCGCCAGGGAGAGAAGGGCAACCGGCAGGTGGTGGAGGAAGTTGGTGACCCAGAGTAAAAGCATTAAGAAAAAGAGCAGGGCTATTTTTATTTCATCTTTAGAAGGTTGGCCGAGCTTTTTTAGCTCGCCTTCTATGTAACTGGCTCCCTCATGTAAAGTTTTAATTTCGGGAGGAAAGATCTTTAGGAGAATAGGCCCTACCAGCAGGGAGACTATCAGGGCGCCGGGAAACATGACTACAAACCAGGAAAGGTAGTTCCAGGAGTAGCCGGCTACTTTCTGGAAGAGGCCGACGGCGTAAACCATGGAAAGGGCGCCGGTCATCAATGAACTAGAAAATACCAACGAGATATAAGGAACGGCGATAAACATGGCTTTAGCCACGTTGCTCCCCGGCTTTAAAGCCATGGCGTTTGCTATGCCCAGGCAAATGGGCACCATGAGCGCCGAGCGGCCGGCCGAGGTGGGGATGATAAAGGTGAGGATCATCATGGTAACTATGACCATATAAATAGTCCTTCTGGCATCGGCTCTGGCCAGCCTTATCAATGAGAAAGCCAGGCGGCGATCAAAGCCGGTCTTCACCATAGCCGCCGATAAGATAAAGACGCCGATTAACAGCCAGATGGAACTATCAGCAAAGCCCAGCAGCGATTGGGAAAAATCGATCACTTTTAATAAAGGCAACAAGACCATAATCAGGAGGCCGGTTACCACCGGGGAAAGGACTTCGGTTACCCAGAGCATTACCGCCATAGCTAATACTCCTATAGCCCGGAGGCCGGCAGTATTTAAACCCTGGGGAGGGGATAAGATACTTAAGATAATTAATAAGGCAACGGAGATTAAGATGTATGCCCATTTTCTTGCAATTTCCCGACCGAGATAAGACCTTAAAAATACAACCTGCTGCCTGGCCGTCTCGCCCAAATTCAACACTTCCCCTGTAATGTTACTCTTGGCACTTGATAATATATCAGCTTATCCGGACGTTATTATTATTCGACAAATGGTGTTGATCTCCTGCTAGATTAAGCTAAGGTTAAGGAAAAAAAATTTTAACATTAGGAAACCTCTTCCTAGACAAAGTAAAGGAAGGGCCCTTCACGCAAGGATGTTAGTAACTCTATATAAGTGACAGCAGTGATGAGACCTTGCCATCATTTTCTGCCCCCAGAACCTCCCCGGCTATTTTAACGACTTCTACTTCACTTAAAATAATCCCGGCTAGGGATTTAAATTTTTCTACTACCTCTTCTTTGCTTAAAGGATTTTCCGGCATACCCCGCGGGATATCGACGCTATGAGCAAGCTTATCCCCGTTTTGCATCTCAATCTCCAAGACCGCCGTGCGCTTCTGGGGGAAAGTCGAATTAATTTCTGCATCCTCGGAAACGTCAACCTTCGCGGCTAAAGCAAGCACTTCCTGGTCCTGCAAATTAGCGGGCACAAAGTCGAAATATCCCGCCCTACCTTTTATAATAGCCAGGGCAATAACGAAAGGCAGGCTAAATTTGGCTTCCCGGGTGGTTTCGGGTTTCTTTTTATCCAGCACAGCCGCTGCCCGGTAAGTTTTTACAGTCACGCGCCGGATCTCTTTTTCTTTACCTTGAAGTTGCCGGCGCAGTTCTAAGGCGGCGTCGATGGCCGCAAAGCTGTGGCCGCAGGCAGCGTGGCGCTTGAAGTAGACGTTTTCCATTTCGAAGCGCTCGCCTAAACCCTGGGTGAGCAACTCCAGGTTATACTCGTCGGCAAAAGCGCGGCAGAAGCCCTCTTTTCCCTCTAAAACAGTCGAAGGTCCCGTAAAGCCTTCGGCGGCCATAAGAGCGGCCGTCACCCCTGCGGCAGCGGCGTGGCCGGCATGCAAAAGCTTGCTCATGCTCCCGTCCTGCAAGAACTCGAAAAGGCCGCCGGCCATAGACCCCGCCAAGCCCAAGGCCCAGGCCGTCTCTTTAGCTCCCAAACCCAGGATCCTGGCTACTCCCGCCGCCGCGCCCAGGCAGGCCACCGTACCGGTAGAGTGAAAGCCGCGGTAGCGGTGGGAGGGGTTAATGGCGCGGCCTACCCGCCCGGCTACCTCGTAGCCGGCCACTATGGCCGTAAGCAGGTCCCCCCACTTGGAATCGCAATACTCGGCTGCTGCCAGCACCGCCGGGATCACCGTAGCGCCGGGATGTAGCCCGGTGGCGTAACGGTGGGCGTCGTCCACTTCGTAGACGTGACCGGCCACGCCGTTGGCCAGGGCGGCTAAGGGCACGGAGGTTTTTAGATCCGTCCCAATAATACTTGCCTGGGGGTTGCCGCCGACTCTGGCCACAAACGCCCTCGCCAGGCCCGCCTCCCTGCTCCGGCTTCCTGCCAGGGCGGCGCCCAGATAGTCGAGCAGGCAAAGCCGGGCCCGCTCCAATGCCGGCTCGGGAATTCGGGCATAGGATAAAGCGCTTGTAAAAGCGCTCAGTTCTGCTGTCTGACGATGGTTATTTGACAAAACTTACTCTCTCCTTCCTAAAAAATGTGTAACGACATTAGCGTCATGCGTTCTAATAGAAGATGTTTAAGCAGCAACCCCATTACCGCTACCCTTCCGGGGGAGTGGCCCTTACCTTAACCCCAATTCGTTGAGAGTCTCTTCTGTGGGTATCCCCGTCTTTACGTCCCAGCCGCGGGCGCGGTAGTACTCGTCCAACATTTCTTCCAGTTCTTCCGGACGGGCGAGACAGCCCTGAGAGGGGCCATCGGGGATAGGCTCTCGCATCAGGCGCTCCGGTATGGTATCCTGGGCACGGGTAATGCCTTCGCGCACGTTAAAGAGGCGCTCCAAGGTGTAGATGCGCTCGGCTATGCGCCTTAGCCCGGCAAGGTCAATACCGCGGCCGGTGGTGAGATTGACCATTTCCACATAAGGGCCGCCCAGGAAAAAGCCGAAGACGGGCTCGGTGAAACGGCAGATGACGAGGGAGTCGCCGATAGTGGACATGTCCTGGTTGTCCTTAACGATCTGGCCCTTGCCTTCGACGGTGAAACGGTCGGCCTTGCCCGATCTTTCCACGACGGGACGGTACTCAAGGTGGCTTCCGCCGCGGTTGGAGGTGGCGTAGCCCAGAGCCATACCTTTAAGGCCCCTGGCGCTGTGGCCGGCAAGTTCCAGGCCTTTAACCTGCATGGCGTATTTTTCCGTTCCCCTGCCCAGGATCTGGCTGGCTCTTTTGGAACCTTCCGCCAAGATTTGCCCGAAGCCTTTGCGGTGGGCGATCTGGTCTATGAGGGTGAGGATTATTTCCGGGTCGCCGAAGTTTATTTTTAGGCCGCCGGTATCCGCGGTAGTAATTAAACCTTTTTCGAAGCATTCCATGGCAAAGGCGATGGTGACGCCGGTGGAGATGGTGTCCAGGCCGTATTCGTCACAGAGGCGGTCGGCGGCCAGGATGTGGTCAAAGGAGTTTACTTCGCACATGGAGCCGAAGCTGTAAAGGGTCTCGTAGTCAGGGCCCTCGTTGATGAGGTCTTGATCTTTAAGTTTACCCTTAAGGACTTTGCCGCAGCTCATGGAGCAGGCCAGGCAGGCCGTGCTGCGGATAAGCCTTTTTTCCTGGTCTATGATTTTGGGACTGCTGATGTCGGGGGCATGTTGAAAGGTCTCTTTTTGCCAGTTGCGCGTGCCTAAAATACCCAGGGCATTGTTGTTGGCCGGGCCCCCAGTAGTGCCGTAGCGGGGGCGGTCTTTCCCGGTGCCGGGGTTAGCTTTAAATTTGGCCGTATATTCGCGGAAGAAATTTACCAGGCCTTCGGGGTCGGCTACTTTAACGCCTTTAGTACCCCTTACGGCGATGGCTTTTAAGTTTTTGGAGCCCATGACGGCGCCCACGCCGCCCCTGGCCGCCGCCCTGGTGCCGGCAATGATGGAGGCAATTTTAACTTGATTTTCGCCGGCAGGGCCGATGGAGGCTACTTTAAGTTCGGGATCCCGGCATTCTTTTTTTATTACTTCTTCAGTAGCGTAGGTGGTTTTACCCCAGAGGTGAGCCGCTTCTTTTATTTCTACCTGTCCGTCGTTTATATAGAGGTAGACGGGACGAGGCGAACTGCCGGTTATTATCAGGGCGTCGTAGCCGGCGTATTTTAATTCCGAGCCCCAGTGGCCACCGGCAAAGCTGTCCATATAGAGGCCGGTAAGGGGCGATTTAGTGATTACAGCAAAGCGGGAGGCGGTAGGGATAAGGGTACCAGTGGCCGGGCCTACAGCGAAGATAAGGGCATTGGCAGGCGATAAGGGATCAATGCCTGCCGGGACGAGGTCGTAAAGGTATTTGATGCCAAAACCGTTGCCGCCTAAGAAATTATTTTTTAAGTCTGTGGGAGTAGGGATTTTCTCAATTTTTTGGGCGGTGAGGTCGATTTTTAAGATGGTACCACCGTAGCCGTCGCTCAATTTGGGTCGCCTCCTTTGGGAGCGTAGATCAGGACTTCGTTGGGGCAATAGGTTACGCAGGCAGGCTCGCCGCCGCAGAGGTCGCAAATTAAAGGCAGGCCGGTTTCGGGGTGGGCCGCCATGGCCCCGAAGGGGCACATCCTTATACAGGTGCCGCAGGCGTTGCATAACTCCGGGTCGAGGGTTATAACCCCGGTTTTCGGATCTTGAGTTAAAGCTCCGCTGGGGCAGCTTTCCATGCATTTGGGACGCGGGCACTGCCGGCAGAACACCGGGTTTTCTTTCTCCATGCCCCGATTTTTTATGCGGATGCGGGATAGAGCCGGGTTAAATCCGGGAGCACCGTGCCGGTAGGAACAAATAAGCTCGCAGGTACGGCAGCCGGTGCAGAGACCGGCTTTTATTTTAATTGCAGGCATTTTATTCAGCCTCCTTCAGCTCCTGGGATAAGCATGACTTCGTCGCCGTCTTGTAAAGCCGGGGCTTCCTTTAAGCTGGCAACCAGGCGGTTGTTTACGACAACAGCTACACCGGGCCAGAGGTCGCCCGTTTCCGGGTCTAAAAAGTAGCCTGCCAGATCGGGGCCGTATTTTTGGGCCAGGTTTCTAAGCAAGTCCAAAAGGCCGTTACCGGCAGGCAAGGTAACGGCTTCTTCCTCGCGGCCGGCCATGGCTGCCAGGTGAGAGACGAATTTTATGGTAATGGTTATTGTTTTTGGGCACATATAGAACCACCGCTGTTATTTTGTTCGCTCATCTGGACCGGTCGTTAATACCATTCTACATCTGTGCCGCATATTCCTGCCTGGGTTAAACCAAATAAAGGACATATCTTGCCTTTTACAGCTGTTTAAAATAAAATGGTATTTAAGGTTTGAGAGGAATAGCGCCACCTTTCGGGATAAACAGATTTGAAATAGAGGTTGCTAGAATGCCAAAAATATCTACCCAGCCAGTAACCTGCCGGCAAATAGCAGCACGAGTCCAAGGCGTTCCGTGGCTCTTCCTGGCGTTATTTTCCCTGGCCCACGCTGCCAATGCTATGAGCTATAACGGCCTGGCCCCTATAGCCTCTTTCGTGCAAAATGAACTCCAACTCACCAAGGCCCAGCTAGGCACAATTACGGGGGCCTTTTCTTTAGGTATTTTTGCCGCTTCCATTCCCACCGGCTGGCTGGTAGACAGGTTAGGTGCAAGGCAAATGCTGTTCTGGGGGCAGGTGGCAGTAGCTGTTTTCACGGCAGTTTTTGCTTTTTCCTTTAATTTCTGGCCAATTCTGCTGGCCAACACCCTGGCCGGAGCAGGCTACGCCTGCCTTAATCCCGCAACGAACAAGGCCGTCCTCTGCTGTTTCCCCAAAAACGTTAGGGCTACGGCCATGGGCACCAAACAAATGGGCGTAGCCCTTGGAACTGCCGCAGCCGCAGCCATCCTCCCTGCCCTCGCCTTGACCTTTAGCTGGCGGGTAGGGCTCTTAGCGGTAGCCGCCCTTGTTTCGACTACGGCACTAATGTCTTTTATCTTTTATCGCATTGAGGAAGAAAAAAGCCAGGCTTCCTTCTTAAAAAGCCTGTCTTTAAAAGAAATTTTCCGCAACAATAAATTATTGCTCCTGGGCGTTATGGGCATGGCCTTTACAGGCGCCCAGGTTTGCTTTACTACCTACGCCGTCATCTTTTTACAAGAAGCCCTGGCCTTACCGCCGGTAGAAGCCGGATCCTACCTCTCGCTGGCTTTAATCTGCGCCGCCATAGCGCGTATTAGCTGGGGAGTCATCAGCGACCGCTTTTTTGGCGGCAGGCGGCGGCCGGTACTGCTCCTGCTGGCGCTCCTGGCTGCGGCTATGGCCGCCGTCCTTTCCGTTTTACCGCCCGGTATGCCTTCCTGGATACTGGCACCGGTTGTAGCCATCATGGGTATGACGGCAGTGGGCTGGAACGGCCTCCAGATGACCCTGGTGAGCGAAGCTGCCGGTCGGCAAAAGACGGGCTTTGCTACCGGCTTCACCCTGGCCATCGGCTACCTGGGCTCTATCTTCGGCCCGCCCCTTTTCGGTTATCTAGTAGACCTTACAGGCCAGTACCGCATCTCCTGGCTGATGCTGACCGGCATCATGCTGGCCATAGCCCTGGTGCTAGCTATTTTCAAGATGGAAGAACATATGGGCATTCCTCGAGGGCTCGATACCCCATGAATATCTTTCCGGCAAAGGCCAGGCAAGTAGGCTCGCCGCATTGCCTGCAATTGGTCCTCACCCTTTTTAAGAAAGCCACGGGCAAATGTATCCTGCCCGTGGCTTAAAACTAATACCTCAGGGATTCTTTCACTACTTTTACCACGCGCTCAATCTCTTCATCCGTCCAAGCAAAATCGTCAATGGCCACGATCCTTTTAGCCGCCTTAGTGGATTCCACAATGCTCTGCACGTGGCCGCCTAGCCCGGCCAGGCAAAAAAGCTTGCCTATTCCTTCTTGGTCCAGCTTTACCGCCGCCTGGTTGGCCACTTGCCCTACATTCGACCCCCGGCGCAAGGGAAAATCATAATTTCAGCCGGGTCGCAGGTGCACTTTTCCGGCATACACTTCACCCCTTTAGTTCATTTCCTCCTGGATCCACTTCTTGATCTCCTCTTTGTCGGGTACCCGGCCGAAAACTTTGACCTTGCCGTTGACCACCAGCCCCGGAGTCATTATAACACCATAGTCGGTAATTTTGTTGATGTCCGTTACTTTTTCTACCTCGGCAGCTACACCCATTTCGGCCAGGGCGTTCATAACATTTTGCTCCAGCGCCTTACACCGGGCGCATCCCGGACCCAAAACTTTGACTTCCATATTTACCGTTTCCTCCTTTTCTTTTAGGTCTATGAATATCTCTTAGCTTTAGGCAGAGCTTTTGCGGCCAACCTGCTTGACCCCTCTATCACCTCCTCCAGCATTTTCCCAAAGAATGTCCTATGAAGGTTTCTGATATGGTCCGCAGCTAACCAACCAGCGCCCCGAACACCATACCCGTTAAGGTGGCCATTATAACTACCAGGAAAACGTAAGCGAAGGTTTTTTTAAAGCCCAAAATGCTATTGATAACTAACATATTGGGTAAACTCAAAGCCGGTCCGGCCAAAAGCAGGGCTAAAGCCGGCCCCTGGCCCATGCCGGAGCCCAGAAGCCCCTGGACAATGGGCACCTCCGTCAGAGTGGCAAAGTACATAAAAGCTCCGACGATAGAGGCAGTGAAATTGGCCAGAAGCCCATTGCCCCCCACGACCATAGATATATACTTAGCCGGGATTATCCCTGTATCCACGCCCGGTCTGCCCATGAGGAAGCCGGCCACCAGCACGCCCCCAAAGAGAAGGGGCAAAATTTTGATACTGAAGTCCCAGGTGGAATCCACCCAGGCAGTTAATTCTTCCCGGGTAAACCAGGCTCTCAAAATTAAGGCCAGGGCTATGAGCAGGCCGATCACCAAGTACCATTTTATGTGGTAGACGGTATACCAGAGGCCGGAACTCTCCGCAGGCCTGCCCCAGGCGGCGAAGACCAGGATCAGGACCAGGACCAGGAAGTAGGACGCGGTCTGACCCAGGGTCCTGCGAGGTTCCACGCTTTCAGGCATCAGTAGCCCTTTGGCTCTCTCCTGCTCTTCCCCTCTGAAAATTAGGGCCATGATGAGGCCTATAATTACCGAAAACAGGACCGCGCCCACGGCTCTGCCCAGGCCGATCTGCCAGCCCAGAACCCGGGCCGAAAGGATAATGGCCAGAACATTTATAGCCGGGCCGGAGTACAGAAAGGCTATGGCCGGGCCCAGACCCGCTCCTCGCTTGTAAATGCCCATAAATAAGGGCAAAACGGTGCAGGAACAAACAGCCAGTATGGCTCCCGACACGGCTCCTACTCCATAAGCTGTCACCTTAGGGCTGTCCGGCCCCAGATACTTCATTACGGCTTGAGAAGAAAGGAAGTTACTCATGGCCCCGGCTATAAAGAGGGCAGGCACCAGGCAAAATAGGACGTGCTCCCGGGCATATTCCTGCAGCATGTAAAAGGATTCCAGGATAGCGCTCTGCATCCTGGGATGGTGGAAGGGTAGGAAGTAAGCTGCTAAGAATACCCCCACAATTAGCAGTAACTTGGTCTGCTTGCTCATAAGAGCATCTCCTTTTTAATTTAGGATTTGAGTGCATTAAATTCAAAGTAAGGCGCTACGCGTATTTTCTATTTACACGAGCTTAATACTTTTCCGCTGGCCACACTGGCTTGATAACGATCCCATTCTTCCTTCATCTGTGGGATGTCTTTAATGGGAGTCGCCAGGAACAAATCTAATTCCTTGTTATATTTATCTAACGCATCTTGGATTAGCCTGTAACGAATGCGCTGGCCTTCCTTTTTTTCTTCTGCCAGCCCCACCGCTTTCAATCTCCTGAGGTGCTGGGACACAGTAGGCTGGGCAATACCCATCACCGCCACCAGTTCACAAACATACATGTCGCGTTCCAAAAGAAATTTTATTATTTTCATGCGGGTGGGATCGGCTAGAACCTTAAGATATTCTATCAATGGTTCCATGCTTCCACTCTCCTCAATGTCTCCCAAGCAATAATAGAGCTATTTATATTCTTATATTACTATTTACCTATAATATAATCGATACACTCCCTCCCGTCAACCTTTTTGCAAAATTATTTACCCATAAGGAGCTGCTTAAAAAGAGCTGGGTGAACCCGGCCAAGTTTAAGGGAGCCATTCCCGGTAATTCCTTGACGAAGATAAAAAAGTAAAATAATATATAAGAAAATAGTTATATACTTGTTATATATGTTATAGGAGCAATACAACAAATAAAGGAGGCGAATCAATGCTTTGCAGATAAAAGAAGCCGAAAAAGTATTTAAGGCCCTGGGCCAAAGCTTGCGCTTAAAGATTATTGCCCTGCTGGCCGAGCAAGAGTTTTGCGTCTGTGAGCTGGAGGAAATCTTCGGCGTTTCCCAGCCGGCCATATCACAACATTTGCGCATTTTAAAGGAAGCCGACCTTGTAGAGGAAGAAAAAATAGGACAGTGGGTATTCTATTCCTTAAAGCGAGAATACCTGGAAGAATTCCTGCGGGATTTTTCTTCCTACCTGATTTCACCCCTGGAAGCCAAAAAGGATTTGGAGCAGGAAAGGGCGCGGGTTAAGCAGCTGGAGCAGAATCCCAAAGTCACCTGCCGGCCGTTGCCCAGATAGCCGGATTAAAGACGACCGGCAGCATAGAAGGAGGTTTGCAGCACAACAATGTCCGACAGCAAAGCCGTATCCCGGTTGTCATTGCTAGACCGTTTCCTCACCCTATGGATCTTCCTGGCCATGGCCTTCGGCGTGGGCCTGGGGTATTTCGTCCCCGGTGTGGCCGCTGCCCTGGATAGAATGTCCATAGGCACCACTTCTATACCCATCGCTATAGGTCTGATAGTTATGATGTACCCGCCTTTAGCCAAGGTTAAGTATGAAGAGATAGGTAACGTCTTTAAAAACGGCAGAGTTATGGCCCTCTCCCTCATCCAGAACTGGGCCATCGGACCCATTCTCATGTTTATCCTGGCCATCATCTTCCTCCATAACTACCCAGAGTACATGGTGGGCCTGATTTTGATCGGCCTGGCCCGCTGTATCGCCATGGTCATAGTCTGGAACAGCCTGGCCAACGGCGACAGCGAATATGCTGCTGCGCTGGTAGCCCTGAATTCTATCTTCCAGGTTTTCTTCTATTCCATCTACGCCTATATTTTCATCACTGTTCTACCCACCTGGCTGGGCTTAAAAGGGATGCAGGTACATGTTTCCATACGCGAAGTAGCCATCAGCGTGGCCATCTACCTGGGCATCCCCTTCGTAGCCGGCTTTTTGACCCGCTACTTCCTACTGCCGGCCAAAGGCAAGGAATGGTACGAGAAAGTTTTCGTGCCCAAAATCAGCCCCCTGGCCCTGATCGCCCTATTGTTCACTATAGTAGTGATGTTCTCTTTCAAAGGTAATTATATCGTCACCCTGCCCATGGACGTGGTGAGGGTAGCCATTCCTCTGGTAGCCTATTTCGTACTTATGTTTTTAGTTTCCTTTTTCATTAGCATGCGCCTGGAAGTAAATTATGCCCAGACCGCTACCCTCTCTTTTACGGCAGCCAGCAATAATTTTGAACTGGCCATAGCCGTGGCTGTGGCCGTTTTCGGCGTCAACTCCGGCCAGGCTTTTGCGGCGGTAATCGGCCCTTTAATTGAGGTGCCGGTAATGATCGGCCTGGTGAACGTGGCCCTGGCGTTTTCGCGTAAATATTTCACTCCCGCAGGAGCGCCCAGGACGGCGAGGAGCAGGTAATAGCAAATCCGCTTATCGAGTAGGAGGGGGGCGGCTAGCCCCCGTCCTCTCACACCGCCGGACATGCGGGTCCGCATCCGGCGGTTCCCCCAGCGTTACGATGGGACTGAAACTGGCCCCAACCGTTGACTACCAAGGCTTCCGGGCCTTGGGGAGCCTGCCCGCCACCAGGCAAAGGAATACGGCAGGTGAGATTGAGGTTCCCTTCCCTGTCCACTTCGGCCCTGGTGAACATGGCCCGCACCAGGGTTAGCTGCTGCTCCCGGGTCATTTCGGTGTCGAAGTTGGTGAGGGCGGCGAAGTATTCCACGATGTAGTCCAGGTCTGCCTGCTCGCCGGAGAGAAAGGTTAGCTGCTCGCGTATTTCCTGCCGCTGCTTTTCGTTAAGCCTGATTTGGGCTTCCAGGGATTTTTTCTGTTCGTCGAGGAAGGATTTGTCCCAGTCGCCGTCTAAGTATAGGGCCAGCAGTTTCTTTTGCTTGGCGGCAAGGGATTGCCGCGCTTTCTCCAGTCCTGCTAAACGGGCCTGGAGCTTTTTTCTGTCCTTTTCATCGTTCCTGAAATAGATAAACCGCCTGGCTGCTTCCGGGGAGGCTCCAATAGCAATGATTTTAGCGTCTATGGCCTCAAGTGCGTGGCTGATTTTGCACTTGGCGTGGAGGTCCCTGCCGTTCTTCCTGGGGCGATGCTTGTAATAGAAGTAGGAATGTCCCCTGCTGATGTTAGTTTTGACGTGCAGTCTTTGGCCGCATTCACTGCAATAAAGCGCGTCGGAAAGCAGGCCGCGCTTTACGGCGGGTCTGTTTTCCTCACGTAGGAGTACGGTCAAAATTTACTTGTGGTGGCTTATCTAACAAGGGGGAGAAGGACGTTCAAACACGTTCTTCTCCCTTATTGGACGCCGGGGAGCGGTACATCAGAATCAATCTACAGTGAAGCCGATGAGACTTAGAAACTTGCCTAATTGTACTAAAGTATAATAAAATTTAATAAACATGTGGACAGAGTTGCCTAAGAATAACAGGCTTGCAAAGGGGGATACGACAGTTGACAAAGAATAATTCTTTGAAAGCGGTAATTGGATTGCTATGTCTGAATCTCATATTTATTACAGGCTGTTCTTTATTTGACCCGAAAGTTAGGGGCTCAAGGCAAATTGAAGAACGTAGCCAAAAAGTAATTGCTAAAGCGGAAGCAATGGTACAAGCAGACGACAGTATTGATATATTCGTATGTAATGGAAACATCTATATAAACGCCGAAGATATTGAATGGGTTAATCAACTCAAACCGACGTTAGACCAGGGGGCACAATTATGTGAAATTAAAAAGCTCTATGAAGTGGGAAAACCATTTGAAGAATATATGGCTACAAAATTGCCAGTTGGAGCACGGCTATTTTTGTCCAAAGAAAGACAGGGCATCATGATAGCATTAGTTGATGGGAGACAAATTTATTACTTACCTTTTTTCCCCGAAAACTATACCACCCAACAGCAAGAGTAGGGGCAAGCGCGGAAGGTATTGAATACTGCGAGACTCCGGCGCAAACTGGCTTTCCCCCTGGCCACCGCGGCGCCCAGGCATCATCGGGGTCTCTTCTCCACATGCGGCTCGATAACCGACCGGCAACTGCCTCAGGGTACCAGGAAGGGCCGGACGGCATCCTCCACCACCGGATAGCCATGGCTGGCTGATTCGCTACGCATGTACTCCTCGACGATGCGCCTGACTAACATGCTTGCCGTTGACGTTTACACTGATGTTTCCGATGTAGGCGGGGTTTTTCAGGATTCTAAGCATCCCGGCGGGTTTCCACGTCTTGCGGTAGGGGCTGGGAACACCTTCTGTATTCAAGCGATTGCAGATTTCCCAGGTGCCCAATCCCCTGGCGTAAAGCTCAAAGATTCTCTGGACTACCTGCGCTTGTGAGGGCTCCGGCTCCAGTTTCTGGTCCTTGAGCTGGTAGCCGAAGGGTGGCTGTCCCGGCCACTTCCCCTGGCGGAAGGCTTCTTCCCGGCCCCGGCGCATGGCTTTCTTGATTTTCCGCCGCTGGTGCCGGGCGAAGAGGTTAAAGATGTCGGAGACCAGCTCGCTGTCCTCGTCGTCGAAGTTTACGGTTTAGGCGGGCGTAACAATGCTCACCCTGGCTTCCCGCAGCTCCTTCTTTAATAGTTCCTAGTCAATTGGTTCCATGCGGGAAAGCCGGTCCTGGTCCACGCAGAGGATGGCATCAAACTTCCCGGCGGCCAGGTCGTCGCGTAGGGCGTCCAGGCCGGGCCGATGGGCCTTGGAGCCGGAAATGGTGTCCCGGTAGGTTCCGGTCACTTCCCAGCCCTTGCGGCTGGCGAATTCCTTAAGCTCCTTTTCCTGGGCGGGCAGGCTGTACTTTTGCAGGTCCTCGTCGGTGGAAATGCGGCAGTAGATGGCCACCTTCTTCAATCTTTCTTCACCTCCTGGGAGGAACTGTTCTCCACCAGGGAGGAAACTTCCTGCCAGAGAACTAAGAGGGGTTTGGTGCCTTCGCCCCAGGCCAGCAAAGCCGCCACAGCCTCACCCTGATGCCCGGACCTGATGGCCCGGGCCAAAAGTTTGGGCAGGTTGGCGCGAATGTAGATGTGCTGTTGCAGTATAAGCTGCGCATCATGAACGATGCCATGATCAGCCACGCCCATGCTTTTCTCTTTTTCGTACTTGACGTTGATCATGGCCCGGCACCTCCCCCGGTCCCCGCGGACCTGCACGCACCCGCTGGCGGCTCCCTGTTGCCGCCTGCCTGCCGCGCCTAATGACAGAATGACAGGGTTCACTCCACGCCATTACCCTCTCTGGAGTGAGGGGGGTTCCCGAACCTATCCGGCCAATTTTGGCCTGATAAGGCCAGGTACACCGGCGTGAGCACGGGCGCTCAACCCCGCCGCCACCTTAGGCGCCTGACGCTCCGGGCGGTGGACGGCGCTAAACTGTCAAAGAACCTAAGCTAATTGGCCCAGTAATTTTCCTGGGCTGGTTTTTCCTTATTACCCCTTTACCATATAAAGAGAAAACAGGGGTGCTTTTGACAACCCCCTGCAAAAATAATTTTTCATCTTTTACTCACAATGGCCCTGTGGCTCCCGGCGGCTAAACTAAGGGAAGGATTCTCCTCTTGCCTGTAGAAGGAAAGGGGAAGGTTAAACCTGCTGATAGGCAGTTGAAGATTTTTCTGCGGGGAGCGGAACGAAGTAACCTGTTTCTACGTCTATATCTTTGTTAAGAAAGGTTTTTAAGGAGGTTTTTCTAGTGAAAAAGAGAGACTTATTGGTAATAGGTACTGCTATTATACTCTCATTGGCTTTATTTGGATGTGCTCAAGGACCGGCTAATTATGATCAACAAGTAGAGAAAAAGGGTAGCATACAGGCCGCAAATGATCCTACTAATGGGTCGCAAATGATTATTATAAATCCACCGCTATCTTCTATACACATGCTCAATGCAAATATCGGCTGGGCAATAAGTGACGACGCTATCTTCCGCACCACTGACGGCGGTAGGAACTGGAGTGATGTGACTGAAATAAGCCCAAGCATTGTAGGGTCGTTTTTTTTAGATGCTCAACACGGATGGGCGGCTTCCAAAGCAGGCGATAAGCAATGGTCCATACACAGTACGGCTGATGGAGGGACGTCCTGGCAAAGAGCGAAGATTGCCGTTGATTATCCTGACGGCGAAAGCGACATTTTCTTCCTCGATGAGAACCATGGGTGGATATTGATTGACTACGGCGGTGTAGCCGGCAGCCACCCCGCTGCGCTTTTCCAGACCGATGACGGTGGTAAAACGTGGACAGAAATTGCTGATACAGATCTCTATAGCCGTGAAACAGCGGAACTCCCTTTCGGTGGCATCAAAATAGGCATTAGCTTCCGGGATCGGTCAAATGGTTGGTTGCCGCTCTACATCGGCGTAACTGGTGGTTTGAAAGTTCTTAATACAGAAGATGGCGGAAAAACGTGGAAAGAGCAAGTTCTTGCTGTACCGAAGGTGTTGGAGACAATGACCTTTTGGCCCTATCCTCCACTCTTTTTTAACGATAAGGATGGTGTCTTACCCGTCCGTGCCGGAGAAGGGAATTTTGTTATTTATCACTCAAACAATGGCGGAAAAACATGGGCATCTACAACTCCACTCACCGATCTTTCCTCTTACCCTGTGTATGATTTCGTAAACCCAGAGCATGGATTCGTAACCGACGGCACGAAGATATACCAGACGTCAGACGGCGGAACAACATGGTCTCCTGTTCAGCCGAATATAAGTCTAAAAGAAGTAAAGCAGGTCGACTTTGTCAGTTTAACAATTGGATGGGCTCTGACCCATAGCAATAACAACAATATCCAACTGTATCGAACCCAAGATGGTGGAGAAATCTGGTCCCCGATGCTGAAGACTCCATGAAAGATTGCTATGTAGAGTGATGGGCCGGCTAAGAGACCGGCCCATACCCATCTTGTCTTTAAGGAATTACTAACATATAGTTAAGGGCTTTCGAGTAGGCATCATTTGTTTCATCCATATCAAGATTTTCACCCCCGGCATAGCTGCTATCTTTGCAATAGTCTACACACGTAGGAGGGGTCGCATATTGCCACATCAACAGTGGGACGAGAGTGCTGGACGAACCGCACGGTTGATTGTATTCGTTGAACTTAGTCCAGTCCAGTGTGGGGTCAGCGATACAGTTGCTACATAGCTGGGGATGTGCTGTCCATAACCCGTCACAGGTAACCTCCGTTGTCTTATCCGGGTACTTCTCGCATGCCGCATCCAGCGCAGACTTAACCAGTTGGTTCAGGGAATACGTACCATCACTTTGTCTAACGTACTGGGCATAGATACAGGCAAAGAATGGTAGTTGTCCATTGAGGTTGTAGTGCCAGAGTGTGTATGCCCAACCTGCCCAATAATCAGTACTCAAAGCAACTCCTGTTTCAACGTCAAGGTAGACGTTGACAAAACCAGATGGAGGTATTTGAAGTTTGTTGTTGACAACTGCCGTTTCAATTTCCTTAGCAATAGCATTTGCATCTTCCACCCCGTATTTATAACCGGTGGACCCTGTGGCTTCGAGGCGACTTTTATTCCCGACGGCTCCCTGAATGGGATGAATTTTATTAAGCATGCCATTGGTATCTTGTTTCGCAGTAGCAAATTCAGACAAACTCCAGCCATAACCAGCGTAAAAGTATCGGCCGGCAAAGTTCGGATATTCTCCCTTCCAATTCTTTAGATTTGCCCAGTTAATGTCTGATAGATAGTCTGCGGTGTCTACACCAAAAGCCACTTTCATGACCTCCTTAAAGTTTTGTGTTTACTCCAAAGGCAGGAGGAAGTAAAATAGCTTTAGCAACTCCCTGCCTTCGGGTATGGGTTATCCGTCCTGGATGAGGTTCTACTTGGCGGTGGGCTCGTCCAGGACAAAATGTTTTCTCAGCCGTTTCAAGGCTCGTCCTTTCAAGCGGTTCACTACTTGTTGCGATATTCCCAAGTGCTCAGCTACCTCCTGCTCTGTCCGCTCCTCCAGGACCGTTGCCGTGATAACCTTCTGCTGCTGCGGCGTCAGCAACGCAAGGGCTTCCTGAAGGAATACGGTGTCCTCTACTTCGGCGAGAATGTCACTTGGAGCGGCTATGGTATCAAGCATTTCTGTTATCTCATCTTCGGCGTCCTGGCTAAGCAGGTCGTTGAGGATGAGCAGTTCGTGCTCCCGTAGCCGCTTATGCTTTTTCGCCAACCTGATAGCCTCGTGACGTAGGCCGGTTATAAACCAGGCCATAATCCGGGCGTCTTCAAGGCCATCGTCGTAGGCGTCAGGTGTAGGGGGCCATCATTGTCCACCTCCTTCCAGCTTGTCCATCTCGCCCTCTACTATATAAAGAGAAAATAGGGGGTCGTTTTAACACCCCCCACTGGAAAAAATATTTTCTGGTTAGTGCCGGTCAGCGCCTTTACGGGTGAAGTACCTGGTTAACTCGTCCCTGCCCCAGGTGGTATTTGGCCGGTAGCGGTGAACGGCTTCGATTATCCAAGTCACTAGGTCGGAGCAAGCTTCATCGTAGCCCAATTGTCGGCTGTATTTCTTCACCAGCGGGACGAGGCGGTGAACGACCCGAGTCATAGCTTCTTCGTCACCAGTTTTAGCCTGGTTAATCAATTCCCGCAGTTTTTGCCTTCTTTGCACGGCTCACTGGCCTCCCTTCTTCCCGCTGGCGTCGCCAACAAGGTTGTCATGGATTACCTGCCAGCCACCGATGGCGGAGGCGGCCACCAGCAGGCCGTTGAGAAAGTAAAGGGGGAGGTTGGCGGCGGCAAAATTACCCGTGGCCAGGCTGGTGACCACCACTATTCCCTCCGCCACCGCCAGCACCAGCCAGCGGGTGGACAGGCGCTTTGACGGTCCTAGCTCCTTCAGGAACTCCACCACGAGAACGGTTGCCGTGACCGCCCCGGTCAGGGTTCCGAGAGAAGTATAGGTAAAAAGGTCTGACATGGTTATCACCTCCCTCCAGGGGAAAAAGAAAGACCCGCTGGTAAGAAAGGGCGGGTCTGACCACCAAGAAATGCGGCAGCCAGGCTGTCGTAGTGCCGGTAAGCACCTTAGACCCTGTAGCTTTGCGTCCCCACCTTTCAATGGGTTTGCCCTTGACGCCCGGTATGCGGTTGTTTGGCGGGTTAATAAACAACCACCTTTCCCTTTCTACCCTTATAGACGTGTCTTGAAGGTAAAATGTTCCATTATTACCAGTGAGAACTTATCGCCTTTTTCCGACAGCATTTGTGATTTTGGCTGCCTTTTTACGTCGGGCCTTAATTCCGGTTATCCTCTTTTTGCTCGCCAACCCTCATGCTGCGGCGCAGGTCCACCTTCGCCCTGGCCGCCGCCTGGTCCCAGGCCTCGTCAGGGTCCACATCCGTAAGCAGGTTAACCAACGCTTTGTTTAGCCAGGCCGCCGTGCCAGCGGCGATGCCGGTGTGGGCAATAAGCCCGGCCAACTGGTCCACGTGCGGTTCGACAACCCGCCGGAAGGCGTCCTCCACCACCGGGACTCCCAGGCGGGCGGCTTCGTTACGGAGATGTTCGTCCAGGATGTTCCTGACCAACTCGCTGATCGTTAGACCTTGAACCCGGGCTTGGGCCTGGAGTTCGGCGTAAACCTGCCTGCTAACCTTGGCCGTGATTTTTCCCTCCAGTTTGGCGGTCACTTTGTTCACCTCCCTTGGCACTCGTCAGGTCGACCGGATGTCGACCGGGCAAACCGCCGTGGTTAAAGCCTTGGCGCAGGCTTTGCCTGCGCTGTGGTGTCTCTCTTATCCTGCATTACATAGCCTTGAGCAGTGAACCGAAGGACTGTGCCAGGCCAGTTTGTTAACCAAAGGTATTGCCCCAATTCCCGCAAACGTGGTAGAATATGGGCAAGGGAGGGGAGGCGGCTTGGCTGTGGTCGAGGACGAAACCAGAAAGCAAATGGCTGCGGGCAGCGAGGAGCAGGGATTCACCTTCCGCACCTCCTTTGACCCGTTCAACATGATCATGCAGCAGTTGGGCAAGCTGGACACAAAGATTG
>JASUSV010000078.1 GCA_030445865.1 Clostridia bacterium
CTCGCCCCGGCCTGTTTCGGCCGCCTCGATGGCCGCCCTCAAGCCTGCCAGGCCGGAGCCCAGGATGATGAGGTCGTGGGTTAGGGTTTGCATGGGGGCACCACCGGCCTGAACTTATACCCGTACCGGATTACGCCCTCTTCTTCGTAGATGCGGCGGAAGACAGCCTCTACCGGTAGGCCAATTTTTATCTCTTCACGTTCCACTTCTACCAACTGGGCCATGATACGGGGTCCCTCTTCAAGCTGGATGATGGCCACAGGGTAAGAGCCCTGGATGAGGGCCTGGTCGGTAAACTCGGGAGGCGCACCGCCGCCGGCGATAATGGTGTAGGTATAAACGTATCCCTTTCCGCTTAAAGGGACTTCAATAAATTCGGTAGAAGCGCGGCAGTATTTGCAGGTTCCTTTGGGCGGAAAATTAATTTTGCCGCATTTCTGGCATTTTAAGCCTACCAGGCGATAACGCTGAGGTAGGGAGCGCTGGTACATGGGAACGGAGATATGGGCTCCCACGATTTTCAACTCCTTTTTAGACGATTTGGCGCCTTACTTTTAGGTACCGGGTGTAATCTAGGTATTTTTTGCGTTCCAGCCAGTAGTTTACGGTGTGAGTAGGTCTGTGGTCGGCAATTTCTGCAGTTACTTTAAGGCTTAAGGCTATAGCCTTGGCGCCCGAGCCGTAGGCCAGGAGGAGGATTTTTTCTTCCGGCCGTGCTTGGTCCAAAATATGGGCCAGGCTTAACAGGGCAGAGGCAGCGCCGGTATCGCCGATCGAGGAATACAGCAAACCCGGTTTTATTTTCTCTTCCTCGAAGCCTAGCTTCCGGCCCAGGGTTTGAGGAAGGCGGGCGTCGTGCTGGCCGACGATTAAGTAATGATAGTCCCCAGGCGATCTACCGAGTTCTTTTAATAAATTTTGGGCCGCTCTCCGGCAAAGTTCAAGGAAAGTTTCACTGGTATATTCGCGCACACCTAGATCGTGAACGGCCGTTTCCCCCGTACGGCGGTAGCGCTCGCCCAAGGATTCTTGGGCGGCACTGGAGGCGCCTTCCATTACAGCTATAGGGTTTTCTTTGGTAAGGAGGAAGGCGACTGCTCCGGCGCCCAGGCCGTGTTCTAAGGTATCCCAGGCTCTGGCCTGGGGCGCATCGGCTACGGTAATAAGAGCGGTTTTCCCGAATTCTTTTTGGGTTTCAAGGTATCTCCAGGCGGCCAGCAAGGCTTCCAGCCCGGCGGCTGTTGAGGTAGTATGCTCACTAGTGAAGATATTATCGTTAAGGCCCAGGGCCTGGATGAGGGTGGTGCTTGTGGCTTTCTCGACGTAAGGAAAGCTGGTACTGGCTACAGCCAAAAAAGCGATATTTTTTGTTGCCTGAGGAGTAAGATCCAGGATTTCCCGGGCAGCCGCTACTGACATGGTAATAGAATCTTCGTCGAAGTCAGGAACGGTTTTCTCGCTTATGCCGGCAGCACACGCTCCCCAGGCCTTTACATATTCATCAGCCTTTATTCTCAAGTAAGGGAGGTAGACGCCGTAGCTTTGGATGCCCATGGTCATGGTTATTCACCCTCCCTCTGATAGATGAAGACGGTGGCGCTGCCACCCGATCCGCCTACGTTATGGGAGAGAGCAGTGCGGCCGTTTCTGATCTGGCGCTCTTTCCTTTCGGCTTCGCCCCGCAGTTGGTGGAAGATCTCGCAGGCCATACCTATGCCGGTAGCGCCTATGGGATGGCCTTTAGCTTTAAGCCCGCCACTGGCGTTAACAGGCAGGCGGCCTTCAAGGGAAGTAACCCCTTCTTCTAAGAGGCGGTGAGCCTGGCCTTCCTGGCAAAAGCCCAAGTCGGCGTAAGCCAGGATTTCGGCAATAGTAAAGCAGTCGTGAACCTCGGCGAAGTCTATATCTTGGGGTTTTATACCGGCCATCTGGTAGGCGGTTTGGGCTGCATTTTTGACGGCTTTAAGGCTGGTTAAGGAGTCGCGGTCGTGTATGGCCAGATAGTCGCTCCCTGCTCCCCAGCCGATTATTTTAACGGGTCGATTAGTAAAGTCTTTGGCTTTTTTCGCATTGCAGATTATTACCACGGCAGCACCGTCGGTGGTAGAGCAACAGTCCCAAATGTTAAAAGGATAAGCTACTTCCACTCCCTTAAGAGCGGTCTCCAGCGTTATCTCACGCCTGAATTGGGCCTTGGGGTTGAGGGCTCCGTTGCGGTGGTTTTTTACGGCTACTAAGGCCAGGTGTTCTTTTTTAAGGCCGTATTCTTCCATGTAGCGCCTGGCCATAGCAGCGTAGATTCCGGCAAAGGTGCTGCCAGCCAACCTCTCGTATTCGGTGTCACCGGAGATGCCGAGCCAGTATTTGCTCTGGACGGAGGAGACGTCGCGCATTTTTTCTACACCGGCAGCCATAACCAGGTCGTAGGCTCCGCTGGCTATTGCCTGGACGGCGGTTAAAAGGGCAAAGCCGCCGGAGGCACAGGCGTTTTCTACTCTTACAGCCGGGATATCGGGTAGGCCTACGTGGCCAGCAAGCAGGGGCGCGAGCTGACCGAGCTGGAAGCCGTTGCCGGCGCTTAAAGAGCCGAGGAATAAAGCTTGTATAAGGTTGGGATCCAATCCTTTATCTACGCTAGCGAGGGCCTCCTGGTAGGCCTCGGCGAAGAGTTCTTTTACACCTTTTAGAGGAAAGTCGCCGTAAGGGGTCTGGCCGGCGCCAATAATGGCTACTTCCGGCATTTTTTTCACCTGCCCTGGAATTGAGGGTCTCTTTTTTCCAGGAAGGCGTTTATACCTTCCATGCGGTCTTCGGTACCAAAAAGGACGGTCTGCCCCAGTTTTTCGATTAAGAGGCCGGTAGCCAGGTTAGCGGAGATGCCGCCGTTGATGACGATTTTGGCCATCCTTAGGGCTAAAGGACCTTTAGCCATCATTTTTTTAGCCATAGCTTTAGCGGCAGGAAGGAGTTCAGGTAGAGGTACGACCCGGTTGACTAAACCGATGCGCTCAGCAGTAGCGGCATCGATTATGTCGCCGGTAAAAATGAGTTCTTTGGCCTTACCTATGCCTACCAAGCGGGCAAGGCGCTGGGTGCCGCCGGCGCCGGGTATGAAGCCTAAATTTAGTTCGGTTTGGCCCAGGCGGGCGTTTTCCGAAGCTATGCGGATGTCGCAGGCCAGGGCCAGTTCGCAGCCGCCGCCTAAGGCATAACCGTTTATGGCAGCGATAACCGGTTTTTCTAAATTCTCAAGCTCGGTTAGAATAGCCTGATTCTCGCCGTCTAAAGTTTCGATCATGGAGCGCTCTTTCAAGGCTTTAACATCGGCTCCGGCAGCAAAGGCTTTGTCACCAGCACCAGTGATGATTACTACTTTTACTTCCGGGTCGGTGCGCGCTTGGGTAATGGCTCTCTTTAGTTCCTGCCAGGTCTGGCGGTCGAGGGCGTTGCGCACTTCGGGTCGGTTAATGGTTATGATTAAGAGGCCTTCTTCTTTATTGAGGATGAGATTTTGAAATTCCATTGTTTCTACTCCTTACAGGTATAGTCATAAACGCCTTTGCCGACTTTGCGGCCAAGTCTTCCAGCTTTAACATATTTTATATGCAAGGGGCAGGGGCGGAATTTTTCACCCAGGGTGGCATGAAGGTATTCTAGGATTTTAAGTCTGGTATCCAGGCCTACCAAGTCAACCATTTCGAAGGGTCCCATGGGGTGGTTTAACCCGAGTTTAATGGCCTTATCGATATCTTCCGGGGTGCCAACGCCTTCCATGAGCATATAGAAGGCCTCGTTGCCGATGAGGGCGTTTATACGCGTAGTGGCAAATCCAGGGGCCTCGTTTATCCTTACTGTTTCTTTACCCATCTGGCGGCCGACTTCTTCGGCTATGCGGGTGGTTTCTTCGCTTGTTTCCAGCCCGCGGATGATCTCGATCAGTTTCATAATGTGGGGAGGGATGAAGAAGTGCATACCGATGCATTTATCTGGCCTTTGAGTTGCAGCCGAAATTTCGGTGATACTTAAGGAAGAGGTATTAGTGGCCAGGACGGTATGGGAAGGGCAGATCCTGTCCAGTGACTGGAAGACTTCGCATTTGAGCTTTATGTCTTCCGGCACGGCTTCGATGACGAGATCGGCTTCCCTGGCCGCTTCTTCCAGGTCAACAGTGGGATAAATACGTTTCAGGGCTTTTTCCATATCCTCAGTATTGAGTTTGCCCCTCTCGACACCTTTCTGCATGTTCTTCTTAATCTCGGCTAAAGCTTTATTAAGGATTTCATCGCTTATGTCACGGAGCTTTACCTGGTAGCCGCCCAGGGCAGCTACATGAGCTATACCCCGGCCCATTTGGCCGGCGCCGATTACAGCTATAGTAGTGATGGCCATGAAAAATCTCCTTTCAAAAAGACTAGCTTTTGTCTTAAAAATCCATAGCAAAAAGCATGCCAAACAAATAAAAAGAAGGGGCTACGGCCCCACATTCAAGTAAAACATTTTTTCGGTTAAAATATTTTATAGAACCATTTTTAAATCCCTAGAATCTTACCATAACGATATTAAGTTATTCTCTGAATCAAAGCGCATTTCTTGCCTATCTACTTCTTGATACCCATTCTGCTGGCATTCAGCTACTAAATTAGCAGTTACCAAAATCTCTCTTAAGTGTAGTGTATTAGGTATCCAGGCTAAACTGCATTCCTTCAGTTCCTTTTTTAAACTCTGAGCCGCAGCCTGGAGGGCCTCGTAATCGGTATCAAAGATTAAAGGCAGCATTACGCGTTTAAGAAAACCGGTGGTTAATGCATTTAAATAAGTAGTTTTTCGATCAATGGCAAGTGCCAGTCTTTTTGTAATAAAATCCGCCAGCCCCACACCGTTGGCATTACCCTCACTAGCAGGGGAAAGGGCTCGCACGAAGATACGCTTGGCCGGCTGCTCCTTCGAGTCAAAATTACCTTCTACAGAAAAACGACCTATTATGTTTGTATCTAATCCGGTTCCACTGAAATTTTTACCCATTTCATCCACGATAAGAATGTCGGCATTAGTAAAAGGAAGGCGGGGCATCAACTCACGAGCTCGCTGCAAAAGGACGGGCTCCCGTTCCATAATTTGATTAGAGGGGATGCCTTCAAGCAAAGCGATCTCATCCTCAGAATTCTCTACCAAAGCTACTCCACCGATAATGGGTAAACGTTGGAGCATTGCTCTACCCATGTTTTCCAGAAACTGCGCTAATCTTTCCACCGGCTGAGCGTGGAAGGCTGTGGCTCCGGGTACTTTACCCAAACCCACAACCAGCATTTTTACCAGACCGCTCTCGTATCGGCCATGAAAAACCGTGTGAGGCTTAATACGGTTAACCAGGATGATACCGTCGGCAGCAGCTGCGCGGCTGTCAATAAAAATAGGGAGATTTTCAACTTTGCCAACTTCAACTACATCCTCGCCGTCTTCGATAGGGGCACCTGTATTCTCGGACGTAATTCCCAGGTGGGCCAGGACATTAAGTCTTCCCTTGACTGTACCGCCGCCGTGACTACCCATGGCCGGAACTAGAAAGGGCCTACCGCCACAATCCTTAACCCACTGAACAATTGCCCGGATTATCTCGAGATAATGGGCTAACCCCCGGCTACCTACAGTAATAGCTATTCTGTCTCCTGGTTTAATCCTTTCTCCTCCCCCCATCTGGAGCAGTGCCAATTCTACACTTTCTAAAATATTTTCTATTCTCGGTTCTTTAAAAGGAGATCGCCTCATACGGTAAAGTTCCATAAGATTCACGCCCCTTTTTGCCCTTTAAAAGATTGCTCAGGCTGCTACCCTTTCACCTTCTTAATCAACCTTACCATTTCCCTTCCCAAGCTACGGCACACTTCGACTGTCAGTTCGTCTTCTTTTACGTTCCGGAACCACTTAGTTTGTGCTGTGTCGGCGTACGTGGTACCTGCTGCAGCGCAGTTTAATGGAAGCTGGTGTGAGTCTCGAGGTGAAGCTATAATAAAGCCGTGCATGATAAGGAAATGTGGTCTAATAAGTAAAGCCAGCGGGTGCGGTCCATAAAGTTTTTTAGTCGCGCGGATACGTTGCCGAAGTATACCGGTGAGCCCAAGACCAGACCATCAGCAGCTTTTATTTTGGCAGCCAGCATGCCCATATCGTCATCTTGTATGCTGCACTGCGGTACTTTTAAACACTGGTTGCAGCTTTTGCATGGCTTGATATCGAGATCGGTAATTTCGAGCAATTCTGTTTCGGCGCCTAATCGGGAGGCTTCTTCTAAAACTAGCTCCAGCATCATGGCCGTATTTTTCCCTTTGCGGTGGCTGCCGTTGATGGCTAGGATTTTCAAGTTCTCTCTCCCCTTTCTAAAGGCAAACCGGCATCTGTCCAGGCCGCCCAGGAGCCGTTATAATTTTTAACTTTGGGATAGCCGAGCAACTTTAAGACCCAGACCGTATGCGCCGAACGGACGCCGGTATTACAGTAACAGATGATTTCTTTTTCAGG
>JASUSV010000079.1 GCA_030445865.1 Clostridia bacterium
GAAGTCCGCCGGAGCTTGAGGCCGAGCGCTAGTTTGGCCCGCGAGGGTTTCCGGAGCGAGCGTAAGCCAAAGCAGGCTAAAAACTGGGGATACGCCAGGGGCGGCAATAATAACCGGAAATCCCCCTTTCTTACCAAACGCTACCGATGCTGATCGTCTGGTCGCGGCGAGGCCCTACAGCAATTAGCACTACCGGCACCCCGACCAATTCCTCAACCCGGCGTACATAGGCCCGGCAGGCAGGCGGCAGATCGTCTAGGGTACGCGCCCCACCGATGTCCTCCTGCCAGCCCGGCAGCTCCTCGTAAACGGGACGGCAACCGGCCAGCACTTTTAAGCTTGGCGGAAAATCTGAAATGCGCTGCTCCCCGTATTCATAAGCCGTGCAGATGCGCACGCGCTCCAAGCCGCTTAAAACGTCGAGTTTGGTCAACGCCAGGCCCGTCAACCCGTTGACCCGCACGGCGTGACGGAGGATAACCACATCCAACCAGCCGCAGCGCCGGGGGCGACCAGTAGTCGTGCCGAACTCGCCGCCGCGCTCACGTAATGCAGTGCCGACAGCGCCTTTATCTTCGGTAGGGAAGGGCCCTTCGCCGACCCGTGTAGTGTAGGCTTTAGCCACGCCGATTACCTTGTTGATGCGGGTAGGTCCTACACCGGCCCCCACGCAGGCGCCGCCAGCAACAGGGTGAGAAGAAGTAACAAAGGGATAAGTTCCCTGGTCCACGTCTAAAAGCGTACCCTGGGCCCCTTCAAAGAGCACTTTCTTTTTTTCTTTAAGGGCGGCATCAATGAGAGGGGGCGTATCGACCGCCAGAGGTTGCAGCACGGCAGAGTAACCAGCGTACTCTTCTAAGATAGCCTCTACGGTATAACCCGGCCGGCCGTAGAGCCCCAGGAGCTTGTTCTTTTCCTTCAGGCATATCTCCAGGCGCCGCCGGAACTCCTCGGGATCTAAAAAATCGGCCACGCGGATCCCCGTCCTGCCAACTTTATCTATATAAGCAGGACCGATACCGCGCTGGGTCGTGCCGATCCGGTCCTCCCCCCGCATTTCTTCCTGGGCCGCGTCTAAATCTTTATGGTAGGGCAGGATAATATGGGCCTGCAGACTAAGGCGCAGACCTGAAGTGTCCACCCCCCTTGCCTGCAAAGCGCGTAACTCACCCACCAAAACGCCGGGATCTACCACCACGCCGTTACCGATGACGCAGGTCTTGCCGGGGTAGAAGATGCCGGAGGGAACTAGATGGAGTTTGAACTCTTCCTCGCCTATTTTAACCGTATGGCCGGCATTACTCCCTCCCTGATAACGCACGACCATGTCCGCCTGCTCCGCCAGATAATCGGTAACTTTCCCTTTGCCTTCATCGCCCCACTGGGCTCCCACCAGAACTGTTGCCGGCATTAAGCCACCGCCTTTCGCATAATTCCCCGGGCCGCAATAACACCGGCAGCCGAAGCCTGCGCCAGCCCGCGCGTCACTCCGGCACCGTCTCCGGCCCCATACAAGTTTTTAATCTGGGTTTCCAGCTCCGGCGATAATTCCAGGCGCGAAGAATAAAACTTAACTTCAACGCCGTAAAGAAGCGTATGGCGCGAGTAAACGCCGGGAGCAATTTTATCCATAGCCTGGAGCATCTCCACAATCGCCGTAAGGTGGCGGTAAGGAAAAACCAGGGAAAGATCCCCCGGAGTCGCCTCTTCTAGGGTAGGTCTAACCAGCCCTTTGCTCAATCGCTCCCTGGTCGTCCTCCGGCCGGAAATCAAATCGCCCAGGCGCTGAACCAGGACGCCGCCCCCCAGCAAGTTGGCCAGTTGGGCTATATAGCGACCGTAGGCAATCGGCTCTTTAAACGGCTCGGTAAAAGTTTTGCTGACCAGCAAAGCAAAATTGGTATTTTCCGTACGCTTATCGGCATAGGAGTGGCCGTTTACCGTTACCACCCCTTCGTTATTTTCCAGCACCACTTCGCCGTAGGGATTCATGCAAAAAGTCCTCACCCGGTCGTCGAATTTGCGGGAATAGAAGATAAACTTGGACTCATAAATAACGCTAGTAAGGTGCTCCATGACGGCAGCCGGTACTTCTACCCGGACGCCGATATCCACCGGGTTGACGGCCAGCTTCAAATTTAGTTTGCCCGCCACCTGGCGCAGCCAGTCGGCGCCATCGCGACCCGGAGCTACTACCACAAAACGGGCAGGTAACTCTTCGCCGCCCCCCGTGATGACGCCTTGAACAACGCCATCCTTAACCAATATTTCCCGCACCGGCGTATCAACGCGGATTTCCACGCCGTGCTCTTCTAAATAATCTTTCATCGCCTGCAAAACCGCCTGCGTCCTGCCCGTACCTAAGTGGCGGATGGGGGCCGGGATAAGCTTCAAATCGGCCAACACCGCCTGGCGCTGGATGTCTAAAATGCGCTCGTCATCGGCCGCACCGTAAACCTTCTCGGGAGCGCCGAAATAGCGATAAACGGAATCTACGTAGTTAATGAGTTCCGTTACCTCGCGCTCGGGAATATATTCGCTCAACCAACCCCCTACTTCGGGGGAAAGGGTGAGTTTTCCATCACTAAAAGCGCCGGCGCCGCCCCAGCCGGATACTACCGAGCAGGGCTGGCAATGCCGGCAACTGCTATCCGCCTTTTGAGAAGGGCATAAGCGCTTCTGCAGGCCGTGCCCTTTCTCCAATATGAGCACTTTCAGCCCGCTTTTCCGGCGAACTAATTCCAAAGCGGTAAATATACCGGCCGGGCCGGCACCGACGATAATCACATCATGGCCGCCTGCCGTCACGCCGTGCCTCCTTTCGCTGGAAAGAATTTAGGCAAAAAAATAACCCCGCTTAACGGGAAATTAGTTTACTTAACTTTGCCACTTTTATATTAACAAAGACGGGCGCCAACGTCAAGGAAGGCCCGTCCTGGCGTATCCCCACTTTTCAGCCTGCTTTGGCTTACGCTCACAAAGGATTCTCCTCGCGGGCCAAACTAGCGCTCGGCCTTAAAGCTTAAGGCGGACTTCCCGCAAATTCGACCTCCTGTCTCAGTTGCCGGCCGAAGGTCTCATGCCCTCGGTCCGCCCCCGCTTTCGGCCTCGTTAAGTTTGGCTACCGCTCGGGAAAAGAACCTCGCTCTCAAGCCAAAGCAGGCCTCCCCCAGCGAAAACTGGGGATAACCCAGAGGCCCGTCCTGTCGAGGTTAAAGCTCCTGGGCGGCAAGGAGTTCTATGGCTTTTTTAAGCTGGGCATCCGCCCCCGGTAGCTCGTAGTCGGGTTTTAGTCCCTGGCCGCTAATCTGGCGGCCGGAAGGGGTCAGGTAGTGGGCGGTGGTTATTTTCAGCGCTCCGCCGTTTGACAGGCGGACGACCGACTGCACCGAAGCTTTACCAAATGTCCGTTCGCCCACCAGCTTGGCCAGGCCGGCATCCTGCAGCGCTCCTGCCAGGATCTCGGCGGCGCTGGCGCTGTTGCGGTCCACAAGGGCCACTACCGGAAGGTCCTGGCCCGGCCCCACAGAATATATGGTTTCTTTTTTGCCATCTTTGTCTAAGATCTGCACGATAGGCGTCCCTTTGGGAAGGAAAAGCGAACTTATGGCCAGAGCAGAGTTCAGGTAGCCGCCGGGGTTACCCCTCAGGTCCAGGATAATGCTCTTTGCGCCCTGTTCATTTAAATCAGCCAAAGCCCTTTTTACCTCCAGGGGAGCCCAGTAAGGAAAAGAACGGAGGGCCAGGTAGCCGATCTTATTTTCCAGTATTTTACTCTCTAAAACCGGCGGCCTGATGGTTTCCCGCGTAAGAACGTAAATATCGGGCTCTTCCTGGCCGGGACGGATAAAAGTTAAAATCACCGGGGTGCCGGGCTCACCCCTGATAAGGCTGACCACTTTATCCAGGGAAAGGCCTTGAACCTTTTGCAGCCCTACCATGTATAAAATATCGCCCGGCTTGATACCCACCCTGGCAGCCGGCGTATTAGGCAGGGTTGAAAAGACCACGATCTTCCCTTCTTCTGCTACCCGCAACTCTATACCTACGCCGCCAAATTCGTCATCCACCGCACTGTTAAACAGGCTTACGTCTTCCGGCGGTATGTATTCGGTAAAGGGGTCGCCCAGCGAAGAAAGCAGGCCACGTATAGCTCCCTGTTCCAAAGCTTTAGGGTCAACCTCGCCGGCATAATACTTTTCAACCAGACCTTTTATCTCATTAAGTAGCGGCCATTCTTTTACGTCCGCCGCGCCAGCCTGGCCGGAGAGGGGGAAAGAGAGGAGAAAAAATAAAATAAGAAAGAGGACCAAGGAACGCTGCCAAATCTTAGACATAAATAAGTCTCCCTTCAAAGAGTATCTCTTTAATATTCTCCGGCCGCAGGCGATCTCCTGCAACCCGGAAGGAATCTTGTGAAGTCCGGAGAAAAGAATATCGGCGTTGAAGATACCGCCGGAGGTAGAGGTACATTGAGTGCAGCTCGCCCGTTTCTTAAATGGGCCGGGGGCAAAGGCCAGTTGTTGGAGCAGTTTAAGCCCCTATTTCCCAAGCAATATGAGCGCTATATCGAGCCGATGGTTGGAGGCGGAGCCGTATTTTTCTTCCTGCAACCCGAGAAAGCAATATTGATGGACTTAAACGCTGAACTTATGGAGGTGTACAGGGTTGTAAGGGACAATGTTGAGGAGCTTATAGCCGATCTCGAAAAGCATAAAAACGAGAAAGACTATTATTACGCGATACGCAACCTGGATCCGGGAAAGCTTACGCCGGTGGAGCGCGCTTCTCGACTGATTTACCTGAATAAAACTTGCTATAACGGTCTCTACCGTGTAAACCGGAAGAATAAATTCAACGTACCCTTTGGTAGATACAAAAACCCCGACATAGTTAACGCCCAAGGCTTAAGGGCGGCCTCCAGGGCCCTGAAAAAGGCCGAGCTCCTAACCGGAGACTTCAGTTTGGTGCTGGAGTTCGCCCGGCCGGGCGATTTTATCTATTTCGACCCCCCTTACCAGCCTTTAAGCGCTACCTCAAGCTTTACGGGCTATACACCGGGAAGTTTTGACGAAGGCGAGCAAAAGCGGCTGGCAGGAGTTTTTAAGGAGCTTACCCGGATAGGGTCTAAAGTGATGCTGAGCAATTCCGATACGCCGTTTGTTAGAGAAATATACCAGGGCTTCAGGGTGCAAACTGTCTACGCGAAAAGGGCCATCAATTCCAGGCCCGACAGGCGCGGGAGCATTAAAGAACTGGTGATACTCAACTATACAGACTGAAATCCGGTTCCTTAGTTAAAGGGCCAATGCGGGCTTTATTTAAAAAATTTGTCTGGGAGAGCCCGGCTAAAAGCAGGAATTCGCTGGGTTTTGTTGAAATTAAATAAAAAAACAACGGGGAGCTCCTGGAACGAGGGGCTGAGAAAGGGCTAATCTAGCACCTGACCCGCTGAACCTGATCGGGATAATGCCCGCGTAGGGAAGAGGCTTTTTTAGGCACGCTCTCTTGCGGGTGTGCCTTTTTAATTTTAATTATTGTCATTTTTTGGAAGGAGTGGTGCAAAATGCAAATTGAAGACATTATTGTTTCAAAGGCAATTATTACCAGGTATACTCAGGACTTGCTGGCCGCACTAGATTCCGATGTGGCGATTGCAGGAGGAGGCCCGGCCGGCCTTACTGCTGCCTGCTACCTGGCCAGGGAGGGCCTGCGCGTCGTGGTTTTTGAAAGCAAGTTAAGCGTAGGCGGGGGCATGTGGGGCGGTGGGATGATGTTCAATCAAATCGTCGTCCAGGAAGAAGCCCGACCGATTTTAGACGACCTAGGCATACGATACGAAGTCTTTCAAGAGGGATATTACACGGCTAATTCCATTGAGGCAGTGGCTGCGCTAACTTTAGGGGCGGTGCGGGCCGGAACGAAAATTTTTAATTTAATTTGCGTCGAAGATGTAATGGTCCGTAACGAGCGAATTACCGGCCTGGTCCTGAATTGGAAAGCTGTAGAAATGGCCAACCTGCACGTAGATCCTCTGGCCGTAAGCAGCCGGTACGTAATTGACGCGACGGGGCACGAGGCTCAAGTAGTTAATATTGTGGTCCGCAAACTGAAGGCTTCCATACGCACAGGCAGCGGCAGTTTGGAGGGAGAAAAACCGATGTGGGCCGAGCGCGGGGAAGAAGTCATTTTAGAAAACACGCGGGAAGTATACCCGGGCCTTTATGTTGCCGGAATGACGGCCAACGCCGTCTGCGGCGGCCACCGCATGGGGCCTATTTTCGGCGGAATGCTCCTTTCCGGCAAGAAAGTAGCGCAGTTAATTATAGAGAAGGAAAATGAAAACTAGGCGAAAGTCGCTGCATCGGCCACGGTGGGGGTAGGAGGAGAAATGAGAGCGCCCCATGGGGATCAACTCCATGGGGCGCAAGTTGATAGAGCGCCTGGCAC
>JASUSV010000018.1 GCA_030445865.1 Clostridia bacterium
CCAAAGAAGACGTGGTTAAAACAAGGATAGTGACTAACCGAAACCGCAATGCCTTGATATTACAGGGTTTTTAAGCGAAAAGTGCGGAAGTTGGGTTAGCATTAAATAGATGTACTGTCTATACACCATGGCTTCGCCGTCCACCTCGATATAATCACGGCCGGGAAAAACATGCAACCCCGGGTCTCTGACCAGCTCGCCGTTGACCTTCACTCGTTTTTCTTTAACCAGCTTCTTAATCTCTTTGCGCGTACCAAACCCCATATGGGTAAGCACTTTATCCAGGCGATGCCGCTCTTTTTCCGCCATTTTTCTTACCTCACTGCTGTATCCTCAGGTCAGCCAGGCAAATTATGGTTCATGGCATGGTCAGCCTCTTGATAAGCATTGTCCCGTAGCTCCCCCGCGGCAGCTTGAAAAAAAGGCGGATTTTCTGCTTGCCGGGGTAAAGGTCATCAGGCTCCGCGGGCTGTAAACGAAAATCGCCGGGAAAAACTATGGCATTCCTGGGCGTAGACTTAAAAAAGGCTTGCCGAACCTTGCGAAGGTTGAAACTGCTGCGCTTAATACCCCTTTCCTCCAGGATGGCCGCAAAGAGCTGCTCGCTATGGGCATCGGGAAAATCCATGCGGCTGGCAGCCAGCGGCAAGAAAAGAGACTTCAAATAGGCAAGCTCTTTTCTTTCCAGGCGCCGGTAAAAAAGATAGGGTCCGGCTACTCCGGGTACGGCCACAAGATCAAGCCCCAGATCCTGCAAAATCCTTCTTAAAAGCTCGTTAAAAAGAAAACTCTGATAGGCCGAAAAAAGAAGGGAAAGCTCTTCGCCGGGGATCATCTGCAAAGCCTCTATGTAGGCCTTTGGTTTCTCGGCGAGCAGGGAAAATATTCTACTTTCCATGGAGGTTTTGGCGCGAGAAAGGCAGGTCGCCCAATTCCCCCAGTGCTCGCGGAAAAAGAGCTTGCGTTCCCTGGCCTCTTTTTTTTCTTCCGGGTAAATACCGGTAAGGTAGATCTGCAGGCTGCCGTTATAGTGCTTTTTCAGCAATCGCTCGGCCATGAAGCCCATCTGGCGGTCCATGCTGCCAAAACGCTGGTCATCATAGTAATTAGGGTAGCCAAAACCCCGCACTTCATCAACCCGGCGGCTGATGCGGGATACCTCGGCAACGCTGAGGGCGCGGATGGTGATGGTAAACTCGTTTCCCTCCAGGAGGTCGGGCCCCATGGGCCTGTCCATATAGCCAATGCTCCGCAAGGAAAAGTTTTTTCCCTTAGTGGTTAAATCAGCGGAATGCTTCACCGTAACGTACTGAAAGGTGTGGGCGTGCCGGTCCTTTAATCCCCCGTAAGCAAAAAGGCGGTAGGGAAGGTGATGGGCCTTTGCCAGCCGCATTAAAAGATCAATGGTCTTCCATCCCTTCTTTTCAAAAAGGTACAGCCGGTAAGGCCCCTTTTTTCGAACAGGCAGAAGGGCTAGTTCCCTGACCACGAAATCCTCGGGGATCACCTTTAATTTCATCGCCTTACTCCTTACGTTTGTTTATCGCTTTCCCTAAATATGTACCACAAGCCCTGGCGCTTTGCAAACATGGCGAACCCAAAACCGAGGATACTGGCAATATATTAAAAAGTGGTACCGCTGGCGTTATAATATGACTACCCTACCTTCCTTCCCCACCCCCCGATAGTCAAATTGGAATTGCTGCAGGCGGAATTTTACCGCCTGGGAGATAATGGTCGTTACCACACCATAGTACCTAACACCAGCGGAATTTACCGGTCAGAGGTAATCCCCGGGTTCTGGTTTAAAATTGAATGGTTATTCCGGGACTGGAATTGACAGGCTTCAATAAGCAGCAGGTCATGTCGTTCTGCCGCCATCTGATGCAGTTCCTCGCTGAAGCCGTTCCGGGCAAAGAGGGCGTAATATACTTGCGGCGGCCGCTGAAAATGTGGTACCACGGCTTTGACCTTTTGCTGGAGTTCGGAGAGTACATTTGCCCCTACCGGTTTCCCCCACCATTTACACTCACCCACTAAAATGGCCGATTCGTCCTCATTAATGGCCAGCAGATCCAATTCGTTCTGCCCGTCCCACCAGGAACCCAAGCGATAAGGATAAAAGGGTAGTTTACCACGTTGCCCCAAAAATCGTAAATGCTGCCGGCAAACCTCTTCAAAAACCGGACCAACAAAATCCGGGAAATGAGGCTTAATCCTGGTTTCCAGCACCCGTTCTGCTTCTCCCTCCTCCAGCTCGCTGCGGTTGGGATAAACGAAGCGAAACCAGAAACGTAGAAATTGATCCCGTAACCGGTAAATACCCCGGCGGCTTTTCTGCGGCTGCTTTTCCGTCACCGGCACCAGACGCTGGATTAAACCCATGTCCCTTAATATGTCCAGGTAACGCGAAGTGGCGCTGCGGTCATGCAGGCCAGCCGCCTGGGTGATTTCATTCAAGCGGGTTTTACCATGGGCAATAGCCCTCAGTACAGCAAAATAATTGGCCGGCTCCCGCAGTTCCTGCATAAGAAGAAAACGAGGTTCTTCATAAAGGAAAGTGCCACGGCGTAACACCCGGCGGGCAATGCCGGCAAAAAGATCATCTTCATCCATAAATTCCAGCAGGTATGCCGGTACTCCACCGAGCACGGCGTAGGCTTCCACAAGCCATACGGAACCCCTTCCCGGGAAAAAGCCAGCAATATCGTGAAAATGCAGGGGCTCAATCAGATATTGCCCCGTACGCCTGCCATAAAGGGCACTTTTATACCCCAGAACCTCCCTTTCCATCACGCCTACATAAGAACCGCACAAAATACATAATATCCTGGTATTCCTCAATTCTTCGTCCCATACTTTCTGCAAAATGGAAGGAATACTAGGATTGGTTTCCATAAGATAGGGAAATTCATCTAGCACCACAATAAGCTGCTCCTGCCGGGCCAGCCCGCCCATAAAACGGAAGGCAGCCTCCCAGGAAGGAAAGGAAAAACCCGTTTCTGCCTGTCCGTAAGCCCGCTCCCACAGTCGCTGCGAAAAAGCGGCCAGCTGCTCCCGGTCGGGCGCCAGGTCGGCCACAAAAAAAACGTGTTTTTTCTCCCGGCAAAAAAACCTAAGCAGTTCCGTTTTCCCAACCCGCCGGCGGCCGTATAACACCAGCAGCTGGGCACGACCGCTTCTATAAACTTCCTCCAGCCAGTTTAATTCAGTTTGGCGGTTTACAAAAACCATTTTTAGTACCTCACATCATTAGTCTAATCATGATTATACTATATTAGTAACATGAATGCAAAGGAAAAGGCCCTCTTCCCAATCTGGAAAGAGAGCCCTTTTTCTTGGCAAGAAGAACCAAGGTCAACCCGTTCTGAATGGGTAGGGTCAAGGATAAAAGGAAAAAGGGATAAGTGGTGTAAGCCCTGTATTTTTCGAGGCTTTGCACTTATCCCTTTCTATTTTTTATGGACTTAATCCTTAATCCTTTTCCCTTATTTTCTCCCTATTGGACTCACTTTTTTCGCATGGATGGGAGGAATAAATGAAAAATACAGCAGAAAATAACTTGCCGGTACTCCTCACTCCACCGTCACGCTTTTGGCAAGATTCCGGGGTTGGTCCACGTCGCAGCCACGGGCTACGGCCACGTGATAGGCCAGCAACTGCAGTGGTACGACCGCTATCGCCGGCGCCAGAAGAGAGGGAACGGGAGGCAAATAGATCACCTCGTCGGCTTCCCGGGCCACGTCCGTATTCCCTGCCTGGGTCAGGGCAATGACCCAGGCGCCGCGAGCCTTTACTTCCTTAATATTGCTCAACATTTTCGGCAACAGCTCTGACTGCGTGGCCAAAGCTATTACCGGCACGCCATCTTCGATGAGGGCCAGCGGGCCATGCTTGAGCTCGCCGGCGGCGCAGGCCTCGGCGTGCAGGTAGGAAATCTCCTTGAGCTTTAAAGCTCCTTCCAGGGCTACAGCATAGTCCATACCGCGGCCAATGAAAAAGGCATGTTCCTGGGAAGCTACCCTTTCTGCCAGGCCTCGCACCTGCCCGTCCAATTTTAAAACTTCTTCCGCCCACTGCGGTAATAAAGCCAGATCCTTAGCCAACTCCTCTACCCAAGGAGCCCCGCCCCTGGCCTGTGCTAAAAATAAGGCCAGCAGGTAAAAGGCGGCTACCTGGGTGCCGTAAGCTTTCGTGGAAGCCACGGCAATTTCCGGCCCCGCCCAGGTATAAAGGACATCGTCGGCCTCCCGCGCCACCGAACTACCGACGACGTTGGTGATGGCCAATATGCGCGCTCCCAGGCGCCTGGCCTCGCGCAAGCCTGCCAGGGTATCGGCCGTCTCCCCGGACTGGCTGATGACGATGCCCAGAGAAGAAGTATCTAAAACAGGCTCCCGGTAGCGAAACTCCGAAGCCACGTCGTCCTCGACCGGCAGGCGCAAAAGTTTCTCTAAAAGGTATTTGCCTACCATGCCGGCATAGTGGGCCGTACCGCAGGCGATAACGGCTGCTTTCTTAATCCCCAGGGCCTGGGACGGAGTTAATTTTACGCCGTCTAAGCGTACCCGACCGGTAAGGGGGTCTAGCCTGCCGCTTAATGTATCCCTTAGGGCTCTGGGCTGCTCGAAAATCTCTTTGAGCATGAAATGGGGGTAGCCCCCCCTCTCGGCGGCCCTCAAATCCCACGACACGTGATAAACGCTCTTTTCCTGCTGCTCGCCCCGTGAATTAAATATTTTTACTCCGTCCGGCCTTAAAAGGGCTATCTCGCCGTTATCCAGGATATAAGTCGAACGAGTGTAAGGCAACAGGGCCGGGATGTCGGAAGCCAGGAAAACTTCCCCTTCACTTAGGCCCACAATAAGAGGGCTGTCCTGCCGCGCGGCAATTATTTCCTCCGGGTGGTACTCGGAAGCCACTGCCACGGCGTAAGAACCGCGCAAATAAGGGATGGCCTGCAAAACAGCCTGGAGCAGTTCGCCCCGGTAAAAGTCCTCTACCAGATGGGCGAGGACCTCGGTATCCGTCTCCGACCTAAACTCGTGCCCCCGCTCCTGCAGCCAGGTACGCAGCTCCTGGTAATTTTCAATAATCCCGTTATGCACCACGGCAAACTTGTGGCGACAATCCGTATGGGGATGAGCGTTAAAATCCGTAGGGCGGCCATGAGTAGCCCACCGGGTATGGCCTATACCCAAGCGCGCCGCTCCCAGGTTGCCGTTTAACCGGTTTTGCAGTACTTTCAGCTTGCCGGCGCTCTTTTCCACTACCAGTTTGCCGCCGTCTAAAACGGCAATACCGGCAGAATCGTAGCCCCGGTATTCCAGCCGCCCCAGACCATCCATCAAGATATGGACCGCCGGCCGGGACCCTACATAACCAACAATGCCACACATAAAATTTAACCCTCCCCGTTTTTTAAGGGGGCGAAGGGGCCACCTGGCGCCTTTTGTCGCCGGGATTGCTCCCGGTTTTTGTAGCGCCGCTGACGGCCGTGGCCAGCCGAGGGGCACCCGCCGAAACTTCGATTAACCCCTTCCTCGTCAACCACCAGAAGTGGTTCAGGCGCTCGGCTAATAACTTGTAACCCTTCGCACTCCATACCTATATGCATTCTTAAAAGTCATATACTCTTTCGCGGCTGGATGTACAAATACCTCTCAATTCCCTTGTCCGGTACCATCCACCTCCTTAACCACGGCCGCCAGCCGGCCCAGCAGTTCTTCCAGCTCGGCCCGGTCGGGTCCTTCGGCCATAAGACGCAAGATGGGTTCCGTCCCCGAAGGCCGGACCAGCACGCGGCCGCGCTCCCCCAACTGGGACTCGGCAGCCGCCACGGCCGCCTGTAAGGCCGGGGCAGCCATAATCTTTTCTTTATCCCTCACGGGAACATTGACCAGCAACTGGGGCAGGCGCGGCATGGCGGCGGCCAGCTTCGAGAGGGGCTCGCCGCGCTCGGCTAATACTTGTAAAAGCTTAACTCCCGTGATCAGCCCGTCGCCGGTAGTATTATGTTCCAGCAGGATAATATGGCCCGATTGTTCACCTCCTAAGACAGCACCACAACGCAGCATTTCCTCTAAAACGTAGCGATCTCCCACCGGAGTCTGGCGCACCTTCAGCCCGGCGGCCTGCAAGGCCTGATGCAGCCCCCAGTTACTCATAACCGTCACGACAACCTGCCCCCCGGGCAAACCACCTAACTGCTGACGATGTAGGGCCAGGATAACCATAATAGCATCGCCATCGACAACCTGCCCTTGCTCGTCAACGGCAATTACGCGGTCGGCATCGCCGTCAAAGGCCAGTCCGAGGTCGGCGCGATGGCGTAAAACCGCTTCCTGCAACCGCTCCGGGTGGGTAGAACCGCAATCGACATTTATATTAACGCCGTCGGGCTGGTTATGCAAGATAATTGTTTCTATCCCCAATCGCTGCCAGATTAAAGGCGCCACCCGGCAGGCGGCGCCGTTGGCCAGATCCGCCACCAGCTTGATGCCGTTCAAATTTCCAGGGATAAGGGAGGAAACATAATCGACATAGCTTTCAGCCGCCGCAGCCACCTTTGTTACCCTGCCAAGAGCACCTCCTACCGGCCTGGGTAGGCAATCCCCGCTCCGGTTCAGGAACGCCTCAATTTCTTCTTCCAGCTCGTCCGGCAGCTTATAGCCGCTACCAGAGAAAAATTTAATGCCGTTATCGTCTACGGGGTTATGGGAAGCCGAAATGACCGCCCCGGCATCGGCGCCCAGCGTCCGGGTGAGCCAGGCTACCGCCGGCGTAGGCATCACGCCTACATCCAGAACTTCCCCGCCGACGGAGCAAATGCCGGCCGCCAGGGCTCCGGCCAGCATATCGCCCGAAAGGCGCGTATCCCGCCCTAGCACCACCCGTACCCGGTCGTGGCCCCGACCGAGGACGTAAGCCCCGCAGCGGCCCAATTTTAAGGCCAGCTCGGGAGTGAGCTCTCTGTTGGCTATGCCGCGAACCCCATCGGTCCCAAACAAACGGCTCAAGTAGATCACCTTTCTCTTGTATCATCCTATGAGATTTGCCGGCCGATTTCCACCACCACCCGGACGCGGGGGAAACTGCTTAAAAGTATTCCGGGTGGAAGGTCGATATTGGTTTCGGAAACAATATTTTTCCTGGCACCGTTAATTTCCACAGGCATTGTGTTAAGGTAATCTATGGTAGCCAGCAACTCATAAGAACCGAAAATTTCCAGCACCTCCGGCTCCAGCACCACCCGCCGCACGACGTATCCCTTCGCCGGCTCGCCGGCGAGCTTAGGCCGGATGGGGACTATCTTTGACGGCTGGTCGCGCACTACCGGTATAAAAATCTCTGCCGTCTCCGGCTTCACGGTAACCCACCGCTGCATCGGACGGCCGTCCCTGTCGACAACCTTTACCGGCAGTTGGGCCACATAATGTCCCCTGGCCTGGTCTATATCGGCTTCCACAAAAACCCGGCCTATGGACCGCAAAGTCTCCTCTGGTCCCGAGACGAGCACCTGGGAGGGTTTAAGGATGGGTTCCATAGTTTTAAAGCCGCTGGCCGGCATCCCGATCAGGTTAACCTTTAGCGGCAACTGGACCTCGCTGGAACGGTCGATCCTTACCTTAACTTCTGCCGGGTTGAGGTTTACCAGATTCACCCCTTCAGGTAAGGCAACTTTCACCGGTAGCCTGTTTTCCCCAACCCTGGCATTCCGCAGGTCCACCACGGCCTGGATGTCTCGCGGCGAGAGGCGGGCAATGACATTCTTTCTTCCCTCCACCCTGACCTGGATCTCTGACGGCCTCTCTGCCACCACCAAACCTTCGGCCAGGTTTTCCGTCTCCAAAGGCACGCTCAGGATATTCTGGCCTACGGGGTTCTGTTCCCCGGTCACGTAGAGCCATAAAGTTACGGCTGCTAGAATTGAAAAAATCCGGTAACCGAAATTCTGGCGCCAATTTTTCCACATCAGCTAGGACCTCCAGGGCCAGAAAAAAGTACTGTGGTTGGTCTGGGGTAAAAGCAAGCTCTCCAGCAATTCCCTTAGATTCTTTTCGTCCAGGAAACGGGTAAGTTTACCGCCTTCGGCTACCGAAACGGTCCCCGTCTCTTCCGAAACTATTACAACCACTGCATCGGAGATCTCGCTTAAGCCCAGGGCCGCTCGGTGCCTGGTGCCTAATTGCTTGCTTAAATAAGGGCTTTCGCTCAAAGGAAGAAAGCAGCCTACGGCCGCTACCCGGTCGCCTCGGATTATGGCCGCACCATCATGAAAAGGGGTTAAAGGAGCAAAGATATTTATAAGTAATTCAGAAGAAACAACCCCGTCCAGACGAATGCCCGTCTCTATATAGTCGTTTAGGCCCGTCTCGCGTTCAAGAACGATTAAAGCCCCGGTGCGGTTTTTTGCCAGCACCTGAACGGCCCGCACGATTTCTTTAATAAGGCGCGCCATATCTTCTGCTCCAAGGACGGCCAGGGGCCGGGCGAAAAACTTGCCGCGCCCGATCTGTTCCAGGGCGCGGCGCAACTCCGGCTGAAAAACCACCGGCAAAGCGACGACGATGACCAGGCGTAGCTGGGTCAAAAGCCAGTTGATGACCGTGAGGTGCAACTTGTCGGCCACTAACGAGGCTATTACCAGGACCATAAGCCCTTTAAGCAGCTGCACGGCGCGCGTGCCTCGGATTAAGAGCAAGAACTTATATATAACGTAGGAAACAATTCCGATATCGACGGCCATCAATAGCACATCCACAAGGTCGAGGGAGCGCAGGTAACTCCATATAGCCGACATGGCCATCACCTCAGCCGCAGCCCAGGTTTAGTCATTCATTCGACAGGTACTTCGCAAAACCCTTTTTTAAGGAATTCCCCATTTTTGCTAGTTGCATTGCCCACCCGCCGTTAGCTAAAATAGCCTTAAAAGAGGTGGCCTTATGCGAAATTTCTATTTCTCCCTTTTAATAGTATGCCTGTTTTCCGGCCTTTTACTGGCCTGGCAGTTCCAGGTACACAAAAGAGCAGATGGAGCAGGCGACGGGCCGGGGCTGGTTGAAATTATCACTACCCTGGAAAATGACACCAAAACCTTAGAAGATAAAATCGTTAAATTGCGTTCAGACCTGGATAACGTCCGGAAAGATCAGGTCAGCGGCCGCCGCCAATTGGAAGAACTGCAAAAGCAAATTGAAACTCTCAAAAACATCGCCGGCCTGACTGCGGTCACGGGGCCGGGAATCATCGTCACTATGGACGATAATGCCGCCGGCGCCCAAGTTGCCAAATCCAGTTCTCCAGCCACTTTCAGGCCTGATGATTATATTATTCATGACAAAAACGTCCTCTATATGGTCAACGAGCTAAAAGCTGCCGGTGCCGAAGCCATAAGTGTAAACGGCCAGCGCATTGTTACCGGATCACATATCCGCTGCGTTGGCACGGTTATTTTGGTCAACTCCACGCGTATAGCGCCACCTTACGAAATCCAGGCTATAGGCGATCCCGACCGCCTGGCTGCGGCAGTAGAGCACTCGGAAGAATTCATTTATTTAAAAAGCCGCGATTTCCCAGTGAGGGTCACTAAAGCCAAAAACCTTGTTCTCCCCGCTTATAGCGGAAGCATCCCTACCGAATACCTCCGGCCGGCATCGAAAGGAGGGGGAGACAATGCTTAAAGCTCGTTCCCGACACGCTTCCTTTGCTGTTGTCCTTATCTTATTAGGTTTGCTGCTGACCCTCCAGTTCCGCACCCAGAGGCTAATGACCAGCTCACTGGAAGCCCTTTCCACAGAAGAATTAGTTACTATGTGGAAAAAACTCGACGTAAAACGCACCCAGCTCCAGACGGAAGTGAATTCGCTGCTTGAGCAATTGCAGGCTTTAGAAAATAAATCTAGCAGTGGCCTAGATGCCCAGAAAGCCCTGCAAAAAGAACTCGACCGCCTGCAGTTAGCCTACGGGCTGATACCCGTAAAAGGACCCGGTATAACGGTGACCATTACCGGCGATGCCCCTTTGCTCTACTACGACCTGGTGGACCTGGTTAACGAGCTCTGGGCCTCGGGTGCCGAGGCCATAGCTATTAACGACCAGCGCGTTACGGCTGCTACCATCATTAACGATATTACCGAAGGTAATAATATTTACATTACCGTCAATGGCAATAAGCTCCTCTATCCCATCGTTATTAAAGCTATCGGCGATCCTCATACTCTGGAAAAAGGCCTGACTTTTACCGGGGGACTGGTTGATAATTTAAACACCCTTTATAATATTTTTCCAGATATAAAAAAGGCGGAGTCTTTAAGCCTGCCTGCTGCTCCTCCGCCGACCTGGCGCTATGCCCGCCCGGCCCCGCCGGCCAACAAAGAATCAGAAAAAGGGTGAGAAAAAATAAAACGTTTTTTAACTCACTCCCTGCCTACCCCGCCCCGCTGCTCTTTTTTCAATAGAGCGTAATCCATGCTGTCCAGCAAAGCCTTCCAGCTGGCCTCAATGATATTCGTGGAAACGCCCACTGTGCTCCAGGAGTCACCCCTGTCACGAGATTCAATAAGCACCCGCACCTTGGCGCTGGTAGCTGCCTTTTCATCTAGGACGCGTACCTTGTAGTCGGTAAGGCGCATTTGCCCGATTACGGGATATATTTCCTCCAAAGCCTTACGCAGGGCGTTATCCAGGGCATTTACTGGGCCATTGCCTTCGGCGGCCGTATGCACTACCTGGTCGCCTACGCGGAGTTTAATGATGGCCTCGGAAACGGCCTCTTCGTTTTTTCTCTGTTCAACCAGCACTTTATAGCACTCTATCTCAAAATGCTGCCGGTACTGGCCGGTGGCCTTTTTTAATAAAAGTTCCAGCGAAGCTTCGGCGCCCTCGAACTGGTAGCCTTGGTGCTCCAGCTCTTTAACCTTCTGGATAACGGCAGAGGCGCTATCCCCTTTAAGGTCAATACCCATTTCCGCCGCCTTATAGCGCAGGTTGCTGGCCCCGGCCAACTCCGAAACCAGGACGCGGCGCCCGTTGCCCACCTTTTCCGGCGGAATGTGCTCGTAAGTGGTCGTTTCTTTAAGAACGGCACTGACGTGAACGCCGCCCTTATGGGCAAAGGCGCTCTTGCCCACGAAGGGCATATTGTTGGGCTGCGCCACATTGGCGATTTCGGATACGTAGCGAGAAACGTCGGTAAGCAGTCTTAAATTGCCCGGCGGCAGGCAGGTATAACCCAGCTTTAATTCCAGATTGGGGATGACCGAGCAGAGATTGGCATTGCCGCAGCGCTCGCCGTAGCCGTTAATTGTCCCCTGTACCTGGCGGCACCCGGCAGCCACGGCTGCCAGGGTATTGGCCACCGCCAGGTCGCCGTCGTTATGAGTATGGATGCCCAGAGGCGCATCCAACTCCTTCCGGACCTGCTTGACGGCCCTCTGGATCTCATCCGGCAAACAACCGCCGTTAGTATCGCAGAGCACCAGCCAGGTAGCCCCGGCGGCGGCAGCAGCTTTTAGAGTAGCCACAGCGTAATCCGGGTCGGCCTTGAAACCGTCAAAAAAGTGCTCGGCATCGTAAATTACTTCCAGACCCTGGTCTACCAGAAAACGGACGCTGTCGGAAATCATCCGCAAGTTTTCCTCCAGCTCCGTCTGTAGTGCCTGCAAGACGTGCAAGTCCCAGGATTTACCAACAACGGTAGCTATCCTGGCGCCGGAAGCCAGTACAGCCAGCAGGTTCTCGTCTTCTTCTGCCCTCTGGCCAGGTTTACGCGTGCGGCAAAAAGCGGCCAGCCTAGCCCTCTGCCAGGCAAGCTTTTTGGCTCGTTGAAAGAATTCCATATCTTTAGGGTTGGCCCCCGGCCAACCCCCTTCGATGTAGTCAACCCCCAGTTCATCCAGCCGGGCAGCTATTTTAAGCTTATCTTCAACCGAAAAACTTATGCCCTCGCCCTGGCTACCGTCGCGTAAAGTTGTGTCGTAGACGTAGATCTTGGTCATATTCTAGCCCTCGTCTTATATCAATACAATTATTATGTACTCCCCGATAGGTGCTCCTCGTTTGGCCTGGGATACAGGCTTCGGGCGGCGCCTCAAACCAAATCGCCCTCCGCCTATTATCCAGGCCCCTTTATTAATGCTCGCTTTATTTATTTTTACTTTTGCTCCAGTTCCTCTCGCACCAGCCGGCCCATTTCACTGGTACTTACCAGGATCCGGCCTTCCTGGTAGATGTCGGGCGTGCGGTAACCCTTATTAAGCACGCGGTCTACTGCCTTTTCGATATCTGAGGCCGCCGCATCCGCGCGGAAGGAGTATTTAAGCATCATGGCCACCGAGAGAATGGTGGCCAGGGGATTGGCCTTGCCCTGGCCGGCAATGTCCGGCGCCGAACCATGAACCGGCTCATATAGCGCCACCTTGCCGCCGATACTGGCCGAAGGCATCATGCCGATGGAGCCGGTAAGCACCGAGACCTGGTCGCTTAAGATATCCCCAAAGGTATTTTCGGTAACGATGACATCAAACTGGCGCGGCTGGCGGACAAGTTGCATGGCGCAGTTGTCTACGTACATATGCTCCAAAGTAACATCCGGGTATTCCGTCGCCACGCGATTAACGGTATCGCGCCAGAGACGGGAGGAAATCAAGACGTTGGCCTTATCTACCGAAGTCAGTTTCTTGCGCCGCTGGCGGGCAATCTGGAACCCGAGGCGCGCGATGCGTTCGATTTCCCCGGTAGTGTAGACTAAAGTATCGTAAGCCTTTTCCCCATCCGGTTCCTTTTCCCGCCCCTTGGGGCCAAAATAGAGACCGCCGGTAAGCTCGCGCAACACCAGCAGGTCGGTGCCTTCCACTACTTCTCTTTTAAGGGGCGAGGCATCAACCAGAGCCGGGAAAAGGTAGGCCGGCCTTAGGTTAGCATATAACCCCAAGCCTTTCCGTAAGGGTAAAAGCGCCGCCGTTTCCGGCCGTTCTGCCGGCGGCAGGTCATCCCATTTCGGGCCGCCAACCGCTCCCAGTAAAACCGCGTCGCTGTTCCGGCAGAGTTCCAGGGTTTCTTCCGGCAGGGCCTTGCCGACAGCGTCTATGGCCGCTCCGCCGACTAAAGCTTCGGTAAACTGGAACTCCAGGCCGTACTTGCGGCCAATGACTTCTAGAACCTTCACCGCCTCCGGCACTATCTCCGGTCCGATGCCGTCGCCGGGCAACACAGCGATTTTATACATTTTTACCAACCTTTCGCGCTACGTATGACATAAGTCCGCCTGCAGTCATTAATTCCTGCATAAAAGGCGGGAAGGGGATAATATCGTAAGTTTCGCCGCGGGTCAAATTGCGGATAACTCCTTCTTCTACCTCAACCAGCACCTCATCGCCGTCCTGTATCCTGGCCGCCGCCTCCGGAGATTCGAGAATAGGGAGGCCGATGTTAATGGCGTTGCGGTAGAAAATACGGGCAAAAGAGTGGGCGATCACGGCACTCAGGCCCGCCGCCTTAATGGCTATAGGAGCGTGCTCGCGCGAGCTGCCGCAGCCGAAGTTCTTGCCGGCCACAATGATGTCGCCCGGGTGGATTTTAGAGGTAAACTGCGGGTCGGCATCTTCCATGCAGTGCCGGGCCAGTTCGGCCGGGTCGGACGTATTGAGATAACGGGCCGGGATAATGGCGTCGGTGTCGATGTCGTCGCCGAAGCGATGAGCGCGACCACGTATCAGCATCTTACAACACCTCCTCTGGGGCAGCAATGCGGCCCCGCACGGCGCTGGCCGCCGCCACAGCCGGACCGGCCAGGTAAACTTCGCTCTCGGGATGGCCCATGCGCCCCACAAAATTTCTATTCGTTGTGGAAAGGGCCCGTTCGCCCCTGGCCAGAATGCCCATGTGGCCACCCAGGCAGGGCCCGCAGGTAGGTGTGGAAACGGCGGCGCCGGCCTCAATAAAGATCTCGATTAACCCCTCGCGCAGGGCCTGCAGGTAGATTTCCTGGGTCCCGGGGATGACGATGAGCCTGACCTCCGGGTGGACTTTTTTACCCTGCAAAAGCCGGGCAGCCACCCGCAAGTCCTCCAGGCGGCCGTTGGTACAGGAGCCTATTACTACCTGGTCAATTAAAATCTCGCCTACTTCGGTTACGGGTTTGACGTTTTCCGGCAGGTGAGGGAAAGCAACCTGAGGCGCGATTTTACCAGCGTCGTATTCTTTTACCTGAGCGTATTCAGCGTCGGGATCACTGGTGTAAATCTTATACGGCCTCTTGACCCGACCTTCCAGGTAAGCCAGGGCTTTGGCATCGGGAGCAAAAATTCCGTTTTTGCCGCCGGCTTCGATGGCCATGTTGGCCATGGTGAACCTGCCGTCCAGGGAAAGCTCAGCAATGGCCTCGCCGGTAAACTCCATGGCCATATAGCGGGCGCCGTCAACGCCAATGTCGCCGATGGCGTAGAGGATCAGGTCCTTGCCGCCCACCCAGGGCTGGAGATGACCATAATAATTAAAGAGGATGGTCTCCGGCACCTTAAACCATAGCTCCCCGGTTGCCATGGCAGCCGCCATATCCGTCGAGCCGACGCCGGTAGCAAAAGCCCCCAGGGCGCCGTAAGTACAGGTATGAGAATCTGCTCCGATGATCAGCTCGCCGGGAGCTACCAGGCCCTGCTCGGGCAAAAGGCAATGCTCGATCCCTACGCGGCCGATTTCAAAGTAATGCTTTATACCGTATTCCCGGGCAAAATCCCGCAAAATCTTAGCCTGCTCTGCCGACTTGATGTCCTTGGCCGGCGTAAAATGATCCGGCACCAGGATGATGCGCTCGGGATCGAATACCCGCTCGAGACCCAGCTTGCGAAATTCCTCGATGGCCACGGGGGCGGTAATATCATTCCCCAGGACAAAATCCACTTTAGCATTGATTAACTGCCCCGGTCTCACCTCGTCCAAGCCAGCGTGGGCGGCCAGGATCTTTTCGGTCATAGTCATACCCATAGATTTCAAGCCTCCTCTAGAGCAGCGCCGTTAGCGTGCTTGATATTTTCTTCCCCCACCTCAAAAATGACCTTATTCAAGGCATTAACGTAAGCCCGGGCGCTGGCTTCGAGGATGTCGGTGCTGATCCCCTTGCCGACAAAAACCCGGCCCTCGTACTCAACCTTGACCGTAACTTCTCCCACGGCATCCTTGCCACCGGTGACGGCATCCAGGGAGTAGTGCTTTAAGCCAACGGGTATGCGGGTAATCTTGTCTATGGCCTTAAAGGCAGCATCCACCGGCCCTTTGCCGCAGGCTGCCTCTTCGATAACCTGATTGCCCATGCGCAATCCTATAGTTGCCGTAGGCACGATACGGTTCCCGGTGGCAATCTGGATGTGTTCGAGTATATATTTTTCCGGCACCCGCCTTGCCTCGTGAGCTACAATAGCTTCCAGATCGCGGTCGGAAATACCTTTTTTGCGGTCGGCCAGCTCTTTAAAGCGCGCAAAGGCGGCGTTTAACTGCTCCTCAGTAAGTTTGTACCCCAGCTCTTCCAGGCGCTGGCGCAGGGCGTGACGGCCGGAATGTTTTCCCAAAACGATGTTATTCTGCACCAGGCCGATCATGGCCGGGTTCATAATCTCGTAAGTCGTGCGTTCTTTTAGGACACCATCTTGATGGATTCCGGATTCGTGAGCAAAGGCGTTTCTACCTACAATCGCCTTATTATATTGAATAGGCATACCCGTAAGGCTACTGACCAGCCTGCTAGTGCGGTAGATTTCTTCGGTAACAATCCCTAGTTCGCAGTTATAAAAATCCTTGCGGGTATACAAAGCCATAATAAGCTCTTCCAGAGCCGTATTGCCTGCCCTCTCGCCGATACCGTTTATGGCTCCCTCGACCTGCTGGGCGCCGTTTTCAATGGCCGCCAGGGAATTGGCCACGGCCAGGCCCAGGTCATTATGGCAGTGAACGCTTAAAATAGCCTTATCAATGTTCGGCACCCGCCTCCTTATTTCGGCTATCAGCCGCCCGAACTCCGGCGGGGTAGCATAGCCGACCGTATCCGGAATATTGATCACCGTGGCGCCGGCATCAATGGCTGCCGTCAGCACCTGGCATAAAAAGTCCACATCGCTGCGCGAAGCGTCCTCCGGCGAAAACTCCACGTCCTGGCAGTATTTTTTGGCGTAAGCTACGCCCGATCTAACGGCCTCCAGCACTTCTTCCCGGCTCATCCGTAGCTTGTATTTTAGGTGAATATCGGAAGTAGCGATAAAGACGTGCAGGCGGGGCTTCCTGGAATACTGCACCGCCTCCCAGGCCCGGTCAATATCCCTGGTATCAATACGCGCCAGGGCGGCAATCACCGGGCCTTCTACCTCCCTGGCAATGGCTTTTACCGCTTCGAAGTCGCCTGGCGAAGCGATGGGAAAACCGGCTTCAATCACGTCTACTCCCAGGCGGGCGAGTTGATGGGCTATCTCCAGCTTCTCCTGGATATTAAGGCTTACACCGGGCGATTGCTCGCCGTCCCGTAAGGTGGTATCGAAAATGTAAATCCGCATGTCAATCTTCCTCCGGCATGATCATCTCGTTTAAAGCCGCCCCGGCAGGTACCATGGGGTAAACCATTTCTTCCTCGCTGATTATACACTCGATTAAAGTGAGCTTACCGTTCTCCAGGGCGGTCTTCAGGGCAGGAAGTACCTCTTCTTGCCTGGTAATCCTTAAACCTACGGCGCCGTAACATTCGGCTAGGCGGACAAAATCGGGATTGCCGCTAAGCTTAACGGCGGTGTACTTCCTATCATAGTAGAAATGCTGTAGTTGGCGTACCATGGCCAGGCTCTGGTTATTAAAAAGCAAAATTTTTAAGGGCAACTCCTGCTCCACGGCAGTCCCCAGCTCAGCCATACTCATCTGGAAGCTGCCATCGCCGGTAATGAGGATTACCATCTTTTCCGGGCAGGCCAACTGGGCGCCTATGGCTGCCGGCAAGCCGTAGCCCATAGTGCCGAGTCCGCAGGAAGAAAGGAAGGTGCGCGGACAGGTAAACCCATAAAAGAGCGCCGCCCACATCTGGTGCTGTCCCACGTCGGTGGCGATAATGGCCCGGCCGCGCGTCATATCGCCCAACTGCTGGATTACCCACTGGGGCCGGACCTCGCCACCGCCCCGGCCATAAGTCAGGGGGAATTCGTCGCGTAAAGCTTTAATGCGCGCCAGCCAGTCTTTATGCTCTTTAGGTTCAACTAGCGGTAGAAGATCTTCCAGGACTTTACGCAAGTCGCCTACAAGAGGGAGATCGACGCGCACGTTTTTGCCGATCTCGGCCGGGTCGATGTCTACGTGGGCAATCCTGGCCTGAGGGGCAAACTTTTCCAGGGCGCCCGTCACCCGGTCGTCGAATCTTGCTCCCAGCGCAATTAAGAGATCACACTCCATAACGGCATGATTGGCATAAGGCTTCCCGTGCAGTCCGAGCATGCCCAGGGAAAGGGGGTGGTTTTCGGGAAAGCAGCTAAGGCCGCTCAAGGTCGTGGTTACCGGGATCTGGGCTTTTTCGGCCAGCTCTAATAACAAATCCTCAGCCCGCGAAATCAAAACTCCACCCCCAGCATAGATAAGGGGCCTTTCCGCCCCTTTTAGGAGCCTAGCCAGGGAACGGATCTGGCCCGCATGACCCTGGTAAGTAGGCTTATAGCCGCGCAACTCCACTTTCTCCGGAATCCTGGCCTTGCATTCGGCCACGGCCACGTCGCGGGGAACATCAATCAAAACGGGACCGGGACGGCCAGTACCGGCAATATAAAAAGCTTCTTTGACCACCCGCGGGAGGTCATCTACATTTTTCAGCAAATAATTATGCTTGGTAATGGGCATAGTGATGCCGGTAACGTCTACTTCCTGGAAGGCGTCGCTGCCTACCAGAGAAGTAGGCACCTGGCCGGTAAAAATAACTACCGGCACAGAATCCATATAGGCCGTGGCGATGCCGGTTACCAGATTCGTCGCCCCCGGGCCAGAAGTAGCGAAGCAGACGCCGACTTTGCCCGTAGTGCGGGCATAACCGCTGGCTGCGTGAACGGCTGCCTGCTCGTGACGCACCAGGACATGCTTAATACCGGAATCGGCCAGGGCGTCATATAAAGGCAGGGCCGCGCCGCCGGGGTAACCGAAGGCCAGTTCCACCCCTTCGGACCGCAGTATCTCCATTACTACCTGCGCACCCTTCATCCTTTCCCCTCCCGCTATAAGGCGATCTCGCTACTGCCGTGTACCTCCTGGGGTTTCTGCTTAGAACCCCGGACCATGGCTATCTTGCCCGTCCGGGCAACTTCCCGGATTCCGAAGGGTCTCAAAGCCTCCTCCAGGGCGGCTATTTTGTCCTCATCGCCCGTAGCCTCGACGATCAAGCTGGTGCGGGAGACATCTACAATGTGGGCCCGGAAAATATCCACTATCTGCATGATCTCGCCCCGGACGGAGGGATCGGCGTTGACTTTAATCAACACCAGCTCTCGCCCTACATGGGGGTCTTCGGTAATATCGCTGAGTTTAATAACATCGATCAACTTGTTGAGTTGTTTGCAAACCTGCTCGATAACCCGTTCGTCACCGTCAACCACAATGGTCATGCGGGAAATAGAAGGATTTTCCGTCTGGCCCACCGCCAGGCTTTCGATGTTATAACCACGGCGACTGAAAAGCCCGGCCACTCTGGTCAAGACACCAGGGCGGTTTTCTACCAGAACCGAAAGGGTGCGCTTCATGCCTTAGTTCCTCCCAACACCATTTTGTTCAGCGTACCGCCGGGCGGAACCATGGGATAGACGTTTTCTTCCCGGTCAACCCAAATATCCACCAGGTAAGGGCCTTTATGATCCAGCGCCTGTTGTAAGGCACCGGCCACTTCCTGGCGCTCAGTTACCCGGAGGGCAGGGATACCGTAAGCATCAGCCAGCTTGACGAAATCCGGGTTACTGGGGGCCAAATCGCTATAAGAATAGCGCCGGGCGAAGAAGAGTTCCTGCCACTGGCGTACCATGCCCAGGTACCCGTTATTTAAAAGAATGATTTTCACCGGCAGGTCATAATAACGTATGGTAGCCAGTTCTTGGGAATTCATCTGCAAACTGCCGTCGCCGGTAATGGCTATTACCAGCGCCTCAGGACGGGCAACCTGGGCTCCCATAGCTGCCGGCACTCCAAAGCCCATGGTGCCGAGGCCGCCGGAAGAAACAAAACTACGCGGCCGACGTAAGGGGAAATATTGCACGGCCCACATCTGGTGCTGGCCTACATCGGTAGCAATTATCGCCTCACCGCCCGTCAGGCGGTAAAGTTCCTCGATGACATACTGGGGTTTGAGGCCGCAGTCCCGGTTATAGGCCAAGGGGTATTGCTCCTGCCAGGCCTTCAGCCGTGCCAGCCAGGCTGCATGGCCAGCCTTTTCCGGCAGCTTCTGTAAAAGCTCGGCTAAAACCTCCCGTGCGTCCCCAACAATGGGAATATCTACCGGCACATTTTTGCCGATCTCGGCGGCGTCGATATCAATATGGATAATCTTGGCCTGGGGCGCAAAATCCTCGACTTTACCCGTCACCCGGTCGTCAAAACGCACGCCGATGCCCACCAGCAAATCGCATTCGCATACGGCATAATTAGCCGCCGCCGTGCCGTGCATTCCGACCATGCCGAAAAAGAGGGGGTGATCTTCCGGAAAAGCGCCTTTGCCCATCATGCTGATGATCACCGGCGCCTCCAGGCGCTCTGCTAACTCCTTAAGCTCTTCGTGGGCACCGGAAATAATTACACCCCCGCCGGCAAAGATAAGGGGCCGCTCAGCAGCTTTCAAGGCAGCAGCCGCCTGGGCGATCTGGCGAGCATGACCGTTAACTTTAACCCGGTACCCGGAGAGGCGCAGCTTGGGAGGATATTTACCAAAGGGGGCTTCTACTGTGGTAACGTCTTTGGGCACGTCGATAACTACCGGCCCCGGTCTTCCAGTAGTAGCTATATAAAAGGCCTCGTGGATGGTTTCGGCCAGGTCGCGCACATCCTTGACCAGGTAATTATGTTTGGTAATGGGCAAAGTAATTCCGGTAATATCGGCTTCTTGAAAAGAATCCCGGCCGATTATGTTGACACTTACCTGGCCGGTAATGGCAACTATGGGAACGGAATCCATGTAGGCGTTGGTAATACCCGTAACCAGGTTGGTAGCACCCGGCCCGGAAGTAGCAAAAACAACGCCTGGCTTGCCGCTTACCCGCGCGTAACCGTCGGCGGCATGGATGGCTCCCTGTTCATGACGGGTAAGAATATGTCGGATCTTGGAAACGTAAAGCTCATGGTAAAGCGGCAGAATCGAGCCGCCGGGATACCCGAATACTGTATCCACGCCTTCCTGTTCCAGAGCCTTGATTATAATTTCCGCACCGGTCAACTTCGTTTCTTTCCTCCGATCCCCAAAGAAGACACCTCCCGAAAATCGATAACCTTCAACCCTATTCTAAAACCGCGCCTTTGGCCCCGGAAGTCACCTGGCGCGAGTACCTGGCAAGATATCCGCGATCGATTTTTGCCGGCGGCGCCTGCCACTTCGACCGACGCATGGCCAGCTCTTCCTCGCTTACTTTTAGCTCCAGGCGGCCGCCGGGAATATCAATAGCAATAATATCGCCTTCCTCCACCAGGGCGATAGGCCCGCCTACCGCCGCTTCCGGCGACACGTGTCCGATAGAAGCGCCGCGCGTAGCCCCCGAAAAGCGGCCGTCGGTGAGCAGGGCAACCGAACTGTCCAGGCCCATCCCGGCCAGGGCCGCCGTAGGCGTCAGCATTTCCTGCATGCCGGGACCGCCCTTGGGTCCCTCGTAGCGTATGACCACCACGTCGCCCGGCCGAATACGCCCCTCCATAATGGCCTTAAAAGCCTCTTCCTCGCCGTTGAAGATGCGGGCCGGGCCTTCGTGCTTAAGCATTTCCGGTAAAACGGCGCCTTTTTTAACGACGGCGCCTTCCGGCGCCAGGTTCCCCCACAGGACGGCCAGCCCGCCTTCCGGGCTGTAGGGATCTCCCACCGTGCGGATAACCTCGCGCCGCCGGACTGTTTTTCCGGCAAGATTCTCGGCCACCTTTTTCCCCGTAACCGTTAGGGTTTCCCCCTGGATTAGACCGTGGGCATAAAGCTCGGCCATAACCGCCTGGATGCCGCCGGCCTCATCCAAATCCTGAAGGTGGTGCTCGCCGGCCGGGCTCAGCTTACAGAGCTGCGGCACCCGCTTGCTGACCTCATCGAAAACTTTAAGCGTTAGATCTACGCCCGCCTCCCGAGCGATAGCCGGCAGGTGCAAGCAGGTATTCGTGGAGCAGCCCAAGGCCATATCCACGGCCACGGCGTTTTGGAAGGCGGCTCCGGTTAAAATATCCAGGGGGCGGATGTTTTTCTCTAATAATTCCATTATTTTAAAGCCAGCTTCTTTAGCCAGCCGCAACCTGGCGCTGGTTACCGCCGGGATGGTACCGTTTCCCGGCAGGGCCATGCCTAAAACTTCGGTTAGACAATTCATGGAATTGGCCGTAAACATACCCGCACAGGAACCGCAGCCGGGACAGGCGGCATCCTCGAGTTCCCGGAGCTCTTCCAAAGTCATTTTACCGGCCTGCACGGCTCCCACGGCCTCAAACATAGTGCTCAAAGATACGCTGCGGCCCCGGTAACGCCCGGCCAACATCGGCCCGCCGCTGACAAAAATAGAAGGTAAGTTTAACCTAGCCGCCGCCATGAGCATCCCCGGTATAATCTTGTCGCAATTAGGTATAAAGACCAGGGCATCAAAAGGATGGGCCATGGCCATAACCTCTACCATATCGGCGATTAATTCCCGGCTAGCCAGGGAATACTTCATCCCGATATGGTTCATGGCCAGCCCATCGCAGATTCCGATGGTGGGGAACTCCAGCGGCGTACCTCCTGCCGCCCTGATGCCGGCTTTCACCGCCGCCGCGATCTGGTCGAGGTGCATGTGGCCGGGTATAAGCTCGTTTTGAGCGTTAACGACGCCCACCAGCGGCCGGGAAATCTCGGCATCGGTCAAACCTAGGGCCTTTAAAAGGGAGCGGTGCGGGGCCCTGGCCAGGCCGGCCTTCATGATGTCGCTGCGCATAAGTCCCGCTCCTCCCCGAAGATAAAGGGTCCGTCAACTTCAGTATGGGCCCGGAAAAGGGCGATTAATTCTTTGGTTATGGGTCCCGGCCGGCCGTCGCCGATAGGCCTGGCGTCTACGCGGACCACGGGTATAACTTCGGCCGCCGTCCCCGTAAGGAAGCACTCGTCGGCGGTATAAACATCGTGCCGAGTAAGCATTTTTTCCTGCACCGGTATACCTTGCTCGGCCGCCAATTGCATGACGGTGTTCCGGGTAATACCTTCAAGTAAACCGGCCTCAGGCGGGGGCGTAAGCAATCGCCCACCTTTAATAATAAAGATGTTGTCGCCGGTGGCCTCAGCCACATAGCCTTCGCGGTTTAAAAAGAGGCCTTCCGGAGCCCCGGCGCGGGTGGCCTCGATTTTGGCCAGTATATTATTAAGGTAGTTTAACGATTTTATGCGCGGGTCCAGGGCATCCGGCGCGTTCCGCCGGGTGCCCAGGGTTACCAGTTCCAGGCCTTTCTCATAAAGCTCCTGCGGGTAGAGCTGGATGGCGGCAGCTATACAAAAAACCAGTGGTTTGGGGCACTTGCGCGGGTCAAGTCCTAAGTCACCCTTCCCCCGGGTAACCACCAGTCGTATATAAGCGTCCTTCAAGTTGTTGCGCCGGCAGGTTTCCAATACAATGCGAGTCATCTCTTCCTTGCTCAAACCAGGATCCAGGGCTATGGCCCGGGCGGACTCGTATAAACGGTCAATATGTTCTTTAAGCTTAAACACCCTGCCGTGATAAGCGCGGATGCCCTCGAAAACGCCGTCGCCGTAGAGCAAACCATGGTCAAAGACCGATACTTTGGCTTCCTCTTCATCAACGTACTTGCCATCTAAATAAATAATAAGCCCCAAGGTTTCTCCTCCCATCCCACCGGTCGTTGCCTGCCGGAGCTCATAACCTAACAACCATGGCCTTAAAATGTGTTTAAACTTTAGTATAAAGAAAGCGAGAAAAAGTGTCAAGGATTTTGCGAAAGACGCTATGTTAAGTTCTAGTTAACACATAAATACGAGTTTTTGAGATAAACTAGATAAAAACACTCATTAAGGAGGAGGATGGCTTGGCCAGGCTCGAGGAATTGGAGATAGCCCAGATCGATAAGGAGCAGCTGGAAAAGTTAAAGGAAGCCGAGCGCCTGATCAATAGCGCTGGCGGTACGGAAAGGATTTATTTGATGGCTTTACGATCTAAAAAAGCCCCTCCCGGTTAAAAAGGAGGGGCTTTCGCGTTCTGAGCTTTCTCGCTCCAGTTCAATGACACCCGCTGCAACTGCTGCAGCTTCCGGAGCTGCAACCGCCGCCGCTGGAGCCATTGCCCTTGCGGGCATAGATAAAGCCGGTAAAACGCTGGCTTACGGATCCGCCGCAGGAAGGACAGCGCACCTTGTCCTTATCTTTTATAGCTACAAATTCACTGAAATGATGGCCGCAGTCATTGCATTTAAAGTCATAAGTGGGCATTTTGATCATCTCCTCGCTACATGATTATAACCCAACTCCAGACCTGGCGCCAGCCCTTTAACCTTTAGCTCCTCGGCCACCCGCTCCGCCATTTCCAGCCTCCGCCTTTCGGCCTCTTCTTCTTTCAAGACGCGCACAATAAACCGGTCATGCTGGGTCACCAGGTCGATTTCTTCCCCGCTTAAGAGGCGAATTTTGGGCTGGTGGGAATAGCCCCTCCTATTGCCGATGACCAGGCCAACCTCTCCCGTATTAAGCTCTACCGGAGTCCCGACGGGGTAAGCCGCTACGTTAGTCAGAAACGCTTTTACCAGGTGGTAGTCATGCCGGAAATTACCGCATCCCGCCAGGAGCTCATAAGCCTCGTGAGGAGCATAGGCCGGCCGGTATATGCGGTCGGAGGTAAGGGCATCGTAAACATCTACGATTCCGGTAATGCGGGCAAATTCATGGCACTCGCTGCCTTTTAAACCCTGGGGGTAACCGCTGCCGTCATAGCGTTCGTGGTGTTCTAAGGCGATATGGGCCGAAACCTTGCTTATTTCCTTGTAGTCCGACAAAATCTCAAATCCGTATTCCGGATGCAGGCGAATTATATCGAACTCCTCCGGCGTCAAAGGGCCGGGCTTATTTAAGATTTCTAACGGCACCCGTATTTTGCCCACATCATGCAGGATGGCGCCTACTCCCAGGTGACAGAGATCGGAGCGGGACAATCCCAGGGTTATACCCGTCATGAGGGCCAGTACGCAGACGTTAACGGAATGACAGAAGGTATAATCATCAAGACTCCTTATATCTGCAAGGTTGAGCATGAGTTCGCGTTGTCCAAGAAGATCATCGATAATATCGTTGACTACCTGACGAACTTTTTTAGTATCGATTACTACTTTAGAAGGAATCCCCTGTTTTTCCTGATTCTCACCGATGATTTCTTTCATTAATTTAATGGCTGCCAGGCGCGTCTGATCGCTAATTACGTCTTCTATCTCAGGCATATCTTCCGGCCATTTACTGGCGACATAAAGAGCCGGTATCCCCAGCTCATATAAACGTTTTATATAACCGGGTTTAAGGGTTACGCCTTTTTGCAATAAAATCTGGCCATCAGGCCCGAAAACCGTACGCGCCACGATCATGCCCGGCTTGAGCAGGTTCACAGGGAGTTTGCGCAAGAACCGGCCCCCTTTCGGAAGAACCCAGCAGTAGTTAAACATTTTCGACAATAGGCAACATAATCCTGCCTGGCTTACACAAAAATTGCTCTCAGGAAAATTTAAGGCCGCCCCTCTAGGGAGCGGCTTAAATTCCTGCACCAGGATTTCAGGCTAGCTCAGCCCTAGCCACCGGCTCGAGCAGGCTCACCGTGTCTTTCAGGACGCGGATGAAATTAATTTCCGGGTCTTCCGGCCCCTGCAATTCGGCCTGTTCCTGCTTAAGTAAGTTTACATAATCTATAATCTCCCGGGTAATAATTTCACCGGGGCACACCAGGGGTATACCCGGAGGGTAGGCGGTTATAGTTTCAGCGCTTATCTGACCTTCGGCCTCCTCTAGCCGGACCACTTCCGTCTGGCCATAAAACGCCTCCCGCGGCAATACCAACATGCGCGGAATGGCCGGCAGGGGTAGGCAAAAACGAACTACATTCTTCAAAGGCCTGTTTCTGGCGATGTCCCGGAAGGCCGCCACCAGGCGGGAAACGGTGTCCCAATCGTCACCAATGGATAGCAGCAACAGGACATTATAAAGATCCGAGAGTTCTACCTGGATTTTGTATTCCCGGCGAAGTAGATTCTCCATGGCATAACCCGAAAGACCCAGGCCCTGGACGTTGACGGTTATTTTGGTGGGGTCCAGGGCCCGGCACCCCGGCAGGCGCGTTACTTCTTCGCCCATAACCGCCAGGCCCTCAATTTTTCCCAGTTCCGAGCGCACGTAGGCGGCTAATTCCAAGGTACGCTCCAGCATTTCTCTACCCCGCAGGGCCATCTGCTTTCTCGCTATGTCCAAGGAAGATAAAAGCAAATAAGAAGGGCTGGTAGTCTGGGCGATATTTAAAACCGCCTTCACGTGCTGGGGGCTGACCAGACTACCCTGGAGCAGCAGCATAGAGCTCTGGGTCAGGGAACCCGCCAGCTTATGAGTGCTGACCGCCGCCAGATCGGCCCCTGCCTGCATGGCTGCCGGCGGCAAGGCCGGGTGAAAGGCCAGGTGGGCTCCGTGGGCTTCATCGACCAGGACGGGGACGCCGAAGCGATGGGCCACCTCCACGATTTTTTCCAGCTCCGGAGCAGTGCCGTAATAGTTAGGGTTAATTACAAAAACGGCTCTGGCATCGGGGTGAGCCACAAGGGCCTGCTCTACGGCCTCCGGAGTGACGCCAAGGGAAATGCCGAATTCCTCGTAAACTACCGGATCGATATAAACGGGGTGGGCGCCGCTTAAAATAAGGCCGCCGAGAGCCGAACGGTGGGCATTGCGCGGCATAATTATTTTATCCCCCGGCCGGCAGACGGCCATGATCATGGCCTGGATTCCAGAAGTAGTGCCGTTAACCAGGAAAAAAGCGTGTTCGGCGCCGTAGGCCTCTGCTGCCAGGGCCTCGGCTTCTTGAATTACGCCCTTGGGGTTACATATATTATCCAACCCCGGCACGCAGGTGAGATCCATGGCCAGGGCTTCCGGACCTATAAATTCCCGTAGTTCGGCCAGGGCACGTCCTTGCTTGTGGCCGGGTACATGAAAGGGGAGAACGGCTTCGGCAATGTACTGCTTGACGGCCTCGAAAACCGGCGTCCGCTCCTGATTTCGATTGTTCACGGTTGACCCTCCCAGGCTTTTCTGCAACGTACTTATTACACCACAAAGATTTTCCCTTAGCAATACTTCTCCTCTAAATTTTAATCCCGCTCTTAAAGGACTCCTCAATATTAATAATACGAAAAAACCCGCCGGATGGTATCGGCGGGTTGCTAAATTCAATTTTATTGCAACGGCGATACTTTAACGGGCTACTTTCTCTTTAGTCGCGGCAACTTCCTGGGCCGCTCCTTTACCCACGGGGAGGAAGCGCTCTTTCAGCCGCCCCATAACTTCCGGCATGGTGGTGTATTCCATGTCTTCCAGGGGCAACCGGTGAGGCTCAAACGGACCTAAGCGGCGCAGGTAATCGGCGATCTCGTTGGCCGTCTGGCGTGCTTTGTCAAAAGCCGGGTCGGCAAAGAAATCCTGCGGGCCTACGAGCTTGCCCTTGGCCAGTTGAAAACCTAAAGCCACCACCCGAGGCGGCCCATCAAAACGCGTCGGCGCCGACTGCGCCAAGCCGACCGGCATCAGGGGCCCGATGTGGGAACCTCGCATCCAGCCGGCCACCAGGTGGGGGTTGGCAAAGGGCTCCAGGGCCTCACCGACCGCCGGCAGGCCACTCTGGCAGCGGACAATGCAGACGGGGTCGTCTTTACCCACATAGCGACCGGCCATGAGATTCAAACGCTGAGTGCTGGAGACGGCGGCTATCTCGCCGGTTGACTTGGCGTAAACGGACTTTATGCAATAACGGCCGGGCGCGCCGATGAAGACTAGCAGGTCGTACATTTCCTCCGGAAGAGAAAAGATCACGCGCTTATTTTCATGGAGATCGAAAACTTCAAACCGGAAGCCGCTATGCATCTTAGGATCAATTACCAGGCCTATAGTATTAAACGGGTCGGCGAACATTTTATAAAGCGGAAGGTTCCAGGCACCCGGCTCCGTCTTGTCAGCCATAAAGACGATAACCGGCTCGCTGCGCCTCTCTTCGAACTCCATTTCGGCGATCCCGGGCCCCAAACCCCTGACGTTGCCGGAGAAAGCGTCTGAAAGCAAGTCCTGGCCGGCGCCGTAAAGCTTTAACTCCTTGGCTACTTCTGTGCAGGCCAAAAAGGTATTCCAGGCCAGGTGGTGAATTTCCGGAGAATCTACGCCGCGCCTATGGGTCATTATAAGGTTAATATCGTCACCAACGTGGGTAACGTGGAAATCGACCAGAAGGCTGCTCTCTTGAAGGCATCGCTGCGCGGTTTCCAAAAGGCGGGGATGCACGCTGGAATGCCCCACGCAGCCACCTATATCGGCCTTAATTACGGTTAAAGTGATTCTGTCGCCCAATTTTAAAACCCCCTTGTGGTGGTGGAAATCTAATTATGTTATACTATATGCCTTTATATTCTATATAGAATAGCTAAATCCTGCTTTTTGTTAAAAAATTAGCGCCGGTCCCAAAAGGCGATAGCGCGGTAATAATCCTCCCAGCTGTCGATGTCCTGCAAAACGGCGGAGCTTTGAGTTTCCACCAGCAAAACTTCTTCCGGAAATTGTTCAAAAAGATCTCTTGCCCCCCGGTCGCCTGTAACTTTCCCAAGGGCCGGGAAAAATTTTTTCCCTACCAGCACCGGGTTACCGCGCCGGCCGCAGTAAACCGGGGCCACCAGATTTTTGCCGCTTTGGCGGTAGGCCTCCAGGAGGGCAATAATAACCCCTGCCTCCAAGCCGGGCTGGTCAGCCAAAAGAAAAAGGGCGGCTTCGGTGGCCGGCGCCAGGCCGGTCAAACCGGCCCGCACCGAGGTGCTCATACCGGCCTCGAAAGAGGGGTTAACGACCAGATTAACGGGAAAACCTTCCAGGTCCGCAGCCAATTCGGCGGCCGCCGCACCCAAAACTACCACCACTTCTTTAAGCCCGGCGGCTAAAGCAGTTTCTACCGCCCGGGTTAAGAGCGTCCCTCTGCCCCAGGGCAACCTCTGCTTTACCCGCCCGAGGCGCGAGCCCCGGCCAGCGGCCAGCACTATGCCGGCCACGCCACCGCGGCGGCCGGGAAGGAGGACCTGGCGCACGGGCCATGGCGTAGCCAGCGCTCCCAGGACCACCCGTTCCGCGCCCCCTGAAAGCAACCTTTCGGCCACCTCGCGCCCGCACCTTGCGGCCATTTCTGTTTCTGCCTGGTTTAAGAGGGGGATAAAGCGAGCCTCTGGGGGCAGGTGACGGCGGCCGCCGAGAGGATGCAGCAAGACAGAAGCCAGGTCGGGAGGAGCGAGAGGTTCATTTAATTTTTTTCCTAAGAGGGAAGCGACTCTTTCCGGGCGGTGAACGAAAGGCAGGGCCAGGGGCTTTCCTATAACTTCCAGGCCCGCCAGAGCTATAACTAGGGTTGTCGCCTCCGGGATAACCGGCTCGTATTCGGCGGGGGCTTTAAGTAGGCCGCCGGCGGCACCGTCGCCTTCTATCAACAGGTAATCCACCTCCAGCCCCGCCAGTTCGTTTACTAGGTAGGCCGCCAAGCCCAGTAGTTTCCCGCCGGGCAAAACCGCCGCCCCACAGGTTACGATTTCTTGACCTGCCAGCTTCCGCTCAACGGCGGCCAGCAGCTTTTCGCGATCGGATTCTATTACCGGCTCGGCCAGGGGTACAACCTGGGAATAAAGCATTTTCGTACTGGTAGTAACCAGGACCCGCCTGCCGGCCGAAGCCAATTCCCGTGCCAAACAGGTAAGGGCAGAAGTTTTACCTCCTGCCCCCACCAGCGTTATTACTTCTTTTGGCCTTAAGGCTAAAGCTTGATGTAAAAACATAAAACTACCTCGCACCGGAAGTTGATGCTTCCGAAACAGCCAAAGGTTCTAAAAATACTTCCATGACGCCGCCGCAAACCATGCCTTCTTCCGCAGCCAGGTCGGCCGTCAGGTTTAACCGGCAGAGCTCGGGTTGGCCGCGGTCCAAAACGGTTAGCGCCCGCCGGCGCACATCTGCCTCGGCGCAGCCACCGCCGATGGTCCCGAGAAGGCGGCCGTCGCGCGTAATGAGCATCTGGACGCCGGGTTCACGCGGGGCCGATCCCTGCACGCGTACTACCGTGGCCAAGACAAACTGTTCGCCCTGTTCTAGTAAAGAGAGTAAATTTTTTATTAGAGTTTCATCCCATCCCCCGCCTCCTTTATGGTTCTGGCGGTAGACCTGGATAATCTCGGCCATAATGCTAACCGCAATTTCGGCCGGCGTCTCGGCGCCGATATTTAAACCTATAGGAGCGTGGATGCGGGCCAGGGCTTCGGCAGGATAGCCTTCTATAGCCAGTTGTTCTAGAACGCCTTTAACCCGGCGGCGGCTACCGATCATGCCCAAGTAAGCCGACGGTTTGTCTATTACGGCTTTTAAACATTCCAGGTCGTAGCGATGTCCCCTGGTGACAATCACAATATAAGTAGCAGGGTTGATTTTTAGTTCGGAGGCAGCAGCAGCGTAAGGGCTACAGATAATCCTTTCGGCCGCCGGGAAGAGGCCGCGGTTGGCAAATTCCGGCCGGTCATCGATAATGGTCACCCGGTAGTCTAAAAGGTGGGCCAGGGCCGCTACCTTCTGGCCGACATGCCCGCCGCCGAAAATGATGAGGTGGGGAAGCGGTAAAAGAGGGTGGAGGAAAATTTCTGTCTGGCCCCATTCTGTTTCCAGAGAAAGCACCTCGGGCCTCCGGCGTTGCAGGGTACCGCCTGCCGCCTCTTTAACCGCTGCTTCCAGTTCGCCGGCGGGCAGGATGCCGGTAGAAAGCCCGTCGGCATAAATAAGCATTTTGCGGCCCAGCCAGTTTCTCCCGGCCGGAGTAGCGATAACGGTCGCCAGCAAAGCTGTCTCGCCTTTTGCAAGGCAATCAGCTACCTGCCGCCAAAAAGTAAGGGTTTGCATGGTCAGGCACCTCTTTTCTTCTCAAGGCCAGCGCCGGCAGCCGATCTTTTTAAACCTTCCCGAAGGAACACAGGGGGTAACGGCACTCCCGGCAGCCCTGACACAGCCCTCCGGCTGCCAGGCGGATGATATCGGCCCGCGTCAATTTCTCGCCGGCCAAAATACGGGGCAAAACTAAATCAAAAATGGCCTCAATGTGACATCCTCCCCCAATAAACTGGGGGCATCCCGCCGCGGGACGGCGGCTTTAAGCCGCAGGTCAGCCAGCATTCCCCGGATGACCCGGATCATCACCTTGGCCTTTA
>JASUSV010000080.1 GCA_030445865.1 Clostridia bacterium
AAAAGCCTGCCCAGGGCTTCGGCCTAGTGAAACACTGGGAAGTCGAGTCCTGGCCGGAAGATTGGAGCGAAGTCGGCCCAGATGGCAGGCTGATGCGGGCGGTATATGACCTGCCGGCCGGGGTCACCGGCGCCCGGCGGGCATTGTGGGGCGTAAGGCCGCCGTACTGGAATCGTGACAGCCAGGCAGAGGTGTGGGTGCCGGTATGATCGACACCGAAAAATACCGGCTATGGAGCAAATTGCCCGTCTACCGCCGGCACGTAGAGCAGGCTAAGGCCATTGTGACTAAAGCCCTGTCCGAAATCCCCGGCACCTGGGCGTTGAGCTATTCAGGCGGCAAAGACAGCACCGCCTTGCTGGGGCTTCTTTTATCTGCCGGCTGGCAGGGGCCGATATTTCATTTCTACTACGCCGAGACACCGACGACCAACACTGATTTAGCCAAGCGACTGGCAGAAAAATATTGCCTGAAGCTGCACTTGCTGCCTGTACCTGGGGCTTTTGATGTGTTTCGCGAAGTAGGGCATTTTTTCGTCCATCCGATTACACCCGAGGAAAAAGCGGCCGCAAATAAAATGCTGGCCGGCTACAAAAAGGCGGTCAACGAGTATGTCGCCGCCCAGGGGTGGACGGGGCAGTTTTTAGGCCTGCGTAAGACTGAGAGCCGGGCCAGGAGGATGGCATTAAACCGCAAGGAGATGATATACCGGACGGGCGACAGGTCAACCTGGACGGCCTGTCCCCTGGCGAACTGGACCGGCGAGGACGTATGGGCTTATATCCTTGCAAACAATTTGCCTTATCTGGATAGCTACGCCCTGGCCGATGACCCGGAACGTGAACGGTCGGAAATTACCTGGCTGGCATCGGAAAGCCTTTGGCGGCACGGAATGGCGGCCAGGCTAAAAAAAGAAAGACCGGATGAATTTTACCGGTTGGCTGCCATGTGGCCGGAAATAAGGTATTATGTATAGCGAGACCCGCGAACCCTTCATGGGGTCGCGGCTTTTTTGTTTTGATAGGCAAAAATACCCTCAAAAATTTTTAAAAAAGGTATTGACAAGGTAATACTAAGGTAGTATATTATACTTGCAAGGAGAAAATGAGCCCGGCAGCCCAACAAGGGGGGCGGGGCGAAGGGGAGGAAGAACATCATGGCAAAAGTATATATACGGAAGAATATGGATGAAAAGGTTACCGGGTTTTGGCTCGAAACCCGGTACGAAGAAAAAGACGCGGTGAAAGCCACTGGCGGGAAATGGGACCCCATCCAGCGGCAATGGAAGGTTTCCTTCGAGGCAATCGAAGCGCTCGAAGGAAAAATTGACCTCGCATTCTCCCGCGAGGCCCTGGCATGGTATGAATATTACCGTGCCAGAAAGACTGGAATAGAAAACTATGTTGCATGTCCTCTTTGCCTCTCCCCGGCCCTCGTCACCGGGGATATGGCGAAATGCCTCTTTGACGAATACGAATTTCCTGCCGCCGAGGGCGAACCTGCCCCGGCAATATAAAAAGAGGAGGGCATTATTATGTACCGATACGCGTACTGGAGGCATTGCATCTCTGGCGAGATATACGCCGTCGCCCTCCGCGCGGTGGGAACTCTTCCTCGCTGGGAAATTGTTGGAGTCTGCGGCCCGTTGCCTCCGGGCGAGGCCCTACCGGGCCGTCAGGCCGATCACAAGTTCCAGGCCGATGTGGCCTGGGTAAAAAAGAAGAAGGGGGAGTTCGAGGTATACTCCCCCGAAGAAGGAGAGGAATAACATGCTTGCTTCTGCTATCGTCCGTCTCCGCGCCTCCTGGAACGCGGAAAAGGTGGCGAAGGAGTATTTTCCCCGCCGGGGAAAGGGTCGTTACCTTCTCCTCCAGGCGGAAGACGGAAAGGTTGTCGGGTCTTTCATCGACGACCCGGCACCTTTCCTGGATGACGAAAACTTCGACGGGGTGATTGTCCCCGTCGAGGGGGTCGGCTCGGTGGAAGAGCTAACTTACACCATCGCGGATACTGTCCGCGAGGTATTCTATGAAGGCTGGCGCGCCTTTGAGGAAAAGTGCCGCCGCCTGGACACCATGGCTATTCTTACCCAATCCGGTTTGGGCCGGATTGGCGGGAAAGATTTTTAATAAAAAAAGGGGGGATTAGCGTGCTTACACTCAAGCAAGCACGTCAAAAAGGTTATAACGTCGTCCGCGGTGCTTATTACGGCACCACGGACGACCGGGCGGACAGGTGGTATATCATGGATCGCTCTTCGCCGGTTATTGACCGACGCGGAAGTGGATACCGTACCCGAAAAGAGGCGCTTGAAGCCCTTGCGGAGGCTCTTGTCCTTCGCGGGGAGCTATAACCGCCCTGACGAGGCCCGGCGGCACCGGGCCGAAACGCCCCACATCGGGGCGTAGGCGGAAGCCGAAAATCTTCCCCAGTCCAGCGGGGCAAAGCTGGGCAAAAAGGAGGAGAAAATGACAACAACCTGGAACGCCTTATGTGTTGCCCTCGAAAATATCGAGGGGAACTTCGACGGATTTATTCCTGTCGAAGAGGATTTCGAGGTTGCGCTGAAACCATTGTTTCCCGGCTGGCTCGAAGTTTGCCGGGAAGACGGCGACACCCTTTATTTCCTCCCGGATAGTCGCCCCACTTCTCTGGGGGATTGGATCCCCCGGGAAGAACGCCCTGAAAACTTCTTCGACCGGGAGGGTATTGCTCTCCCGGAAAAAGTCCGGGAATACCTCCCGGAATAAGGCACGCCGGGAGCCTATCCCGGCAAATCTTCCCCAGCCCGGCGGGGGTAAAGCCGGGCAAAAAGGAGGTTTATAATGACAGCAAGAGAATTTCTTGATTATGCCGGATGGGGGGGCGAGCTCGAAAAAGGCCTTGCCATTCTCGGCCAGTACGTCGGAAGGGGAAGTGATTATTATGTCTCTTTCCCTGATACCGAAGTACTCACTGAAGATGGGGAGCCGTTGTCCGAACTCCCCGATGAACCTGCCGGTTTTCAGGAGTACGCCGACGCGTACTCCGAATAAAAGGAGGAATTATACCATGCTTAAAATTTACGATGAAGATGGAAACGTTGTTGACGCTCTGCCTACCCGTATTCATTTTGAATATGTGCGAGAACTTGCCGCTCGCTTCGCCTCCGGTGCAGACCCTGATTGCCTTCGGATCTGCTTAGAGGTTCTCGGCCTCGACGGCGATGAGGCCGACAAACTCCTTGAGGCGGCCCTGGCAACGTACCAGGAAGAAGGAGACGCCTACCAGGCGTTCATTCAGGCCGCTCACGAGGCGGCCTTTGTGGAAGTAACTCCATAGAGGAGGAACAAACTATGCCCCAGCACAATAAAATAGCTATTTATCTTCCCGACCATCTACTCACTGAAGTCTCCAGCCGGGGCGACAACCGTTCCGGTATAATCAGTCGCGACTTAGAACGCCTGTATACCCTCTACCGCCGCGCCCTGGCGCAGGTACCACTTAAGGTTGAAGAAGCCTGTCTCATCGTAGACGCGCTTAACGGCGCTAAATTAGAGGCAGACACGGCTCGGCTCCTGTGGGCTGAGATAGAAGACGCCATAAACCTGGACCATCTTGATGAAAAATGGCAGGTTGACGGCTCGGCCCTGGTGCAGAAGCTACGGCAACTCACCGACACCCAGGCCCTGGCCCTCATCGACGCCGCAGAACGGTTTTGGGAGGCTGCGGACGTAGGCCAGCGCGACGTCCGGGAAGCCGTAAGGGAGTATTTCAATATTGCGTAGAGCAGGAATTAATTCTGCCGCGTCGAACTATATCTCAGGTCGATCCGGGAGCCCACCTCCCGGTATGTCTACAAGTTATGCACTTTATCCACTTACCCCGGCCAGGGCGGCCGGGGGTTTTTGTTTGTTTCAATCTAGATAAGAAATCGCTTATGGGCTAATTTTAGGCTAATCCTTTAAAAATCTGTGGCCTTTTGCGGTAGTTTCCGGTAACCCCTAAAACGTCAAAAGCCTTGAAAATCAAGGGTTTCTGGCTTTATGCAAAGGGGCAAAAATACCCCATCTCCAGACTTAAAATCTCGTGGACCTTTTGGTCCGTGCGGGTTCAAGTCCCGCCTCTCGCACCAGAAAAATCAAGGCCTGAAAGGCCTTTTTCTTTTTATACATTGCTGTATAAAATAAAATTAGCCCACCGAAATGGGCTAATTATGGGCTAATTTTTTCAGGTCTATTCCCTGAGTAGCCGGGCAAATCTTTCGGCCGTCTCTTCGGCTTTATTGGGCAGTACGTGGGCATATATGCGGAGAGTAGTAGCCTCGTCGGCATGGCCCAGGCGCTCCGATACGGCATTGACCATTTCTCTCTCTGATAGCAAGATAGTGGCATGGGTGTGCCGCAGGTCGTGGAACCGCATCCCTTTATGGCCTAATTTAGCCGCAAGGTTGGCGAAACGGTGATAAACGTTGGTCCGGTCCTCTGGCTTACCCTCGGGTGTAGTGAACACCAGATTGAGTTCGTTTTTATATTTTCCGCCCGATGCCAGCTGCAACTCCAGCTGGCGTTTTTTATGCTCTTTCAGGACTGCCAGCACCTCCTCGGTCACCTTTATTACCCGGGTGCTTGTCTCATTTTTGGTCCTGTCCCGGTGCTCATAAGTGCCGTCGTCCAGCCGGTGTAACGCTTTTTTAACCCGGATGGCCTTCTCCTGCCAGAGAATATCCTCCCACTGGAGCCCGAGTAGTTCCGACTGCCTCATGCCGGTGTAGGCCGCCGTAAAAATCAAGGCATAGTCGCGGTGTCCTTTGCATCCGGCCAGGAACTCCCGCAGCTCCTGCTTTGAGAGCACCACCATATCCCTCGCCTGGCGTTTCTTATCCCTGGGTGGTTTCACCTTGTCGCAGGGATTTTTAGGGATAAGTTCCAGGTCAACCGCTTTGTCCAGGGCCTCGCTGAGAATGGCATGAAGATACGTAACAGAACGGTTAGAGAGCCCTCCTTCTCCCTTCAGCCGGCCAGCCTCGGCTTTGTAGCTGTAAAATGTTTGGATGTGCATTGGTTCTAGTTCGCAAAGCGGTATATGGCCCAGGCTGGGGTTGATATGTTTCTCAATCCGCCAGCGGTAGCTTTCGTAGGTGTTTTTCTCTAAGTCAGGCCGTGCGATGGTATCAATCCAGTAAAGCAGGTATTCGCCCAGGGGCTGCTCCGATGGTGGCTTCTGTGGGTTCTCCAGCTCCGCGATCATATCCCGCATTAATTTTTCAGCTTCCTGCCGGGTGCCGTGGACGTCTTTGCGTTTCTTTTTATACTTGCCTGTTTCGGGGTCCCGGGGAAGGTTAATTACTATCCGGTAGTGGCCCTGGGCCACCTTGTCGATGCGGCCGGTGTAGGGCATGTCCATCACCTCAGCTTGATTATACAAAAAAGAGCCTGGGGGTGCCAGGCGGTAGATTTTAGATTTATTATTTCAGGCCAAATTGGGCTTTATTTATTAGCTTACCACCTTGAAACATGAAGTTGGCATTAGCGCCAAGTTCACCCTCGCCTTCGTACTGATATATGACGGTATGGAACTGGTCCCCAGGGTTGCCACTTTCCGAAACGACTTCGCCTTCTCCACCAATAATTTCCTTTACTTGCTCGTATGTCATTCCGTTCTTTATCTGGTCAAACTCGGCCTTACTTACTTTTGGCGAGTTCTTTTTGGGTTGTGGTTGTTCCTGCTTCTGTTCTGGGGCCTTAGTTTGTTCCTGGGCCGCTGTCGTGGTAGAGCCCGATTGTTGAGGTGTAGAAGAACTGCCGCAGCCTGCGCTTGTTATGAGTAACCCAGCTACTGCAATAACCCCAACATACTTCTTCAATGTGCCAATTTTACTCATGATACATACCCCTTTCTTTATCATGATTTGATAAAACTATCTATACACTAAAACTGCAACCCTTTTCAATACAACGACGGCTTATT
>JASUSV010000081.1 GCA_030445865.1 Clostridia bacterium
AGGTGTTTTAAGCGATTTCGGGATCAGGAATTATTTTCTAAGCCTTTTCACTTTCCAACCTCAACTACCTCTGCCGGGAAGCTATCTTACTCCCCTTTTATTATTTGAACTTTTCCTGATTTATATTCCTTTTACCCGCATGGCCCACTTTGCAGCCAAATTCTTTACCTACCACAAGGTTAAGTGGGGTGAACTGGAATAATGCGTAAAGTATTTGACGATTACCGGGTGCTTTCCGATGAAACTTTAAGGCCGGATGAGCCCCGCGTAGAAAAGTTCTTGCAGGCCATGAAGAAGTCGCTCCAGCAGAAAGATAACTGGACTTTCTGGTTGCCGTATACCCTTTCTCTGGATACCTGCATGAAGTGCGGTACCTGCGCCGAAGTCTGCCCGGTTTATATCGCCAGCGGACGCAAGGAAATTTATCATCCCGTTTACCGTTCCGATATGCTACGGAAAATCTATAAAAGGTATTTCACTTTGCCCGGCAGGCTCTTTCCCTGGCTGGTGGGTGCAGAAGACCTTACGGAAGATAAGCTCAACGCTATGGCCGAAAACATATACCGGTGTACCATATGCCGCCGCTGCGCCTACGTTTGCCCGGTAGCCATAGATAACGGGGTTATTGCCCGGGAGGCCAGGAAGCTTTTTGATGCCATCGACATCGCCCCCGATGAAATTAAGAAAAACGGTACCCAGAAACAAATCCAGTTTGGGAACGCTACCGGGACGCCGGCCAAAGCCTTTTTCGACATGGTAGAATTTCTCGAAGATGAAATTGAGGAAACTCGCGGGTACAGAGTCAAAATGCCCATTGATAAAGCGGGTGCCGAATATCTTCTGATGCATAACGCCGGCGATTACCTGGCCTTTGCCGAGACGGTGATGGGCGCGGCTGAAGTTATGAATGCCGCCGGCGTGGATTGGACCCTCAACTCGCCTGAAACGGGAGTCAACGATGTGGTTAACTACGGCGTGTTCTTTAGCGACGTTGAGTTTGCCAAGATAATTAAGGCTCATGTGGAGACGGCCAAGAAATTAGGGATTAAGGTATTTGTAGTGGGCGAGTGCGGTCATGCCTTTGAAGCCCTCAAGTATTTGATTTTAAGGTTCATCCCACCTGAGGATAGGCCCTTTGAAGTGAAGAGCATCCTGGAGCTGGAGGATGAGTGGATCCGGGAAGGGCGGATCAAGGTCGACCCCACAAAGAACCCCGAGCCCGTTACCTATCACGATTCCTGCAAATTGGGCCGCCTGGGAGGCATGTACGAAGAGCCCCGCCGCATCCTTAAAGCCTGCTGCGCCGATTTTCGGGAGATGACGCCCAACCGGGAAATGAGTATATGTTGCGGAGGCGGCAGCGGCTTCGCTATTATGGAAAAGGGCGATTTCTACAAGTTCCGCATGGAAACCTACGGCAAGTTAAAGGCTGAGCAGGTTAAAGCTACGGGAGCCAGCGTTGTTGCCCTGGCCTGTTCCAATTGCAAGGGGCAGTTCCGGGAGATCATTAATCATTATAAGCTGCCGGTTCGTTTTGCCGGTATAAGCGAGCTGGTGGCCAACGCCCTGGTGCGTTAAAGCTCAAAGAATATATTTTGTTGGTTAATAAGGCTAGCAAATTGCTAGCCTTAATCTTTATTGGGGGAAAATTATTGTTGACATATGCTCTATATAACGTTTATGATGGAATAGCCCCAGTCTCTAAATCGGGGTGTTATTTTAAAAAACCGGGGGGGTTTTAATAATGCGTTGCGCTCAATGTGGAGTGTATGCCTGCCGGACGGGAAACTTGGAGAAAATACCGGATAACTGTCCCATGCGGCAAAATAAAGCTATTTACCAGGAAGCCAGGGAGGAATACCGGAAGCCGGAGATAAGTAATATTGCCCTGAATGCTGCCCGGACCGAGGCCGCGGGCTACGGCTTCTGGACGCGCATAGAGGAAATCATGGAATTTTCCCGACGGGCGGGCTTTCGCAAATTGGGGCTGGCCTTTTGTACTGGTTTAAGGGAAGAGGCAAGGCGAATTGCGGCCGTTTTTCAAAGCAATGGTTTTGAGGTGATTTCGGTTATATGCAAAACGGGGTCGGTGCCCAAGGAAGAGCTGGGCATTGAAGATAAAGAAAAAGTACGGCCCGGTACTTATGAACCCATGTGCAATCCTATTGTTCAAGCCAAACTTTTAAACAAGGTTCAAACTGATTTAAATGTCCTTGTTGGCCTGTGCGTGGGGCACGATACCTTGTTTATCAAATATTCCCAGGCACCGGTTACGGTTCTGGCCGTGAAAGACCGCGCTTTAGCCCATAACCCTCTGGGGGCGATTTATGCAGGCCATTATTTCAACAAAAAGTTGAGCGGCCATCACCTGGAAGAGCAGCTACCGGAATCTATTTAATATTCGCTGTCCTAGAAAGCGCATCCTGCTTGGCGCAGACATTATAATTCCTAAACCGAGAAAGGGCCATCCGAGTGGCCCCTTTTTATTTTTTATTTTGTTTCCAGGTGGCTTTTGTAAGGGCAGGTGTTGCACAGGGCCGGATCGTCGAATGAGATCTGGCAGTAAGTGCCTTCTTCCTTCCAGCAGGGCTTGGCGCACCCTACCCGTTCGGTTTTATGGGAGCAGGCCGGGCAGCCGTCGTGTAACCAGCAGGGATAAAAAGCCAGATAATGTTTGATGGAGTTTAAATTAAAACCTTTATCGATGAGCTTTTGAATGAAGCGCAAGCGTTTTAAGTCGTTATCCGAGTAAAGGCGCCGGCCGTTTTTGCGCGCGGGCTTGATGAGTTTATGTCTTTCCCAGACCCGCAGAGTGCCCGGCTGTATCCCCAGTAAATCGGCGACGACGCTGATGGTGTATAGCATTTGTTCCGGCATTTTAAGCCGCCTCGCTTATTTGATTTTAAGATAACAATGTTTTGTATCTTTATTTTAAGTTAACCTATCTCGGCAAATCAAGTGTTTTCTTTCACATAATTTAGAGCATATATTTAATGTATGTTACAAGTTATCTATAAAAATTTTTACAAGTTTATTGACACAATTAAAGCAAGGAAATATGATATAGATAAAAGCAACAGTAGCCGGAGTGAGACCGGTGTATCCCATCGGTATGGTTGCCCAGGTCTTAGAGATTTCCCCCCGGCGCCTGCGGCATTGGGAACAAAAAGGGCTGGTTGTTCCCAGGAGAAAAGAAGGCAGGCGCTGTTATTCGGAACTGGACCTACAGCGTTTGATGTTTATTAAGCGCCTCCTAAATAGCGAACATTTCAAGCTTTCTAATCTCCCGGATTACCTCGCCTGGTACCCCTGCTGGCAAAGCGGAGAATGTTTTCCCGGAAGTCCCATCCAAGAGGTACGAGAAGGGGCTCGTCCTTGCTGGCAAAGAAAAGACGGCTGGTATTGTTTAGGGAAAATTACATAGGAGGAATTGGAAATGTCCATTTTAAGGGCCGAAGAGGCGCGTGTCCTTATACCGCCTTATCAGGATTTGCGCGAAAAAATAGATAGGGCTTTGGGCGGGGCTACTTTGCAGTCTTGCCTTGCCTGCGGCGTGTGTAGCGGCGGGTGCCCTACCGGCGATATAGGGGCGCCCGTAGACCCCCGCAAGATCGTGCGCATGCTCGTGTGGAGGATGTACGACAAAGTCCTGGCCTCGGACATGATCTGGCTCTGTACCATGTGCGGCCGCTGCACGGTCTATTGCCCAATGGGCGTGAATATGGGAGACCTGGTGCGCGCCTTAAGAACGCAGCTGGCGGAAGAAGGCCGCGTCCCTCGAAACTTGCAAAAAGTCGTAGACTTGGCTATAGAGTCCGGCAATAATATGGGGATAAGCCGGGAGGATTATCTGGATACCTTGGACTGGATGCAGGAAGAACTCCAGGCCGAGTTCGGCAACCAGGCGGAGATACCCGTAGACAAAAAAGGGGCCAGGGTATTATACGTTATTAATCCGCGCGAGGCAAAGTTTTTCCCTCTCAGTATCCTGGCCGCGGCGAGGGTGTTCCACGTTGCCGGCGAGAGCTGGACTTTGTCCAGTAGGGCATGGGATGCTACCAATTACGCCCTTTTTTCCGGTGACGACAAGGCCGGCGGCATCCTGGTGCAGCGTCTGGCCGATGAGGTAGAGCGTTTGGGTTGCCAGGAACTGATCATGACCGAGTGCGGCCATGCCTTTCGCGCCATTCGCTGGGGGCCGGAGCAGTGGCTGGGACATAAACTGCCTTTCGGCGTGCGCAGCATTGTCCAGCTTATGGCGGAGTATCTGGACGAAGGCCGCATCCGCCTGGACCCTTCCCGCAACCGCCAGCCGGTAACCTATCACGATCCCTGCAATTTGGGCCGCAAAGAAGGTGTTTTTGAAGAGCCGCGGCGGGTGCTTCAGGCGGCGGTAACCGATTTTCGTGAGATGACGCCCAATCGCGAGAATAATTACTGCTGCGGCGGTGGCGGCGGCCTGCTTTCCCTTAGCGAGTTCGGTCAGATACGCATGGTCAAGGGAAAAGTCAAAATAGAACAAATCCAGCGCACGGGGGCCAAGATTATTGCCACTCCCTGCCACAACTGCGTTGACCAGTTAAACGATTTGTGTCGCCATTATCATCTCGAGGTTAAAGCTAAAAATCTGATAGAACTGGTGTCCGACGCTTTAGTAACTGATGTTAATAAGGAGTGAAGCTTTTATGCTGAAAAATGGGTCGTCCCCGGTGGCCGTACTGGGAGCCGGTATTGCCGGGGTACAGGCAGCTCTAGATCTGGCGCAGCTCGGCCATCGGGTGGTCCTTCTAGAACGCGCCGCCCGGCCGGGCGGCAAACTGGCTGTCCTGCAAAAGACTTTTCCTACCAACGACTGCAGCGCCTGCGCTTTGACTCCCCAGACCGATTTTTTTTGTATCCGTTCCCCGCATTTTATTAAACATGCTGCTCAAGATAAGATTGCCCTGTTAACCGGCGTGGAGGTGGAGGGTTTAAGCGGCACGCCGGGGAATTTCCGGCTTCGTGTGCGCCGGGAAGGCAGGCAGGAAGAATTAAGCCTTGCCGCCCTCATTCTTTGTCCCGGTTTTGAGGAATACTTACCGCCCGGCCTGGAGCGTTACGGCTACGGCCGCTACCCCGATGTATTGACCGGCTTGGAGCTGGAGCAGCGTTTGGCTTTGGATAAGCGCCTGCGCCGGCCTTCGGACGGCCGGCCGGTGCAGCGAATGGCCTTCATCCAGTGCGCCGGTTCCCGCGACCTTGCCAATGGTGTGGCTTATTGTTCGGCCGTCTGCTGCATGTATGCCTTGAAAGAAGCGCTGATGTGTTACGAGGCGGCGGCGATGGAAGATTTACCTTTGCCGGAAATAACGCTTTTTTATATGGATATGCGTACTTACGGCAAGACTTATCAGCAATATCTAGAAAAGGCCCAGAAGGAATACGGGCTGAGGCTCGTACGCTCACGCATCCATAGCATTATCCAACCGCCAGGAAATCCCAAACTAATTATTCGCTATGCCCTGGAAAACGGTCAGGCAGTGGTGGAGGAATTTGACCTATCAGTACTTTCTACCGGGCTGCGGCCCCCGGAAAATTTAAGGGATTTAGCTAAAAAATTGGAAATCGAACTCGATTCCTACGGCTTTTGCCAGATATCCTCCCTTTCCCCAGTCTCTACCTCGCGGCCGGGAGTATTTGTTGCCGGCGCTTTCGGCGGCCCCTGCGATGTCATCGATGCCGTCACCCAGGGTTCGGCCGCTGCTGCAGCCTGTTCCACCTGGCTTAAAGATGCCGGCCTGTCGGGGATATGCAATAATACCCTTGAATTGGAATCCACCACCCTTTTGGCCAGCAGAGATCATGCACCTAGGATAGGTGTATTTATCTGCGATGGCGAGCATTTGTCTGGCAGCCTGGTCTTAAAACTCCTTGAGGAATATGGTAGCTCCCTACCTGATGTA
>JASUSV010000082.1 GCA_030445865.1 Clostridia bacterium
CGTTGGCGAGACCGAGCCCGGAGGCGGGGCCGAGGGCATGGAGGCCCGAGGCCGGCCACTGAGGCAGGATGCCGAATTGGCCGGGAACCCCGCCGAAGGGTGAGGGGGAGCCATACGGATCGCTGGCGAGCCCATCAGGAGCCGGCGCCAGCGCCCCGGCATGGGAAACGTTTCGGAAGTATCAATAAAATGAGGGAGGAAGAAAAATGGTGGAAAAACTGGTAATTAAAGGTATTGGTGTGGTGAACGCTACCCCCTTGAACCCCGACGATACCGTAAACGAGGCCGAATACCGGCGCCATGTGCGCTGGCTCATCGAGAGCGGCGTCGGGTTCCTGCAACCTTGCGCGGCTACCGGTCAGGCCATGCAGACGACCGAAGAAGAGTTCAAGCGCATCATGGAGATCACCGTGGAAGAAGCTAAGGGCAAGGTTTTGATTACCGCCTACACCGGTCGCCCCAGCACGGCCGAGACCATCCGGCTCACCAAGCTAGCGCGGGACATCGGCGCCGATGCCGCTTACATCATCCAGCCCTTCTTTACCCGGCCCAATCCCCGCGGCATTTACGAGCACTATAAGGCAATAGCCGAGGCGGTACCGGACTTCCCTCTCGTGTTCTACAACAACCCGGACCGCGCCGGCGTCCAGATCCCGGTGGATGTTATCGACCGCCTCACCGACGAATACGACAACTTCGTAGGCTTGAAGCAGGCTGATTTAAACTTTGTAGCCACCAGCTTCGGCCAGCTGCGTAAAAAAATTACCGTCTGGCCCAAAGCCGAACAGGAGTTGCTCATGGGCCTGGCCATGGGCGCGCCCGGCGTCCTCACCTTTGCCGGCAACATCATTCCCAAAGAGCTTTCGGACATAGTGAAGCTCTGGGAAGCCGGGGAGCAGGAGAAAGCCCGCGAGATATTCTATCGCTTCCTGCCGCTCATGGAGGCCATTCACTGGGAACCGGTGCCGGCCTGCATTAAATATATGCTCAACCGCATGGGCTGGAACTTCGGCCACTGCCGCCTGCCCGTCAAAGACGTAACTCCGGAGACGGCGGCCAGGCTCGACCAACTGCTTAAAGACCTGGGTAAAATATAGGGCTTTGCAGGGAATTCATAGGGACCCGGTGCCATTCTGGGTCCCTACTCTCAAAATTAAGGAGGGTGCCCATGCTCACCAAAATAGAAGTTTTCGACCTGAGGCTACCCTTGAAGGTACCCTACCATACCGCCATAGCCGAAATAGCCGAGTTCACCACCCTGGTGGTGAGGCTGGAAGACGAGGCCGGCCGTGAGGGCTATGGTGAAACCACCACCATCCTGGGTTATTCCTGGGAAGGCCCTGAAGACGCCTGGAACTTCGCCCTGGAGCGCGGACCGCTTTTGCTGGGTAAAGAAACGGGCGAAGCTTATGAAAAGTTAGCCGGAGAGCAAGACGCCTACCCTTTTAGCGTCACGCCCTGGCTTACGGCGTTAGAAGTATTGGAAGAAGAGCCCCTTTTAAGACAGCCTGACCGGAAAACAACCGTTCCCCTGGTAGGAATCATTAACGCCGCCCGGACGGAGGATATCCCGGAGAAAGTAGAAGAAGCCCTGGCTGCCGGTTACCAGACCCTTAAGTTTAAGGCGGGCTTTGATGTGGAAGACGACATCCGGCGTGTTAGGGCCTTGCAGCAGGCCGTGGCCGGGAGGGCCAAAATCCGCATTGATGCCAACCAGGGCTATAATTTTGAGCAGGCAGCCCGCTTCGTCACCAGCGTTGATCCGGCAGGCATCGAGCTCTTTGAGCAGCCCTTTGAGGAGGATGCCTGGCAAGCTATGGTCGAGCTGGCCAGGAAATCGCCCTTGCCCCTCATGCTCGACGAATCTATCTACCACCTGGAGGATGTGGAGCGCGCCGCCGGTGAAAAATGCGCCCATTACCTTAAATTTAAGCTTATGAAGGCCGGCAGCGCAAGGAATATGGCCCGTTATATAAAGCGGGCGCAAGAGCTGGGGCTGAAAGTCGTCCTCGGTAACGGCGTGGCGGCCGACCTCGGTTGCTACCACGAGGCGTTAGTGGCGGCCAACCTGGGGCTGGAGACGGCCGGCGAGGAAAACGGTTTTTTGAAACCGAGAGAACCCCTTTTTGTTAAACCCTTGGAATTCAGGAACGGGTCTATAATCTTAGATCCCGATTTTAAGCCCCAAATAGATCGCTCTAAGCTAGAAGCGTATTGTTTAAGACGTGCCGCCTGGCAGGTCTAAGGAGGGAAAACGATGAGCCTAGCCAACGAGGAAATCTTAAGAGAGCATATTGAAGACGGCTTTAACGACCTGGAGTCCCGCAAGGGAAGGCTGCGGGCCTTCGGCATCATCTGCAATAATGAAAAAGCCATGGCCGCCAAGTACCCCGGCCTTTCCGACTGCATCCGGAAGATCAAAGAGCACTCATTGCAAAATATTGATAAATTGATTGAACAGGCGGTCAAAAACTTTGAAGCCAACGGGTGCAAAGTCTTTTTTGCCGAAACCGCCGAAGACGCCCGCAATTACGTGTTATCTTTAGTAAAACCCGGTTCCCTGGTAGTAAAATCTAAAAGCAATGTCAGCAAAGAAATTGGCATTGTGGAGGCCCTGGAAAAACACAACTGCCGGGTGGTGGAGACCGACCTGGGCGACCGCATAGTGCAGTTGGCCAAAAGTAAGCCCAGCCATACTATGGCTCCTTCCATCCACATCCCCAGGGAAAAGGTGGCCGAGATCTTTTCTAAGGAACTGGGCCGCCCGGTAGAGCCGGTCATCGAGACCTTGGTGCGCACGGCCAGGGAGGCCTTAAGAGGCGATCTCTTAAATGCCGACGTAGGCATCTCCGGAGCCAACGCCATTGCCGCCGAAACCGGCACCGTCTTTGTAGAAGAAAACGAGGGCAACATCCGGGCGGTCACCAGCCTGCCCCGTATCCACATCGTCCTGGCGGGCATCAATAAGATCGTGCCCACCCTGGAAGACGCCATCGCCGTCTGCCGCGGCGCCGCCGTCTGGGGCGTGGGCCAGAACATCGGCACCTACGTCTCGGCCATTTCCGGCCCCAGCAAGATTTTTGCCAACGGCCGCCTGGTCCCCGGCGGCCACGGCCCCCAGGAAGTGCACATCATCTTGCTCGATAACGGCCGCCACCGCGCCATCAGCGAGGGATTTGCCGAAGCCTTTTACTGCATCAACTGCGGCAGTTGCCTTAACTACTGCCCCATCTACCGCGAGATCGGCGACCGCTACGGCTACAAATATATCGGCGGCATTGGCGTGCTGCAGACCGCCTTCATGCTGGGCCTGGATAAAGCGTACCAGGGCGGCCTGCCCTTATGCCTGAACTGCCGCATGTGCACCAAGCACTGCCCCAACCAGATCGATACCGCCAGCCTTATGGCCAAACTGCGGGAGAAGCTGGTCAAACAAGAGGGCCTGAACAGGGGCGATAAACTAATCCTCCATTACGGCTTAAAGAACGCCAACACCGCCATGGGCCTGGCCCGCGCCTTCCAGGGCTTGGCTTTAAAGAAGGCCGCCGATGGTGAAGGCGCTCACCCGCGCTTTAACGTCATGGGGCTGGAGACCAGGAGGCTGGTGCCCATGCTTGCCGGCCGGCCCTTGAACGACGAAGTACCGGCGGAAACCAAAGTTGCTAAACCCCAGGCCAGAGTCGCCTTCTTCCCCGGCTGCTTTATTGACCACATCTATACCGGTATCGGCAGGGCGGCAGTCAACGTTTTGGCCAGCAATAATGTCGAGGTCGTGCTGCCCCAGGGCCGCGTCTGCTGCGGAGCCCCCCACTACCTGAAAGGCGATTACCGTACGGCCAGGGCTCTGGCCGAGCAAAACCTCAAAATTTTAATGGCCCTGGATGTTGACGCCGTAGTTACGGCCTGCGCCACCTGCGGCAGCGCCTTTAGAGACATTTACCCGCAAATATACTACGCCGAACCCTTCAGTGATAAAGTATTTGAACTGGCCCGCAAGACCTTTGACATCGCCGTCTTCCTGACCCAAAACATCGAGCTTAAAGCCGGGATGGCCCAGTTAAAAGAAAAAGTCACCTACCACGATCCCTGCCACTTGGTACGCTGGCAAGGTGTGGTAGAAGAGCCGCGCCGGCTCATCCAGGCCGTCCCCGGCGTACAGCTTAAAGAAATGGCCGAGCCGGACCTCTGCTGCGGCGCTTCCGGTACCTTCTGCTATCACTACTACGACTTCTCGACCAGGATTAATGACCGCAAGATAGAACAGCTTAAAGAAACCGGGGCCGACATCCTGGCTACCGGCTGCCCGGCCTGCATAATGCATTTAAGAGACGGCGTCCACCGCGAAGGTTTAAACGTAAAAGTCCTGCATACCGTAGAACTGCTTGACCGGGCCTTAAAAGATAAGTAGGAGTTGAGGAAAATGGCCAAAAATCAAGTAGCAGTCTTAGAGCCCCTCCGGGAAAGAGTGGCCCAGATGCAAAAGCGTTACCCGGAAGTTTCCCGCCGGGCCCTGGAAGTAAAAAGCTATAGCATTGCCAACCTGGATGACCTCCTGGCCCAGGCCCAGGAGTCGCTGAAAGTTAAAGGCTACCAGGTCCACCTGGCTAAAGACGCCCAGGACGCCCTCGCCTATATAGCTTCGGTTATAGGCGACCGCCTGGTCGTCGCGTCCGAAAGCGCTACCCTGGAGGAAATCGATCTCATCCCCTCCCTAAAACAAAAAGGAATTAAAGTTATCGAAACCGAAATGGATGGGTTTGCCCGTGCCTTAAAAGGAAAAGAAAGAGACCCGGGCATGGGGTATGGCGCTCTATGGACCAGGCTTGCCCGGGGAGATCTTAAAGCCCTTTACCAGGAGATCGGCCGCCCAGTGCCTGAGGGTGAAATAGACGCTCAAGAGATCAGCGAAGTCATCCGCCTGTGGACCAGGAAATATATTGCCGAGGCCCCGGTAGGCATTACCGGGACGGGCGCCGTGGTGACCGAAACCGGCACCGTGGTCTTCCAGGAAAACGAGGGCAACGTGCGCATGGTCTCTAACTTACCGCCGGTCCACATCGTCGTCGCCGGCCTGGATAAACTCGTACCCACCCTGGAAGATGCCTTTGCGGTTTTGAGGGCGGCTGCCGTCTACGGCTACGGCCAGCCCATCGGTAACTACGTTTCCCTCATTACCGGCCCCAGCCGCACCGGCGACATTGAATTCATAATCGTTAACGGTATGCACGGTCCCCTGGAAGTTCACCTCGTCCTCCTGGATAATGGCCGCACCCAGGCCCTCCGGGACGGCCTGGAAGAAGTCCTTTACTGCGTGGGCTGCCGGGCCTGCTTGAACAACTGCCCCATTTACGCTAAAGACGGTTCCTTCCCCGGTGCCGTAAAGTTAATCCTCAAAGCCGAAGCCGGGGGCCTAAATGATAAAGAAGCTTCTTACCTGGAGACCTGCGCCAAATGCGACATCTGCAAAAAGGCCTGTCCGGTCCAGATCGACCCTCCCAAGCTGATCGGGAGGATGCAGGCCAAGGGAAAGACGGCTTCTTAGCAGCTGCTTCAGGGGAAACGTAACCTTTTACCGGTCAATTAAGGCGAGGGCTTATCCCTCGCCTTTTTAGTGCGCCCAGCACAAAATGGAACTTCGCCTCGCGGGGATAAGGTATCGGTCTTGATGGAACGTTGCCAGCAACTCCGTCAGGCTTGGTGAACCGAGCGTAAATATGGGACTGAACCAAATACTGGGAAAT
>JASUSV010000083.1 GCA_030445865.1 Clostridia bacterium
GTAACTACTCAGGCCATCAACCAATAGTAAAAAATCAAGTCTCACCAGGAACAAAAGGCATGCCAAGGAAGGCATCGCGGATGGCCCCCAATACCGGGACAGAATTCTTCTTGACAGTAGAAATGTAGCCTCTAATCCGGCAAAAGATCTGGGCACCCTGCCAGGTGCGAAATCCGCCGGAGATCTTCTGTTGAACCTTCATCATGCGGATATCGCGTTCTGCCTGGTTATTATCGAAGGGGATGCGAAAATCATACATGAAGTTTAGCGTTTCCTGGCGGTGCTTATCCAGTCTTTCCAGCAGGTTCCTGGCTTTGGTCTTTTTCGATTTGCCCCGCTTGCCCTGGGGTTTTTCCTCCACTAATGGGTTTTCCTCATACCCGCGGGCAATGATGCGGCTGTAGCGTGACTCGAATTCCATCAGCTGCTCCAGCTCCAGATGCGTCTTGGCGTTTTCCTTTTGTTTCGCCACCGCCCCCTTGATGGTAAGAAGTAGCTCTTGCATCTGTTGCGCCCAGGCCTGGTGCTCATTTTCAACGACTCTGGTCAGCTCCCGCAGGTGATGGGCGTTGCAGAGGGAATGGCCACAGGGATATTTGAAGTAAGGCTTCCAGAAGTCGTGTTTGGCGATCCCCTGGTAAACGGATAAAAACCCTATCGTGTCCATGGCCTTCGAGCCACGCTGGGGTTGGATGCTGTAATGGGTCAGGTGTTCGTCACTTACAGCATGGAGCCATTGCAGTTTCCCTCCTACCCGGCTGCCGGTCTCGTCGCAATGAACGACGGGAGAGTTTAAGAGTCTGTGCTTAATCTCCTGTTCGGTGTCACTCAGGGCCGCGGCTACGGCCTGATTGGCGGCCAGCAGGGTGCCTTCGGCTATTGGCTGCCCGAAAAGGTCAGCAAATAGTTCCCTGATGCGGTCGTAGGGCAGGAATTGGTACTGGTTAAAGTAGACGGCTAAGGCCTGGACTGCGGGGCCGTACTGCACCGGCTGGGCAACGCTGGCGGGAAAGGCGGCCTTGTTGCAGGTGCCGCACACCGGACAGGTCTTTTGCTCCGCCCGGTGCTCGGTAACAAGCAGCTTTAAGGGTGGCAGGTCAAACACCTGGCGTCTTTCGTAAGAAGCGCTGGCCTGCTCAGTCAGGGAGGCCCCGCACTGCCGGCAGCAATCCACCGGGTGCACTTGCACCTGGTCGGGGTTGGCCACCATTTTCAGCGTGTGGCCGGGATGCCCCTTTTGCCCGCCGCTTTTCTTGCCACTCTTTTCCTTGAGGCTTTGGGTTTTCCTTTTGAAGCCGTCGCTGGCAGGAGGCTTGTTAGAGTTCCTGCTGTTCTGATTGAGCCGGTTTTCTAGTTCTTTGACCCTTGCTTCCAGGATCGTAATCTGCCGGGCCTGGCTTTGGTAAATGCGCTCAAAGTTGGCTAGCAGGCCCTCTACCAGGGCGACTACCGCTTCGGGTCCCTCATGATAAACGGCCAGGATCTCCTCCCGCGTCACGAGGCCTCACCCCCGGGCAGGTGCTTGGCCAGGGGATACAGGTAGACGGCCTTGATGGGGACCTTTAAACTGTGACAGCGGTCATTGCGGCTGCGGCCCTTGGTCAGGCCGACGTAGCGCCAGTTGGCCGCCTTATAGCAGGTGCCGCGAAACCTGTTTATCTCCACAAAGGTCTCCAACAGGAACAGGCCATGGCCGTACTTGCGCTGCCAGTCCCCCTGGATGCGGCGGGTGATTAGTCCCAGGAGATGGCTGGCGAGGTGAGGGACCTGCACCCAGGGAAGAATCAGAAAGCGCGTGTTGTTGGTGAGATAACAGAGATTATTGAGGCGCCTCTCTTTGTCCCAGCCGATGAAATTATCCCGGGCGGTGCAGCTCCAGGCGGCAGAGCCGAATAGAAAACAGGCCAGCGGGCGGTTGTAGCGATCATACACCAGGTACTTCATGTTCTCGCCCACCGTGCCGCTGAAGCCCAGGTAGTGGTAACGAAAGAGCAGGTATTTGAACAGTGGCCAGGATGGATGGCTACTCTCTACTACTTCCACCCGCAGGGGCAACAGGTCTTTTAATTGGCCGGTGATGGCGGTTGTGGAATGAGGTACCGGGGTGATTGAGGTTCTATTCCCGCCCTGCCTAACACTTTCAGATTTACGGGGTAGTACGATCTGCCCTTGCTGCTCTAACTTGAGCAAAAGGTCGCGGCAGGCCATATCCTTCATCTGGCCGACAGGAGAGTACCAGTTCCAGAGCCGGCAGAGTTCCATTGATAGTCTACTGCGGCTCCAGGAGGGGTTATCAGCTATTAGCTGTTTGATTGTCTGGATGTGGGTTGCGGTTATTTGTGTTACCCGGAACGCTGCTTCTGTTTTCATGGTTCCATTCTACATGAAAAGCAGCGCCGAGTCCAGCATTATTTCCTATTTTCTTGGGGTGGCTGAGTAGTTACTTGATTTTTATACTTCCGCAGCCAGTACCATAACTGCCGCGGGCTAATACCTTTACGTGAGTTGCACCATTCTTTGACGCTTTGCCCGCTGGCCTGGTATTCGGCTATCCGGGTTGCCCATAGTTTTTGTAGTTCGGCTTTGGTCATAAAAAATCTTCCTCCATTGTTGTTCTTGAGGAAGATTATCCTATAAATGTTGCTTTGGTGCTAGGTGGGTTGGGTTTGACGCTTACGTAATTTCGGACCTGATGTCGCCCTGTTTGAGGCTGTTCATGGTACTGCACCAGATATTGCTGGCCAGGGTATCGCTAACCCAATAGGGGAAATTCTTACAGCTTCAATGATGCTTTATTACTTAGGTGAAACCCAGGCTGCCAAGGCTATTGAAATAGCGGTTGGAAAGGTCCTCCGGGAGGGTCGGGTACTAACTGGTGACCTGGGTGGGAGGGCTACGACGCAAGAAATGACAAAAGCCATCATTGCAGCACTTTAATTTCTTTATTAAGACAGGAGGATGTATGTAATGAAGCTGGTAATGTATCAATTTGGCGAGCGTGATTACCGTTTAGGAGCTATGAAAGATGAAGATTTGATTATTGACTTAAATTATGCTTACGAAACCCACCTGACCCGCAAAGGGGAACCTCGCGCCAAAGAATTAGCCCAGGCCCTCGTCCCCCCTAACAGCGTTGAATTCTTACATGGCGGTGATCGCTCTTGGGAGGCGGCCCAAATAGCCCTTGATGCAGTCAGTAACTTCGGTTTAGCTGATTTAAGTTCTTCCAAGAAACGTTTTATTTTCCAACGCAGTGAAGTAAAACTTGGGGCTCCAGTGCAGAATCCTCTGCGTATAATATGCTTGGCCCATAATTACCATGATTTTATTCGAGAAACTGGTCAACCAATCCCCCCTGAACCACGGATTTTTGCTAAATACAGAAATGCCCTTTGCGGCCCTGACGATCCGATTATTTACCCGAAAATGACGCAGTGCCTGGGTTACGAGGCTGAATTAGCCTTCATCGTTGGGAAAAAAGGGCGCAACGTACTTATTGAAAAAGCGTATAATTATGTAGCTGGCTATATGATCTTCAACGATGTTAGTGCTAGCGACTTAACGGCCCTGGACAAACAGGTTGTTCGTGGCAAGACATTTGACAATTTCGCACCTTGTGGACCTTATCTCGTGACTAAAGATGAAATAGATAATCCGTCTAATCTTAATGTTAAGTTATGGGTCAATGATCGTTTGCTCCAGAATTCAAATACCCGCGAATTAATATATGATGTTCCTACCTTGGTATCTTTCTTATCGCGCATCTTTACGTTAGAACCCGGGGATATAATTGCCACTGGTACGCCGGGTGGATTGGCTAAAGATCGCAAACCTCCTGCTTATATGCAAATAGGTGATATTTGTACTATCGAAATTAGCGGGCTAGGGCGCTTAAGTAACAAAATCGTTGCTGAAGAAGATATTTCTTTTTAAGCATGATCTAAGCGCAAAGGAGGCAAAATTCATGGCTCAAGTCGAAAAATTGATCCGCTGCAATGCTAGGGGAGAAACCTTTTACGGTCGTCTAGAGGGAGAAACGGTAATTGCCCTGGAGGGCGACATTTTTGTTGCCTACCGCGAAAGCGGGGAGCGCTTTTCATTAAACGAGGTCAAACTCCTGGCGCCCTGCCGGCCGGGCAAGGCGGTCTGCGTAGGTCTCAACTACCGCCGCCATGCCGCTGAGTTGACCATGAAGGTGCCAGAGGAACCGGTCATCTTTATCAAACCCTCCACCAGTGTCATCGGGCCGGGTGATGACATAGTATACTGGCCCATGGTAGGGCGGCTGGACTACGAAGCCGAACTGGCTGTAATCATCGGCCGCACGGCCCATAACGTAAAGCAAGAAGAAGCGGAGGAGTATATCTTCGGTTATACCGTGGGCAATGACGTCACGGCCCGCGACCTGCAGCAAAAAGACGGCCAGTGGACCAGGGCCAAGGGCTTCGACACCTTTTTACCCCTGGGGCCGTATATCGTCCGGGGTATTGACGTGGCCGACGTCGGGCTGCAGTCTTTCTTAAACGGCGAACTAAGGCAGGACGGCCGCACCTCCCAGTTGATCTTCTCCATACCTTACCTGGTAAGTTTTATATCTCAGGTAATGACCCTTTTACCCGGGGATGTAATCATGACCGGTACCCCAGAAGGAGTGGGTCCCATGCAGGTGGGCGACACCATTGAAATCAGGGTGGAAAAGGTAGGGAGCCTGGTAAACAAGATCGTAGATCCTGAAAAATAAACGGGGCGAAAACTATGGGTAGCCGGGGTAAGGAGTTCGAATAAGGGAGAAGGGACTGAACGGGCGCAGGCAGCAAGGTAAAAAATCCTTTACAAAAGTTGCTTAAAGCGAAATAATAAATGTATCATCAAAGCTGGAGGGATTTTATCTATGGAACTTGCCCGGCGGGCTGCCGGTATCAGCCCTTCTCCCACCCTGGCTATTGATGCCCAGGCCAAAGCCATGAAGGCTAAGGGCATCCCGGTTATCAACCTCAGCGCTGGCGAGCCTGATTTCGACACACCCGAACATATTAAAGAAGCAGCTGTGGCGGCCCTGAAGGCCGGTTTTACCCGCTATACGCCGGTGGCCGGTATCCCGGAACTACGCGAGGCGGTTTGTGCCTGCCTAAAAAACCGAGGTTTAAGCTATGAGGCTGCGGACATAGTAGTATCCTGCGGCGCCAAGCACTCCCTCTACAACGCCATGCAGGTCTTACTGAACGAAGGGGACGAGGTAGTCCTCTGCGCCCCCTACTGGGTGAGTTATTACGAACAGGTTAAGCTGGCCGGCGGGGTGCCGGTGGTAATCGAGACCGGCGCCGACCAGGATTTCAAAGTAACCCCGGCCGCCCTGAAGGCGGCCCTGACCCCCAGGACAAAGCTCCTGGTCCTCAATTCCCCTTCTAATCCAACCGGTGCCGTTTACAGCCAGGGTGAATTGGAGGCCCTGGCGGAAGTTATCCTGGCCCACGGGCTGACGGTTATTTCCGACGAAATATACGCGGCCCTGCTTTATGAGGGGATAACCCATACCAGCATTGCCGCCCTGGGGCCGGAGATTAAAGAGCGCACCATTGTCATCGACGGCGTCTCCAAGACCTACGCCATGACCGGCTGGCGGATAGGCTATGCCGCCGCGCCCCGTAATGTTGCTAAGGCCATGACCGACCTGCAGAGCCACTC
>JASUSV010000084.1 GCA_030445865.1 Clostridia bacterium
AACAGCCCGATGGGAGGAAGGGTTAAAAGAGATCGAGGAAGGACAGCGCGACTTTAATGAATGGCTGGAAGGAATAAAAAACTTCACCACGGAGGTGGTACGAATGGCCAGGGAACAGGAAGCCACCCCGGGGGCCGAGCCTGACCGGGAAGTCCTGGGGCGGTGCCCCCTATGCGGACGGGAGGTGATGGAATACCCAAAAAGCTACAGCTGCAGCGGCTACAAAGAAGGCTGCAAATTTGCCATCTGGAAAGAAATCGCCGGCAAAAAAATAACGGCCAACCAGGCTAAGGAACTACTGCAGAGAGGGAAAACCGGGGTAATCAAAGGCTTTAAGTCTAAAACCGGCAAAAAGTTCTACGCCGCCCTGACCCTGGGGGAAGGGGGCAAAGTTAACTTTGAATTTGCCGAAAGGAATGGCGAAACCCTGGGGAAATGTCCGCTTTGCGGTAAAGACGTTACCGAGTCCCAGAAAGGATACTGCTGTTCCGGCTGGAAAGAAGGCTGCAAGTTTGTCATCTGGAAAGAAATCGCCGGTAAAAAGATTACCGCCGGCCAGGCGAAGGAGATGTTGCAAAAAGGCAGGACCGGGATGATTAAAGGCTTTAAATCCAAAAACGGCAAGGAATTCGATGCAGCACTTATATTGGGTAAGGACGGGAAAGTAGGATTCGATTTTGACAAAGAACAAAACAGGAGGGAGAACGCATGAGGTTAACACCCGAAGGATTCGCTGGAACAGAATTAGATTGCTGGGATATCTTTTACGACGCCAAGGACCGTGGCAAAGTATTGAGCGGGATTGTCACGTCGGTTGTAACCCCCAAAACCCTGAAAGAGTTTTACTGGGAATTAAGGTTTAAAGAGGGGGACGGTATACGTGGCATAGTGCCGGCCTCCGAAACCGGGCTTCCCAGCGAGCGGATGATGAACTTTTTCATCGACCAGGAGGTAAACGTAAAAATCCGGCATATCGACAAGAAAAACGGCATCGTGGCCTGCACCAGGCGGGAAGTGGTCGAAGAAGCCCGTGCCAGTCTGTTAAATACCCTCCAGGAAGGAGAAGAGGTGCCGGCCCTGGTGCGCTTCATATCCCGCCGCAACGTGGGCCTCGATATCGGCGGCGGCGTAATCATCCCCGTGCCTTATACTAAAGCGGCGCACTCAAAATCACTGCCCCTGGAAGCCATATACAAGCCGGGACAGCTGGTTACGGCGGTAGTCGAAGGGATAGATAAAGAAAACAAAAGAATAGAGGTGGGCATTAAAGACCCCTGGGAAAACGCGGACTTCAGCAGGGGCGATATCGTATCAGGAAAAATTATCATGATCCGCGGGAGAAACCTTTTTGTTGAGGTCCGGCAGGGCATAGTTGGCATCGCCGGCTACCCGGTAGGTAGAAAAATTTCCGAAGGAGAACGGTTCCCTTTTCAGGTATTACACTACGATAAAGCCGGGAAAAAGTTGCACATGGTAGTCTTTGACCCAGAACGCATACGCGGGAGGAGGAAGTTGCATGCCAGAAGGCGTGAAGGAAGCAGCGGCCAGAGCAAATGAATGGATCAGCCCCTACGCCCGGGGCATTGCCCTGCACCCTGGCCAATTGGGGCCGGGCAGCGGCGCCAGGGATTTTAGCGGCCGCGCTTATGAATTATTAAGCGCGTTAGTTGAGGCCAAAGCGCTTACCCAGGAAGCTTCCGCAAATATATTAAAATGCAGCCGCCGAACAGCTAATTCAGCCCTAAAAACCCTATGGTACGCCGGTATGGCCAGGTGGGTAGACGTATTCACTGTAGTGGGCCCATTCCGCCTCTGGCTCCCGGCGGAAAGCCGGCCGCCCCTGGACGCCCAGGAGGCCTGCCGCTTGGCGGTTTACGGCTTATTCTTTTCCCTGGCCAAAAAAGAAGTGCCGGGGTTCAACTGGCAGTTGGTGAAAGCCAAAAACTCTTGCCTCCACGCACAAATGGCCTTCAACGGCGCTAACGGCCCGGAAAAATGGTTAATAGATGCCCCGCGCCTGGACGAAGAAATAAACCCGGCGGCGGATGTGTATATACTACCCATGGAAGGGCGGAAAGGAGAAATACCCGGAAAAAAATTCACCCTGGATGAATTGCTTCTCCGGCCGGGGATGCTAAAGGAAAAAATTAAACTGGCATAGAAAATTTTTCTTGACACCTTTGGATAACTTTGCTAGTGTAATAACTAGATAAACATACCTACTAACCATACCCTCACCCATCAGCATTTGCCTTGGCTGGTGCGGGTGAAAGCCCCGGAGCGGCCGTCATGCCGAAGAGGAGACGGATACGCTGGTGAGAGGTGCTTCACGAAAAGTCCCATAGCGAAGAGCTGGGTGTACTCGTGAAGCGGGAACGTCACGGCGATGAGCAGGCGTTCCAGATGTGCCGTCATAGCGAGGAGCAGACGGCACCGGTGGGACCCAACCGATACAGCGGGCAATATGGCGCGACCGCCACGGCGAGGAGCAGGCGGCGCGAACCGGAAGATGGCCGGCGCTACAGGTCCGGCTCCTGGGTGAGCGGCGTAAGCCGCAGCGGCGGCAAGGAGGACACTTGCCAAGGCAAGCCGTAGTAACCCTTGTAACTAACCGTCCTAAGCGCCACAGGCCGGAGCTGCCCATCTCCAGTGGTGCAAAGAGCAGGAGGGTTGGCTGCCTCCTTTAAGAACGGGCTAAGCGCCGGAAAAAGGCTTGCCCCCAGCCTTCGGCGTTACAAGTTTAGCGTAAAGCTACCAAACCGGGGCAGGATGAGCCGTATGTAGCGGCGCAAACATGTAAGAAAAGTAAAGATTGGCGGCTTCAACAGCTTAAAAAGCCGTGTGAGTCATGAAAGGAAACACTTTGGCCTAAGAAAGCAAGTTCAGTATTTACTTGCAAGGTCATGGTGTTTTTTGCTTTTACAAGGCCCTCCTACGGGCGCATGCTTTCAAGCGCCCGTGGGAGACCCCCCGGGCGCTTCAATTTATAAAGAAGGAGCGTGCCGGGATGAAAGGAGATTATTATGAACAGGGAAGAAGTAGCGCGTGTTGTCGAGCAATTACCACGGGAGGACCAGATCTGGTTAATGAACCAGATCATCTGGCGGTTCTGGCCGCAGTTCCAGGGCAAGGCGGTGGCCTTCTATGACCCGACTGAAACCTGGGACGACTGGGACGACAAAGAACTGGACGAGTATTACCGCAAAAAATGGGAAAAAGCAAAAGAACGACAGGAACGGCTTCAAGCCGGGAGACGTGGTGATCGCTGAAATCCCATATGCGGATGAAGGCGGCGGCAAGACCAGGCCCGCCCTGGTACTGAGCTCGTATGAGCACAACCAGAACAGGCGGGACCTGGTGGTCGCCAAAATCTCCGGCACCGGAGCTTTCAGTTCCTGGGATGTAAGAATAAATAAATGGCCGGAAGCGGGCCTGATGAAACCTTCCAAGGTGGTCTGCGACCATATCACGGTGGTTTCCAAGGCATCGGCAATAGTAATCGGGCATATTGATACTGGAACCCTTGCCGGGGTCAAAAAGAAAGTTGGCCTGCTTTTGAGCTTATAGGGCTTCAAGGGCTACCGGCCCTAAAATACCAATCCAACGAAAGGAGGATTGGGTACGGGCCGGGAAGGCCCGTACCCGCAAAAATGAGCCTAAAAGAACGCATTAAGAATGCCAACCGGGAAGGAAGCGGCTTAGGGTTCCTGCGCGGCCGAGAGAAAGGTGATTTCGAGAAGCTGATCGGGCGGGAAGTAACGTTGGAAAATGCCGCCATTGTCCAGTCTAACTACAATGACGGCGCCGAAAACGTGATTTTCACCGTCCAGGGCGATAACCGGCATTACTACCGCACCGGTGGCAATGTAGTCGTCAACGGTTTTAAAGAGATCACCGAAGGGCTCGAAGAAGAAGGCTTAAGCTGGGACATAATTGGAGTGACCTTCAGCCGGGTAAAATCAAGGAACGGGCGGGCTTACTACACCGCCAGGTTCCGCGATTTACGTAGCCCAGCCGAAGGGGAAGACGAGGCAATTTAACCTTGCCAGAGCGCCATCGGCGTAATAAGATGGAGGTGAAGGCAGGTGATTGCCGTGGAAGAAACGAAGAAAGAGACGGCAACGGCAGGAGATCATCCGCACCGCCTGGTGTCGGAAGAGTTTTTCTTCCTGTTGAACCGACTCGACCGCCTGGACGAAAAGTTAAGCGCCAAGCTAGATGATATGCACAGGGAGATGGGTGGCATCAACCGCTGGGCTTTCAGCCTGCTGGTAACCATGCTGGTAGGATTCGGCGGTATAATCGTCACCCTGGCCTTGGGACTGCGGTAAAAGATTAACACGGCATAAGCCTCAAACTATGAAAGAGGACGTCAAGGTTTAAACAACCTTTGCGTCCTCTTTCGTTTTTCGTAGGAAAACCTGGGCCGAAAGGCCCGCCCTAATTCTACTCGCGAAGGAGGAAAGGGGCGGGCCGGCGGCCCGCCCGGAAGGATGAAGTACGATACCGAGAAAACCAGGGAAGCCTTAAACCGTTTACTGGCCATGTTCGCGAACGGCGACCTACCCCCTGCCGTGGCCAGGACCCTGATTCGGCCCCAAGGCGGTCAGGGCAAACCGAGCGACACCTGGAGCCTGGGTAATCGGCTGCTGATGTACTTAGCCGGCACTGAAGACGCCCGGGGTTTCCATCAGTGGCAGGAAGCGGGGCGCAGGGTTAAAAAAGGCGCTAAAGCCTTTCACATCCTTGCCCCTTGTACGGTCAAAAAGATCGTTAAGGTCACCGACCCGGAAACTGGCGAAGAGCGCGAAGAAGAACGCAGGGTAATCGTGGGATTCCGGTTCATCCCGGTATTCCGCTACGAAGATACCGAGGGCAAACCCTTGCCGGAGGTAAAATACGACCCTCCCGAACCCCCACCGCTGCAAGAAGTGGCGAAGGCCTTCGGGGTGCAGGAAATCATCTATGCGCCTGGAGACGGCGGGTCTTACGGCTTTTACTCCTGGAGCAACGGCAAGAAGATTGTCCTCCACACCCACGACGTGAAAACATGGTTCCACGAACTGGGCCACGCCATCCACCACACCTTCCGCCCCCTGCAGGGCGGCCAGGTGCCGGAACAGGAAATAGTGGCCGAAGTGTTCGCGGCCACCATGTGCGAGGTCCACGGCGTAAGAGGGTACCACCAGTACAGTTGGGAGTATATAAACCACTATGCTGAAGGAAACCCGCAGGAAGCGTTAAAAGCCATTTTCCGCGTCCTAGCTGACGTGGAAGAATGCTTAAGAAAAGTATTTACGGCTAAACAAGCCCGAAAAGAAGAGGTAGCGGCATAATGCTATGGGCCATCCGGCTCGGCCTTATCCAACGGAAGGAGGAGAAGGGCGGG